>JBJMNN010000039.1:0-19727 GCA_045804245.1 Gemmatimonadaceae bacterium | reverse complement strand
GATCGTCGTGTCGTAGCAGCCCCAGTTGGTCGAGTTGAACGCGTTGAACAAATCGACCGTGAGGCTCGCCTCCTGGCCGCGCGCCACGGTCACGCCCTTCTCCAGGGTACCGCGACGCGTCAGCGTGTCGCTCGTGAACCGCCCGTGGCGAGCTGCACATACGCGCCTTCGCGGAGTAGGCAAACGGTGCCGGTTCGGGGCGACGTTGTCATTCCGACTGACTGGCGCGGAGAACGCGGGGGTGCACGGCGAGCGCGTGGAGGACTGCTCGAGGATGCGCCGCTCTCCGTGGCCGCCGATCCTCTCCAGGCGCGACTCCAAAGTTTTTTTCTGGTTGGCATCGAAGCGTCCACGCGCCAGGAGTCTCCGCGCTCTCCGCCATCTCCGCGCTCTCCGCGTCGATCTGTCAGGAATGCGTCGAACGGAGTGCCCTACCTCCCCACCCAGTACGTCGCCTTCACGAGGAACACGTTGTCCGGCCGATCGCCGAACAGGCTCCGCGTATCCCGCCGGAAGTCGAAGTCGCCGAAGGAATCGCTGCCGGAGCGCTGCTGCGTCCAGACGAAGAACATCGTCGAACCGGGCCGATACTCCCACCGCAGCACCGCCGTGCCGCGCAGCGAGCGGCTCGAGAAGTTCGGCTCGCCGAGGGTGAACGCTCTGGCCGGTCCGGTCGTCCCGTCGGGATCGAGCGTGTACGTGCCGGCCGTCGCGTCGCGCGTCACGGTGCCGATGTCCTTGCCGTACTCGAGCTGCGTCACGACTCGCGGCGCGGCGAACTCGCTGAACGAGTCGTAGTCGCCGCTGGCGTAGAAGGGCTGCGCGTAGAGCTGCAGGGTGATGGTCGGACGCAGCGTCCAGTTCACGCGCGTCTCGAGCGAGAGCTGCCGCGTCGTGACGTAACCGAACAGGTAGCGGCTGCCATCGAACGCGGTCGCCGTGGGATCGTCGATGCGCTGCAGGTACTGCTGCTTGTTCTGCGCCCAGCTGTAGCTCGGGCCGAACTGGACGAAGATGTTCGACGCCGGCTTGAGCGCGATGCCGGGGTTGAAGTCGTAGCTCGCCGTCCCGTCGTAGCCGCGAGACCCGTTGATCGACACGTCGAACACCGCGCGCTGGCGCGGATCGGTCGAGACCTGGAAGTGTCCGAAGTTCCAGCCCGGCGATTTGACAGTCGGTCCGCCACGCGTCAGTCGGTCGTCGTCCGTCGTGTTCTTGTGGATGTAGAACGAGCGAAGGTTCCAGTAGTTGAGGAACTCGAGCCCGTAGTAGAGCTGCTGCTGCGCGTCGGTGCGCTTGCCGTCAAAGTTGAACTGCTGCTGCCCGCCCGTGATGATGACCTGACTGCGATACCACCGGCCGGGGTTGAGCCAGTTACGCGCGATGTTGGCGCTCATCCACTTGTAGTCGGTCCGGCCGAGATAGGAGAGGTCATTCACCTCGAAGCCGGGACTCCGCCAATTGGTCTGCGCCTCCCAATTCCAGGTGCCGCTCTCCTTCGCGAGCCGCGAGTACAGACCGTAGCCGCGCAGCGACGTCAACGTCGTGTCGTAGCCGGTGTCGAACAGCCCATCGGTGGTGACGCGCCTGTCGGGGCGCTGGAAGTAGTGCGTGCTGGAGCGCTGAGTCAGCGCGATGGCGTTCGCCGATCCCGCGACGTCGGAGGCGACGACGCTGCCACGCCAGCGATACTGCCGGTTGTGCCATGCGTGGCTCCAATCCATGCCGACGGCCGTGGCGTTGTCACGCAGCTGGGCGACGAGCACGGAATCGCTGCCGAGGCTGCGCACGGTGGACGTCGCAACGACGCCGATGGTGGTCGCTCCCTGGCGCAGCTCCTTGCGAACGCGACCCATGAAGTAGTTGGTGAGCGGCTCCACGGTCTGCGTGCGCTCCGCGCCACCGCCCGACGGGAGATAGCGTGCGGTCTCTCGGCCGGCGACGGCGTCGAGCAGCCCGACGGTGTAGCCGCTGCTCGTTCGGCCGGTGATCTTCGCCGCGCCGAGGATCGTGGCGTCGTCAGGCGAATCGACGAACGACGCGCGATTCGCGACCCAGCCGTTGAGCTGCGGCGGCCGGCCGATGCGCCGCGAGTACAGCACGCCGAGCCCGGAGAAGTTGCTGCAGAACATGCAGCTCGTGCCGCCGAAGCTGAACGCGCTGCGATTGGCGACGAAGAAAGGGCGCTTCTCGTCGTAGAAGGTCTCGTACGCCGACAGGTTGAGGGAAGCGGGATCGACCTCGACCTGGCCGAAGTCCGGATTGATCGTCGCGTCGAGCGTGAGGTTCGACGTGAGGTTGTATTTGATGTCCGCTCCGGCGTTCAGCTTCACGTCGCTCGTATTGCGGTACGGATCGTCCGGGCTGGCGTACTTGAACTGGCTCCGCGAGACGACGTACGGCAGGAGCTCCGCCTGGCGCGGCCGGTGCGTGACGACGAGACCCTCGAGATGGCCGAAGTACCCGGGCCCGCCGCTCTCGTCGCGTTTGCGGAACGACCACATGTCCTGCTCGTTCAGCCGGTCGACGTAGCGCCAGACCTGGAGTCCCCACGTCTGCACGCTGTCGCGCGAGAAGCGGAGCTGCGAGTACGGGATGCGCAGCTCGGCGGTCCAACCCGTCGCGTCCGTTCGCGAGGCGCCTTCCCACACCGGATCCCACGAGGGATCGCCGTTGAACTGGTCGCCGCGCACGCCTGCCGGATTGATCTCGAACCAGATCTCGTCGATGTGGTTGTGATAGGGATCGAGGAGGATCGCGAGCTTGTCGGTCGTGAGCGAGTTGAACGCGCCGTTGTTGCCGTTGCTCGGCAGTAGCTGATCGCGGCGCGCGAGCGGGGCGCGGATCCCGGCGGCGCCCATCGGCTCGCTCATCCGCGCGCCGACGTAAAGCGCCTCGTCGTCGTACAGGATGCGGATCTCGGTGGCGAGCGTCGCCGCGCCGCCCTCGACGGGGCGCTGCTGCCGGAGCTCGGTGATGGGCGTGGCCTGCTTCCAGGCTTCCTCGTCGAGCCGCCCGTCGATCGAGACGGACGACGTCCGCACCGCGGCGTGAGCGCTGGGCACCGGCGCCGACTGATGTGCGTTGGTCTGCTGCGCGGCGAGCGTGGTGGACAGCAGGGCAACGCCAACGAGAGCCAGGCGGGGGGCGCGCACTGGAATATGAAGCGGCATGGGGATGTCTGCATTGGTGGGAGACGAGCCCGTTCGGCGACTCGTGCCGATTGGACGGAAGACACCCACCGAAGGTTTGAAAGTCCCGAGGTCACGGTTCGGGCCGCCACTTGATGCGGAGCACGGCCCGGTGTTTGAATGCATCTTTCAAGAAGCGGGGTTCGCCCGCTCCCTTCACGACCGGCTCTTGACGCAATCGCAAGCGGGAAGTTTCATCGAGGAGCGACCAGCGAACGCCACCCCGCTGGCGGTCTCGGTCATCATTCCCACCTTCGGGCGAAACGAGAGCCTGGTGCGGTGCCTCACGGCGCTGTCGGCCCAGACGCTGCCCCGCGAGGCGTTCGAGGTCATCGTCTGCGACGACGGCAGCCCGACGCCGGCGGCCGCGACCGTGGAGCCGTTCACCGAGTGCATGAACGTGCTCGTCGTGCGCCGGTCGCGCGCGGGCCCGGCTGCGGCGCGGAACGAGGGCGCCCGCCACGCGCGCAGCGGCTTCCTCGCCTTCACCGACGACGACTGCGTTCCCGAATCGCACTGGCTCGAGGCGCTCGTGGAACGGAAGCGGAGGCATCCGGGGCACATGATCGGCGGCTCGATCGTGAACCTGCTCCCCAAGGATCCCTACGCGACCGCCACCCAGCTGATCACGAGCTGCGTCTACGACTATTACTCGCGCAGCACCGACGGGCATCGGTTCTTCAGCACGACCAACCTCGCCGTGCCGACGAACCGCTTCTGGCTGCTCGACGGGTTCTCCGAGCGGTTTCCGCGCGCGGCGGGTGAGGACTACGACTTCTGCGCACGATGGGAGGAAGCGGGATTCGGGAGCGAGTACGCGCCCGAGGTGGAGGCCGGGCACGCGCACGGCCACTCGCTCGTCAGCTTCTGGAAGCAGCACTTCGGCTACGGCCGCGCCCTGTTCAGGGTGCGCGAGGGAATGGCCAGACGGCGGGGGAAATCGGGGATTCAGCTGGAGGCGCCGGGCTTCTACAAGCAGATTCTCACCTATCCGCTGAAGCACAGTGCGCACGGGCGTGCCCTGCGCAGTACGGCGCTCGTCCTGCTCGCGCAGATCGCCACCGTGGTCGGAGGGCTGCGCGAGTGGCTTCTTCCGGGCAGCAGCTTGACGGCGCCCACGCGAACGGGCGAGCATCGATCTCCCCACGCCTCGAGCGTCACCCTTTGAGCGATCGCCCGGAACGCCAGCACGATCAACCGCGTCGACCGGGCCCCCGCTTCACCGTCATCGTTCCGACGTTCAACCGGCCCGCGTCGCTCGCCGCGTGCGTGGCGGCGCTGCGCGCGCTCGAGCGACCGGGTGGTACGCTCGAGATCGTGATCGTCAACGACGGTGGCCGGCCGCCGACTGCCGACGTGATGCAGATCACGGTGGGCGACCCCGCGCTCGAGCTGCGCGTCGTCGAGCAGCGCAACGCCGGGCCGGCCAAGGCGCGCAACACGGGCGCCGCGGAAGCGCGCGGCGAGTGGCTGGCCTTCACGGACGACGACTGCCTTCCCGATCGCGGCTGGCTCACGGCATTCGACGCGGTGCTGCGCGCGACCCCCGACGCGCTCGTCGGCGGACGCACGGTGAATGCGCTCCCCGACAGCATGTTCGCCGATACGAGCCAGCGGCTCGCCGACTTCGTCTCGTCGTACTTCGCCGGCGGCGCGGCGGGCCGGTTCTTCACCTCGAACAATCTCGCCGTGGCGCGCGACACGTTCCTCGCCGCGGGCGGGTTCGACATACGGTTTCCATTCAGCGCGGGAGAGGACCGCGAGCTCGGCGACCGCTGGTCGGCGCAGGGGCGCCCGTCCGTCAGCGCGCCCGAGGCGATCGTCCGGCACGCGCACCGCCTCTCGGCGCGCGGCTTCGTGCGACAGCACTTCAGGTATGGACGCGGGGCGGCGGCGTTCCGCCGAGTGCGCGCCGCGTCGGGACGCCCCGTGCGCGTCGATCCCGCGTTCTACACGCGGTCGCTCTCGTACGCGCTGCGCGGAGGCGGTGTTCGCGCGCCGGCGCGGGCCACGCTCACGGCGCTCGCGCACGCCGCGTACGCGTTCGGGCTGCTGTACGAGTCACGCCGCACTCGTGCCCACGGCTGATGCGAATTCTGCTCGTCACGCCATCGCCGCCGGCGCCAGACGCGCCGAGCGCCGTACCCGTCGTCGCGTGGGCGCAGCTTCGTGCGCTCTCGGAGCGACACACGGTCACCGTCGTCACGATCGCGGGGCCGGATCCGCGCGAGCTCGAGGCGCTCGAGCGGCTGCGCGCGTCGGGGTTCGACGCCCGTGCCGTCGAGCGGCGCGATGCGACCGTCGTGGACCGCATCGCACGCTGGATGCGCAACGCGGCGCGGTGGGCGCTGCTCCGCCGGCCGATGTACGTCGTGTGGCATCATGAGCCGGCGCTGCAACGGCTGCTCGACGCGCTGTGCCGCGAGCAGGAGCTCGACGTCGTGCACGTGAACGACAATGCGATGGCGGGCTACACCTTCGACACCCGCGCGCCAAAGCTGCTCGTCGAGATCGAGGCGCGGGCGCCGCGGGCGATCGACTGGGCAGGCTGGCTGCGGGGAAACTGGTACCGCGGTATCATGGACGAGGCCGACTGGCACTGGTGGCCGCGGCATCAGCGCCGCGTCTGGCGCGCGTTCGACCGGATCGAGCTGTTCACGCAGCGCGATGTCGAGACGGTGACGCGGCTCGCGCCCGATCTTGCGCCGCGACTGCACGTGAATCCGTTCGGCATCGAGCTGCCCGCTGTCGCCGATTCGTCGCTCGAAGAGGAGGGGACCATCGCGTTCGTCGGCACCTACACCCACGCTCCGAACGTGGACGCGGCGCGCTGGCTCGCCCTCGAGGTGATGCCGCAATTGCGCGCGCGGCTTTCGCGCGTACAGCTCCATCTGTACGGAGGCGACCCGCGCGGCGCGCTGACCGATCTCGCGCGCGACGACGTCCGCGTGCACGGCTGGGTACCGGCGATCGAGCCGGCGATCGCGCGCGCCGCGGTGATCGCGGCGCCGGTTCGGGTGGGCGGCGGCCAGCGCATGAAGGTGTTGCAGGCGATGGCGATGGCCAAGGCGATCGTCACGACGCCGCGCGGCGCCGACGGCATCGTGTACGACGACACCGCGCCGCCGGTGGCGATCGCCGAGTCTGCCGAGATGGTCGCGGCGCGCATCGCCGAGCTGCTCGCCGATCCGGCGCGCCGCCGCGCGCTCGGCGCGTGCGCACGCGCGACCGCCGAAGCGCACCACAACGCCGGCGCGTACGGCGCGCGGCTGGAGGCGGCGTACGCCGAGCTGCTCGGCGCGCGCAGTTCGCGGAGCGCGGCACGATGAGCGCGAGGGTGCCGATTCTCATGTACCACGAGGTCACGCCCACGCCCGTGGAGCGCTACCGCAAGTACACCGTGACGCCGGCCGAGCTGGCGTCGCAGCTCGCGTGGCTGCGGACGCGCGGGTACACGTCGGTCGATCTCGACGCCGTGCGCGCCGCGTTTCGGGGCGAGCGCGCGCTTCCCAGGCAGCCGGTCGTGATCACCTTCGACGACGGCTCGCGCGACTGCCTGCAGCACGCGGTGCCCGCGCTGCTCGCGCACGGCTTCACCGCGACGTTCTTCATCGTCGCGGGACTCGTCGGGAGCACGACGCGCTGGCTGCCGGCGGAGCTCGGCTTCGAGCTGCCGACCGCGGACTGGCCGACGCTGCGCGCCGCCGAGCGGGAGGGGATGCGCTGCGAGGCGCACAGCGTGTCGCATCCGCGGCTCGCGAGCGTCGACGACGAGCGCGCGCGCGACGAGCTGGTGCGCGGCCGCGTATTGCTCGAGGAGCGGCTCGGCCACGAGCTACGGCACCTCGCGTATCCGTTCGGGTCCAACTCGCCGCGCACGCGCGAGCTCGCGCGCGAGGCGGGCTATCTCACGGCCTGCACGACGCGCGAAGCGCTGGCGACATCGCGCGACGACCTGCTCGCCCTGCCACGCGTACCGATCCTCGGCACGGAGGGGATGCGCGAGTACCGGCATCGCGTGCGCTCGGCGCGGCCGATCGGAGCGCTGCACGCGCGGGTCCAGGGGCTCGCGCGGCGGCTCGGCGCGGTCACGCGGCGCGGCGCACGGAGCTGATGCCGAGCGCGAGCGTCGTGATCCCGACGTATCGGCGGCGCGACGACGCCGTGCGCGTCGTGCAGATGCTCGCCAAGCAGACGATCCCGTCGTCCGAGTACGAGGTCGTGGTGGTGGTCAACGGCCCGGACGACGGCACCCGGGACGCCCTTGCGGCGATCGAGGTGCCGTTCGCGCTACGCGTGCTCCACCGCGAGACGCCTGGCCTCGCCGCGGCACGCAACGCGGGAGTGGCGGATGCGCGCGGCGACGTCGTCATCATCCTCGACGACGACATGGAGCCCGCGGCGGGCTTCGTGGCCGCCCACGTCGCCGCCCACGCCGATGGCGAGCCGAAGGCCGTCATGGGCCCGGTGCCGATCGCGATGTCGGACGCGACGTCCGCTCCGTCGGCGTACGTCGGTGCGAAGTTCGACCGCCATCTCGCGTGGCTGGCGAGAAACGGCGGCCCGGCGACGGCGCGCGATTTCTACGGCGGGAACCTCTCGCTTCCGCGCGATGTCTTCGTCCGCATCGCCGGTTTCGACGAGCGATTCACCCAATACGGCAACGAAGACGTCGAGCTGTCGCTCCGGCTCGCATCGGCGGGAGTGCCGATCGTGTACGAGCCGTCCGCCGTCGCCATGCAGCGCTACGACAAGGACTTCGCGGCGCTCGCCGCTGACACGCTGGCCAAGGGCCGCACCGCCGTGCAGCTGGAGCGACTGCATCCGGAAGCGCGCGCGCAGCTCAAGCTCGGTGCGTGGCGCGAGCAGCCGTTCCTGCGACGACTGTTCGTCGGCGTGCTTCTCGCCGCGACGCGCGCCGTGCCGGCGGTGCGAGGGGCGGTCGCTCGCGGCATGAGTGTGCTCGGCGAGCACCGGCGCGCGCTCGCCCTGCGGCTGTATCCGCCCGTGCTCGACTACTTCTATTGGTGCGGCGTGCGCGAGGCCCAGCGCGACATCGAAGGCGGCGCGCCATGAGAGCCGCTCCGCCGGTCACGGTCGCGCATTTCTCGGACAGCGAGGCGTTCGGCGGGACCGAGCGTGCGCTGCTCCAGTTGCTGAGCGGGCTCGATCGCGCACGGTGGAGGCCCCTGCTCTTCCACGCCGACGCGCCTGGCGCCGCGCAGTTGGCCGACGAGGCGCGCGCGCTCGGCGTGCCGACCCACGCCGTGCCCGTCGCTGCGCGGGCGGTGCGCGGCATCGGCTCCATCGGCCCGCTCGTGCGGGCGCTGCGCCGCGAGCGGGCCGCCGTGTTCCACGCCCATCAGATCTGGTCGCTCTCGTGCCGCTACGGCATCGTGGCCGCCGCGTGCGCCCGCGTGCGGGCGCGCGTCGCGACGGCGCAGCTGTTCGTCGAGATGCCGCCACTGCTCGGCATCGACCTTCAGCACGCGCTGCTCACGCGCTGCCTGCACCGCCACGTGGCCGTGTCGCGCTTCGTCGAGTCACGGCTGCGGGACCGTTTCCACGTGCGGCCGGAGAAGATCGTCGTCATCCCGAACGCGGCGACGGCCGGTGGTACGGTGAATCCCGTGTCGCGGTCGGAGCTCGCGATCAGCGACACTGGGCCGATCGTGCTCACCGTCGCCCGCCTCGACGCGCAGAAGGGGCTCACGCACCTGCTCGACGCCGCGGCTGCCATTCCGCACGCGTCGTTCGCGATCGCCGGCGAGGGGCCCGATCGCGCCGCACTGGAGGAGCGTGCCATCACGCTCGGCGTCAGTGATCGCGTGCGCTTCCTCGGTCATCGGCCCGATGTGCCGGCGCTGCTCGCGGCAGCCGACCTGTTCGTGCTGCCGTCGTTGTACGAGGGACTTCCGCTCGCCGCGCTCGAGGCGATGGCCGCCGGCGTGCCCGTGATCGCGACCGCCGTGGGCGGCACCGACGAAGTGGTGCGCGACGGCGAGACGGGAACGCTCGTTCCGCCGGCGAACCCCGCTGCGCTCGCTGCGGCGATCGCCCGCGCGCTCGCCGACCGGGAGAGCGCATCACGTCTCGCGTTGAGCGCGCGCTCGCTCGTCTCGCGCGAGTACTCGGTGGCCTCGATGGTCGGCTCGGTATCTCGACTGTACGAGGAGCTGCTGGCGCGATGAGCGCCGAGGCTCCAGCGGCAGTCGCCGAGCGCGAACGGAATCGCCTGCTTCGCCGCGCCGACTGGCGTTATCTGTTGCCCGATCCGGCGCCGCGGCGCGCGCTCTGCCTCGCTGGATCGGCCCTGCGAGAGGCGTGTGCCCTCGTTGCCGGAGCGGTGGACGACGCGCCGCAGCCAGACGTGCGGTACGACCTCGTGGTCGCCGAGGATCCGGACGATGCTACGCGACGATCGATCGCCGGTGCGCTCGCGGCGACCGGTGTGTGCTACACCGAGTGGTCCGCCCGCACCCCAGGCGCTGCCGCCCGCGCGAGGCGCGCGACGGAAGAAGCCGGCCTGCGCGATGCGCGCTCGTACCGGCCCTGGCCGTCGGTCGAACGCTGCCGCGCGTGGGTGCCCACCGAGGGCGCGGCCGCACGCTGGTGGTGGAACAGCGCGGCGCGTGCGACCGACGTCCGTCGCCAGCAGCTGCATGCCGCGATCGGCGCACTGCAATCGCGCTTCGGCGCGCATGGGCGCGTCGCCGTGATCGCGCGGGGCGCCGAGGCACCCGCGGCGCCACGATTGGTCGCGCTCGCGCGCCAGCACGGCGCGTTGAGCGCTGGGAGTGACTCGGCGAGCCTGGTGCTGCTCACCCCCGGCGCTCGCTCGGTGGGCAAGGTGATCCTCCTGCCCTTCGCCGCCGCGACGCCGGTCGCCGCCATCAAGACGGCGCGCACCGCCGATGCCGCTCATGGCCTCGAGCGTGAAGCCGATCTGCTCGACGTCGTGCATGGCCAGCATGGCGGCGCGCTCGTCGGCGCACCGCGCGTGCTGTTCCGCGCCCGCGCGCTCGACACGACCGTCGTCGGCGAGAGCGCTCTCACCGGCGCGCCGCTCCTCGCGCGGCTCGATGCAAGGCGGTACGCATCGATTGCGGAGCGTGTCACCGAGTGGCTCGTACGACTGGCGGAGCCGGCGACGGGCGCACCTCGCCAGCCGGTCTGGGAACGTGTCGCAGGGCCGGCCTTCGATCGGTTTACATCGGAGTTCGGCGCGCTCGTGGACGACGCCGCACTCGCGCGCACGAAGACCGTGCTCGCGACGCTCGGCGAGCTTCCCGTCGTGGTGGAGCAGCGCGACTTCTCGCCCTGGAACGTGTTCGAGAGCGACGCGGGGCTCGTCGTGCTGGACTGGGAGTCGGGTGTCGCGGCCGGCGTCCCCGCGCTCGATCTGATCTACTTCGTCACGTACGCTGCCTACTATCTGGAGGGCGCGTGGGTGAGCGGCAAGTACGAGGCCGCCTATCGCGCCGCGTGGTCGCGCGACACGGCGATCGGCCGCGTGAATCTCGCGTGCGTGGAGCGTTACCTCGGGTCGCTCGGGCTCCCATTCGATCTGCTGTCCGCGCTGCGGCTGCTCGCCTGGCTACTGCACTCGCACTCCGACTGGGTGCATCGCCGCGACGATGCCGGCACCGCGCCCGGCACCGACGCACTCCGCGACAGCCAGTTCCTGCGGCTGTTCCGAGCGGAGCTGGGGACGATCGACCGCTAGCGCTGCCTGCGCAGCAGCCCGCGTGCGCGGTCGACGAGCGCGAACAGGCGCGGATGGCGCACCCTCCGCAGCGATGCGCGCACCGCGACACGGAGCTCACGGTCGTCGCGCGCGTCCGTCTCGTCGAGGTAGCGATCGAGCCACGTCAGCCACCGGAGGCGCGCCTCGCGTCCCTCGCCGCGGCGCTGCACTTCGGAGTACGCCGACGCGGGGTGCCGCCGGTATCGATCCCAGCACCGCTCGACGTACAGCACCGACGCCACGAGCGACAATCGCGAGTAGAACGCGACGTCGGTGTAGATCTGCCGGAACTCGTCGACGAAGCCGCCCGACCGGCGCACCGCGTCGGCGCGCGCGACGATGCTGCACGTGCACGGCACGAGCAGCTCGCGGCGGAGCATGCCCGCGAGAAGCGCGCGAGGCGCGAGCAGTGTGTTCGACGGGATCCCGCCCGGCGGCCGGCTGTCGCGCGGCACGTCCTCCGGCGCACCGGTCCAGCTGTACCACAGCTCCGTCACGCCGTACAGGGCGTCCACGTCCGGGCGCTCGGCGAGGATCGCGAGCTGTTCCTCGAGCTTCGTCGGGAACCACACGTCGTCGCCGTCGAGCAATGCGATCACCTCGCCGCGCGCCTGGGCGATGCCGAGATTGCGCGCCGCGCTGGCGCCGTGCGTTCGGCCGTCGGGGTGCGTCAGATGACGGATGCGCGCGGGATCGAGCGCGGCGTGGCGGCGCGCGATGTCGCTGCTGCCGTCCGTCGCGCCGTCGTCGCAGAGCAGCAGCTCCCAGCGCGGGTACGTCTGGGCGCGCACGCTCTCGATCGCCTCCTCGAGAAAGCGCGCGACGTTCAGGAAGGGCATGATCACCGAGACCACGGGCTTCGCGTCGTCGCTCATCGGTCCTGCTCCGCCAGGAGCTCCAGATAGATCGACTCGAGCCGCGCCGCGACGTCGGACGTGAGGTGCCCGCGCTCGATCACCAATCGGCGTCCTGCCTCGCCCATCGCGGGCCAACGCTCGCGCGCCGCGATCATCACGCGAAGAGCCTCGGCCAGCGCCGCGGGATCCCGCTCCGCCACCAGCACGCCGCTCTCGCCATCCGCGACGATCGCCGATATCCCGGCGTGCCGCGTGGCGAGAACGGGCAGTCGCGCGTACGCCGCCTCTAGCAGCACGGTCGGCGTGCCCTCCTCGTCGCCGTTCGGTGCGGTCATGCTCGGCAACACGAACAGATCGGCTTCGCGCATCGCGTGCTGCACTGCATCGTTCGTCGCCGCGCCGATGAATCGCACCCGGTCGGCGATGCCGAGCGATGTGGCCAGCGCCTCGAGCTCGGCACGCAGCGGACCATCGCCGATCACGTCGTAGCGCACCGTCGTGAGCTCGTCGCGCAGTGCGCCGAGGGCACGCAGCGCGACGCCGATCCCCTTCTTCTCGACCAGTCGCGCCACGGTGAGCAGCCGGATCTCGGCGCTGGCGTGCATCAAACCGCGCGGCGGCTCGTCGGCCGACGCGTCCACGGCGAGCGGCACGCGGCGCAGCCGCTCCGTCGCGCAGCCGAGTGCACGCAGCCGGTCGTCCATGTGCGGGCTCAGCGACGTCACCCGCTGCGCGGCGGCGAAGAGCGGCGCGTAGACCCGCTCGCCGCGCTCGCGCGGATAGCGCGACACGTCGTAGCCGTAGAACGACACCACGAGCGGCGCACGCCACAGTCGCGCCGCCACGGCGTATCGGAGCCCCGCCACTCCGTAGTGGCAGTGCACGACGTCGAACGGCCCTTCGCCGCGCAGCGCACGCAGTGTGCGGACGAGCGCGCCCCACCCCCCCGACGCGCGCGCGACCTCTGGCCTGAGACACCGCAGGAACGCACCCATTGCTGCGCGCCCTCCGTGGCCTCGCGCGACCGGATCATCGCCCCCGAGCAGGTGTGTACGCTGCATCAGCTGGAGGCGGTCGACGTCGGCGTGCACCGGCCCACGCGGACCCGCCTCGTGCGCGAAGATCCGCACGTCGTGTCCCCGCTCGAGCAGCCCGACGATCTGGCGGAGGATGAATGTCTCCGACAGCTCGGGAAACGAGGGGACGAAGGCCGCGACCCTCAGGGCGCGGTGCACCGGAGCGCGATGGACGCCATGGTCGGCTGCACGAGGTATCTTTGCCAGCGCGAGGTGCGCGGTCCGCGTCCTCGCTCGCCGAATGATAACGTCATCGCGCATCGGACGATCGATGTTCTCGCGTCTTCGCACCTTCCTCGGTCTCTCGCCCACCGCGCGGCGGCGGCTCCGCTACCCGTCGATCGACGGGCTGCTCAGCGTGCGGCCCAAGAGCGATCACTGGGGTTGGGACCGCGGCACTCCCGTCGACCGCTACTACATCGAGCGGTTCCTGGCCGAGCATGCGGGCGACGTGCGCGGCAACGCGCTCGAGGTGAAGGACGCCGCCTACACGAGGCGGTACGGCCACGACGTCGTGCGCTCGGACGTCCTCGACCTCGATGCCGCCAATCCGCAGGCGACGATCATCGCCGACCTCTCGACCGGCGACGGCATCCCCGAATCGTTCTTCGACTGCTTCATCCTCACGCAGACGCTGCAGTACATCTACGACCTTCGCGGCGCCGTCGCGCAGTGCGAGCGGTTGCTGCGGCCCGGCGGCGTCCTGCTCGTGACGGTCCCCTCGCTCAGCCGGATCGTGCACGGTGCCGGCCTCGAATGGGACTACTGGCGGTTCACCGCAGCGTCGTGCCAGCGGCTGTTCGGCGAGACGTTCGGCGACGACAACGTGGCGGTCCGGACGCACGGCAACGTGCTCGCCGCCACGGCGTTCCTGCGTGGCACCGCGCTCGAGGAGATTCCGCGCCGCAAGCTCGACGTGAACGATCCGTACTTTCCGCTGCTCGTCACGATGCGCGCCGTGAAGCGACGTCAGGGATGACGACACCGCAGCTGAGCATCGTCGTTCCGACGCTGAACCGTCGCGACTCGGTGCTCCGGCTGCTCCGCGCACTGCACGCGCAGTCCGCTCCCCCCTCGACGTTCGAGGCGATCGTCGTCGTCGACGGATCCACCGACGGCACGCTCGACGCCGTGCACGCGCACACCGCGCCGTTCGCGCTCCGCGCCATCGACCTGCCACGCTCCGGCCGCTCGCGCGCCCGCAACGAGGGCGTGCGCTCGGCTGCGGGCGACCTCGTCCTCTTCCTCGACGACGACATGGAGCCGGCGCCGGGGTTGATCGCCGAGCATCTGGCCCGTCACGACGCGCCGGACGTGCTGGGCGTCGTCGGCGCCGTGCCGGTCGTCGTTCCCGCTGATGCGCCGCCGATCGTGCGCTATCGCGCCGCCGTGTTCGCGCGGAAGCTCGGCCGGCTCGCTACGCGCAGCGACCAGCTCGCCTTCGGCGACGTGTACAGCGGCAATCTCTCCATTCGCCGCGCTCGACTGCTCGACGCCGCCGGCTATGACGAGACGTTCGACGTCTACGGTCACGAGGACTACGAGCTTGCGCTGCGCCTCGGGCGCGACGACGGACGCTTCGTGTACTCGGCCGCGGCACTCGCGAACCAGTACTACGACAAGACGCTGCGCGGTCTCGCGGCGGACGTCCACTCGGAGGGGCGCACGTCAGTGCTATTCGCCCGCAAGCATCCCGAGGTGCTGCCGTCGCTCACGGTGGGTCGGTTCACGAACCGCTCGCGCCGCGCCCGCCTTCGCCTCGCGGCGACGCTCCTGCTCGATCGCCTTCGTCCGGATCTCCCGTCGCGCCTCGTCGCCTCGGTGGAGCGCTACGAGCGCGATGCTACGCCGGCGGACGACGCGGCACTCTTCACGCGCTACGACCGGCTGTTCGACGCACTGTACTGGATCGGCGCCGAGCGAACGCTGCGGGAAGGTGGCGTTCCGTGGTGGACACTTGCCGTGCGCGACGTGCCACGCTGGCTCGGCGGACCGGTCTGAATCGGCGGCAACTCCGCAGCGCGTCCGTCGAACGTTACCGCGCCGCGGCCGGCAGCCGCTCGAGCCAGCGGAGCACTGCGCTGATCAGCGTCACGCGCCTGTCCGACCACGAGTGATCCGTCGCCGCGTGCATGGTCGAGACGCGCGTGCCGCCGAGCCGTTTGACCGCGGCCACGAGCGAGTCGGAGTGCGCCGCGAGCCCGTCGTCCGCCGTGAGCACGAGCAGCGGCAGCCGCACCAATCCCGGCGCGACGGCGGTCATGCGACGTCGCTCGGCACCGGCGAGCAGATCGTCGGCGAACGTCTCCGCCGTGCCGCCGGCGAGCGTCTCCATGTTGTCCGCCATCATCGCCACGGCCTCGGCGCGCGTCATCGACGCGCCCCTCGACCCGATGTCGGCCGCGGAGATCAACACCGCGCCGCGCAGGCGCGCATCGCGCGACGCCGTGAGCGCCGCGACCCACCCGCCCATGCTGTGCCCACCGACCACGATGCGCGTCGTGTCGATCCCCAGCGCGCGCACGGTCGCCGTGTCGCGCAGATAGGCGAGCACCGCGGCCGCATCCTCCACGGCGTGATCGAACCGGAACTCGCCCGGGCTGCCCCACGATCCGCGATAGTTGAACGTGACCGCGTTCCAGCCGGCGCGGCGCACCGCCTGGGCGATGTCGTGTCCCTTCTCGTTGCCCGGGAGCCCGTGAAAGAACACGAACGTCGGATGCGCGCCCGGTCCGGCCGCGACCATCGCCACGCCGTTGATGCGCACGCCGCCCGATGGGATGTGCAGCACCACCGTGCGGGCCGGATGCTTCGCGTCGCGCGGCGGATCGACGAACAGCGCCCTCGGCGTCTGCTGCCCGCCGAGCGTCGACGCGAGGAGCAGGGTGGCAGCGAGGACTGCGGCGCGCATTGGGGGCTGGGAGGAGGGTGGTAGAGCGCGCTCTGGCGCGCTCGATGCGCGGACATAGTATCGGAGGGGCCGCCCCGGACGCCACCGTCGCTGAACGGTGACTGCACGTCCGGCCGGAGGGTCTGTCCGCACGTCCTCGGAGGAAGCGATGCCGATACACCGGAGTCGCACGACCCGCGCGCTCGCCTGCGTCGCCATGCTCGCTCTGGTCTCGGGCTGCTCGGCGTCGCGAGCGCGGCCAAAGTCCCCTGACGGCGACGACGCGCCACAGCCGCGCACGAGCACCGCCTCCGACACTCGCGTCGGTCGCGACCGCTCCAATCAGAGCTATGCGCGCATCGAGGAACTGATCGAGGCCCGGGCCCCCGGCGTGCGCGTGGTCCGCAATCAGGACGGGTCGATCCGCCTCCAGATCCGCGGCGTCAGCTCTCCGACCGGCCACAACGACCCGCTGGTCGTGATCGACGGCAACCCCACGACCGAGCTCCGCCCCGGCAGCGCGCTCGCCGCGCTCAACCCGTCCGACGTCGTCAGCATCGAGGTCCTCAAGGACGCCGCCTCGACGGCCTTCTACGGCATGCGCGGCGCGAACGGCGTCATCGTCATCACGACGCGCCAGCAGTAGATTTCCGGGGTAAAAGCGCGCCGGAGCCGGCTCCCGTATGAGGCGGTCCGGCGCGTCGTGCACCGGGAGTAACCCCAATGCTGTTTTCTTTGTCGCGCCCCTCTATCGGGAAAATGGATCAGCGTGTACCGCTGTCCGTGTGCCCGCTGTCCGCTGCGCGTGACAGCTGACGTGACAGCGTCGTGGTGCGCACGCTCTTCACGCGCCGGTCGGCGCCTCCGTCTGTCGCGGTCCATCCGTCACGGACGACGGACAACGGGACCACGGGCGGCGGTCCACGTTGAGTCCACCTCCCGATCGAGGGCGCTGCCGCTGGTCGACCGGCTGTCGGGCGCGCACGCCGCGCGTGCACGGCGACGACGGTGTGGCGCGGCTAACTGAACCGTATTGGGAATCCCCTTCGTCGTGAAAACCCGTCCCCCGCTCATCCTGCTCGTCGTTGTCGTCGCGCTGCTCGGCGCCGCGTGCCGATCGCGCTCGTCGGCGCTGTTCGAGCTCCGATCGCCCGGTGCATCGGGGATCCGCTTCGCCAACACGATCACCGAGGACGACTCGGTCCACAACGTCCTGGACTTCGACTACCTCTACAACGGCGCGGGGGTGGCGGTCGCCGACTTCGACGGCGACGGACGGACCGACCTGTTCTTCGGCGGCAACATGGTGTCGAGTCGTCTCTATCTGAACCGCGGTGAGCTGCGCTTCGACGACGCCACCCACGCGGCGGGCGTCGAGACGACGAAGTGGATCACCGGCGTCACGGTCGTCGACATCGACGGTGACGGGCGTCCGGACCTCTATCTCTCCGTCGCCGGTCCGGACTCGGCGAACCGCGGCAACCTGCTGTTCGTCAACCAGGGCCCCGGTGCGGATGGCATCCCGCGCTTCGCCGAGCGC
Organism: Gemmatimonadaceae bacterium; assembly: GCA_045804245.1. Taxonomy (GTDB): domain Bacteria; phylum Gemmatimonadota; class Gemmatimonadetes; order Gemmatimonadales; family Gemmatimonadaceae; genus AG11. The sequence continues at coordinate 2,426 of JBJMNN010000039.1, read as the reverse complement.
GCGAAGGAGTACGGTATCGCCGACGTCGGCTATAACACCCACGCCGCGTTCTTCGACTACGACCGCGACGGCGACCTCGATCTGTACGTGCTCAAGAACGCGCTCGAAGCGTACAACCGGAACATCACGCGTCCGCGCAAGCTCAATGGCGAGGCGCCGAGCACCGATCGGCTCTATCGAAACGACGGCAACGGGCACTTCACCGACGTCTCGCGCGCCGCGGGGATCCTTCAGGAAGGCTACGGGCTCGGCATCGCCGTCACCGACCTGAATCGCGACGGCTGGCCGGACGTATACGTCGCCAACGACTTCCTCACCAACGACCTGGTGTGGATCAACAACGGCGACAGCACCTTCACCAATCAGGCGGCGCGCTATCTCAGGCACCAGAGCTTCAACGCGATGGGGGTCGACGTCGCGGACTACAACAACGACGGGCTCGTCGACGTGATGGTGGTGGACATGCTTCCCCCCGACAACTTCCGGCGGAAGCTCATGTATCCCGGCGGCAACTACGACCGGTTTCATCAGGGTCTGGAGCTCGGCTACCAGCCCTCGTACGTCCGCAACACGCTGCAGCTCAACGACGGTCCGGGCCCCGACGGCACGCCGACGTTCAGCGAGATCGGCCAGCTCGCCGGCGTCGACGCCACCGACTGGAGCTGGGCGCCCCTGTTCGCCGATCTGGACAACGACGGGCGGAAGGACCTGTTCGTCTCCAACGGCTATCGGCAGGACGTCACGAACCTCGACTACGTGGCGTACCTCCAGACGGCGAGCCAGTTCGGCGCGGAGCGCGAGCGTCGCGCGCGGCTCCTCGAAGGGCTGCGCAACCTTCCGGAAGTGAAGGTTCCGAACTTCGTCTTCCGCAACGAGGGCGACCTCACCTTCAGCAACCGCACGAAGGAGTGGGGGCTCGATGAGGCGACGTTCGCAAACGGCGCGGCGTACGCGGACCTCGACGGCGACGGCGACCTCGATCTCGTCGTGAACAACATCGATGCGCCGGCGTCGCTGTACGTGAACCACGCCGAGCGCCTCGCGGGGCGCCACTGGCTGCGCGTCACGCTCGTCGGACCGGCTGGAAACAGCGCGGGGCTCGGCGCGCAGGTAAGCCTGTTCGCGGGCGGCACGCGCCAGTACCTCGAGCAGAATCCGGTGCGCGGCTACGTCTCGAGCGTGGATCCGGTGCTGCACTTCGGGCTCGGCGCCGCGGCGCACGTCGACTCGATCGAGGTGCGCTGGCTCGACGGCGCCTGCCAGCGGCTCGGTCCCGTCGACGCGGACCGGTTGGTGAAGGTGGACCGCCGCGACGCGGGCGCATGCCCGCCGCCCGCCGCAGTGCCCGACGAGCGGCTGTTCCATCTCGCCACGGGCACCGATGCGCTGCCCTTCGTGCACGTCGCGCGTGAGTTTCCTGATTTCAAGGTCACGCCGCTCCTCCCACACAAGCTGTCGGAGGGCGGGCCCGGGATCGCCGTCGGCGATGTGAACGGCGACGGGCGCGACGACGTGTACCTCGGCGCCGACCGCGGCCAGTCGAAAGGCATCTGGCTGCAGACCGCCGCCGGTCACTTCACGCGGCGCGAGATTCCCGGCGCCGAGCAGCGTGAGGACATGGGCGCCCTGCTCTTCGACGCCGACGGCGATGGGGATCTCGACCTCGTCGTGACGAGCGGGGGCGGGTTCGTCGTCAACGACTCGACGACCTACCTGGCGCAGCTCTACGTGAACGACGGGCACGGCGGCTTCACGCCGGCGGCCGGTGCGCTCGCCGGCGCGTCGACGAGCGCGTCGAGCGTCGTCGCGGCGGACTACGACGCCGACGGCGACCTCGATCTGTTCATCGGCGGCCGCGTCATCCCCGGAAAGTACCCGCTCCCCGCACGGAGCTACCTCCTGCGCAACGACACGCCGCCGGGCGGCGCGCCCCGGTTCACCGACGTCACGAAGACCGTCGCGCCGTCGCTCGCCAACATCGGGCTCGTGACGAGTGCGCTGTTCACCGACTTCGACCAGGATGGCCGCGTCGATCTGCTCGTCGCCGGCGAGTGGATGGCGTTCACCTTCCTACGCAACGCCGGCGACCGGTTCGACGACGTCAGCGCGTCCACGGGGCTCGGCGACACCCATGGCTGGTGGAACAGTCTCGTCGGCGGCGACTTCGATCGCGACGGCGACATCGACTACGTCGCGGGCAACCTCGGCCTCAACACGCGGTATCGCGCCACGGAGCAGAAGCCCGTGCGCGTACACGCCGGCGACTTCGACCGGAACAGCAGCCTGGATCCGGTGCTCTCGTCGTACGTCGGCGACGAGAGCTATCCAGTGGCGTCGCGCGACCTGATGGTCGACGAGATGATCACGATGAAGGGCCGCTTCCAGCGCTACGAGGACTACGCACGCGCCACGCTCGACCAGACGCT
>JBJMNN010000038.1:0-6849 GCA_045804245.1 Gemmatimonadaceae bacterium | reverse complement strand
CGAACTGCGAGACGAGCCCGTTGCGCGACCGGCGCAGCAGCGGCCAGCTCACGCGCTCGTTCCGGCGCGCGAGCTCGCGGATGATCATCACGCCGAAGGTGTGCGACGCGGCTGGCGGATAGCGCAACTGGCTGAGCGGGATGCGGAACTCCGCCGTCCAGCCGAGCGAGTCGATGCGGGTGGCGACGTCCCACACCGCGTCCCACGAGACATCCTCCGCGCCGTCGTCGTACGCGTAGTAGTCGCGCTTCACGCCGGCGGGGTTCACGGCGAACTCGAAGCCGGTGCGCCGGTCGTGATACGAGTCGATCATCACCTTGATCTGATCCGACGCGGTGCGCACGTCGCGCCGGCTGAGCAGCGCGATGATGCTGTCCGGCCGTGGATCGTACGCGCGGACGAACAGATAGAGGTGCGCGTCGTCGTAGGTCACGCGCGCCTCGGTGGGCATCGACGGTTCGGCGTCCTCCACCGGATCGAACTGGCGGAACTCGGTGATCGGCGTGGCGTCGCGCCATGCTGCGTCGTCGTCGCGACCATCGATCGACGGAGGCTGCGCGGCACGCGACGCGTTCGCCGCGGCACGGGCGCTCGGCGTCGCTGGCGACTGTGATGCGCCGAGCACCACGGTCTGCGCACCGAGTGACAGCACGGGCGACAGGATCGCGACGACTGCCGACCCGAGCGAAGTAACGAGGGCTCGAAATGCTGTTTTTTTAGCACTCAGGAGAGCGCGCCGGACGAGGATGAACGACATACGGCTACCTGGTGGGGAAGTTCAGTTCCGTGTGAGCGCTTCGAGTGCGTGGCGCATGTCGCTCGAGGCCGGGATCTCCGAGGCGACCTTGAGGTAGGCGTCGCGGAGCGCGGCATCGCGCACCGCACCCGATCCGGCGAGCGCGACGAGCACACGCGCACGGTCACCTGACGCCGGCACTTCACCCACCGCCGTGAGCACGGCACGCGCGATCTCCGCAGACTTCACGGCGTAGGGCACGGCGTTCACGAGCACGCGCGACTGATCGCCGCTCGACGGGACGTTCGCGACGGCCTTGAAGTACGCGGCACGCAACGCGGCGTCGTTGCGTCCGAGATAGCGCGGCGCGACCTCCACGAGGAATCGCGCGAGATCGCCGCTGCTCGGGATCTTGAGTGCCGTGCGCGCCACGGCGAGGAGTTGATCGCGGTCGTCGGTCTCGCCGAACGCGAGCAGCACCGCGGTGAGATCGCCGCTGCTCGGCACTGCACCGATCGCCTCTTCGAGCGTCGACGCCGGCACTCGCTCCCTGTTCGACTGCGCTGCCGCCTTCGACAGCACCGCGCGGAGATCGCCGGAGCTCGGGATGTCCTTGCCCGCCTGCTTGACGAGATGGTCGAGCTCGGAGGCCGAGAGTTGGTTGTCGAGCAGCGCATCGTAGTGCGCGCGTTTGGCGCCCGAGCTGCGCAGGTCGGCGATGTGGCGCAGCGCGGCGTCGGTGCCGCCCTGCGAGCGCCAGTACTTCACGCGCTGCTCGACGTTGACCGACGCTTCCGCCAGCACACGGGGCAGGAACTCGGCGAACCACCGGCGGCCCTCGTCGTCGTACGGCCGCTCGACGCCGTTCACGCGGTACGTGATCGGTCCGGGTGATACGCCCCCTCGACCGTCCATGAACGTGAGCTCGCGGTCGATCTGGCCTGTCCGTTCGCGGAACGACGCGCGACCCGATCCCTGCGGCAGCACGGCGATGATGTGGTCCTCGTTCTCCGGCGTAACGATCTTGCCGTTGATGATCGCCGCTCGGCAGTGATCCCGATCGAAGTCGAGATACCGGATCGTGTTGTAGCCGGCATCGTCGACATTCGCGTGCATGTGGAAGGCGCTCTGCGACGAGTTGCCGTACTGGAACCGCTCGCAGCTGTCGTCGTCCTGCGACGACGATGCTGACGACGAGGCGCTCGTCGAGACCGTCGCGGAGGCCGACGAGGACCCGGTCGACGACGCGACACGTGCGCGCGTCGTGTCCGCCGTGCCGAGGGCGGCGCTGGTCGCGTCGAGCTTCGTGCCCACGAGCGTGCGCGCGCTGTCGAGCGCTTCGAGCCGCCGCGACAGCGACCGATCGTTGCGCGCCGTCGGCAGCGAATCGACCGTGACCGAGCGTGACGCGCTCGACGTCGATCGCGACGAAGCAGACGCAGACGCGGCGTTCGCCGCCTGCGGCGCGGGCCGATACGGCTGCAGCGCCGCGAGCGGAACGATGATGAGCAGGGCGGCGAGCGCGCTCATGAGCGTGCGTCCTCGGTGAAGGGGATGTCGGTCGAGCACGGGGTCGAGGATCGAGAGCATCCGCCCTTCGAACTCGCTGCGCCGCGCCATCGCGAGCGCGGCGAACGCGGGCTGTGCGGCGCGGTGCGCCGGTGTGCCGAGCGATTGGACCATCTCCAGCAGATCGGCGGCGTAGCGCGAGGGCTGGGTGCCGTGGAGCAGCACGTAGTCGTCGCACGCGTGCTCGCGCTCGAGCTGCATGCGGCGCACGGCGATCCACATCAACGGATTGAACCAGAACAGCGCGAGAGCGACCTGTCCGACGAGCTGCGTGAGCGCGTCGAGCCGCTTCACGTGCGCCATCTCGTGCACGAGCACGTAGCGTCGCCGCTCCTCCGGCCATTCGTCGGCGTCCTCGGGGAGCAGCACGACGGGGTACACGACGCCCCACGTCACTGGCACGCCGAGCCGGTCGCCGCGCATCAGCGTGAGCGGTCGATCGATGCGCAGCGTGGACGCGAGGCGCTGGGCGAGCGACAGCCAGCCGCCGTCGTCCACGCGGCGGCCGCGCCGCGCGAGCCGCGACACGATGACGGTGCCGACGGCGAGCCGGAGCAGCACGGCCGCGGCACCGAGCATCCACAGCACGAGGAGCACTCGCGCGAGCGACGGCGCACGGCGCGCCGCCGTGCGCGCGCGAACGGCCTCGGACGACGACGGGTTCGTCGTGCGTGGCGCGGCGAGCGAGTCGGCGGGCATCGCGACGTAGCTCGTGCCGCCGGGACTCGGCATTCTCGCCGCGGGGCTCGCAGAGGTGGCAGGTGGCGTGCTCACCGGCGCGGGTGCGGGCACGTCCGCGATCGGCGCGACGAGCGCGCTCACCGCGTCCGGCGCGGCGACACGCCAGCGCGGACCCCAGGCCGCGAGCCCGAGCAGGACGACCTGCGCGGCGATCGCGCCGGCCCAGATCGCGTGGCGCAGCGCCGCCGATCGGCGGTGTAGCAGGACGGTGAGCACGAGCGCCGCGAGGAGGACGACGGCACCGCGCAGCGCCGCGTCGAGCAGCGGAGCGACGAGCGCATCACGCATGGTCAGCGCCCCTCCTTCTTGGCGGCGTCGATCAGCTTTGACATCCGGTCGAGCTCCGCCTCGCTCAGCTTCTCGCCCTTGATCGCCAGCAGCGCCGCGACCGCCTGCTCGGCCGAATTGTCGAAGAAGGTCTTGAGCAGATGCGACAGCGCGTGCTGGCGCGCCGCGTCGCGGCGCACGGCGGGGAGATAGACGTAGGCGCGCCCCTCTTCCTCGTGCCGCACGTGGCCCTTCTGCTCCAAGATCCGGAGCAGCGCGCGCACGGCCGAATAGCTCGGCGCGTCCGGCAGCCCGTCCATGACCTCGGCCGCGGTGGCTCGACCGACCCTGAAGAGGAAGTCCATGATCTGCCGCTCGCGTCGGCTGAGATCGCGCGTCTGGTTGGTCACGGTGGTCACGTGGGTTAGGCGGTGTGCTAGGAAATTAGCATGTGCTAGAAAATTAGCAAGAACGAATTCCGGCAGTGCTCCTTTCGGCGCACCCGCGCGTTTCCAATGAGAGCGCCGATCGTCGCTATCGACCGTACGCTCCGGCGCGACTCGACTCGAGCAAGCCCTCACGTGTCCTCCACCTCCGCCGGGATTCCGTCGAGCTACCCGGGCGCGCCCCGCGATGATGCGCTCGCGTCGCTGCTGGCCCGCGGGGCGGCCGATGCGATCGTCGCGATGGACGCCGACGGCCGGCTCCGCGCGCTGAATCCCGCAGCCGAGCGGTTGTTCGGGGGAACGTCGGCCGAGTTGTTGGGGCGGGCGATCACGGAGCTGATGCCGGCCGAGCTGGCACATCGGCATCGCGCCGCCATGGGGAACTACCTCGCCAGCGGAGCGCGGGGGGCGAGCTGGGAGGCGACCGATGGGATCGTGCGGCGGCTCGACACGGGGCTGCACATCCCCGTGACGATCTCATTCGCCGACCACGAGGAGGACGGTGAGCGGCTGTTCGTCGCGGTGCTGCGCAACCGCACGGAGCAGCAGCGGCAGGCGATCGCGCTCCAGGACGCGCTGGCCGCGCTCGGCGAGAGCGAGCGGCGGACGGCGACGATGCTCGAGTCGCTGCCGGTGGGTGTCGTGGTGACCGACGCCAACGGCTTCATGACGTACACCAATCCGGCGGCGGTCGCGCTCGGGATCGAGACGCCGCGCGACGACGACGGCGATCCGCTTCCACACTTCGACGCCTGCCTGGCCACCACGGGGCAGCCGTACCCGATGTCTCGGTGGCCGCTCGCGCAGGCGCTGCGCGGGCAGACCAGCGTGGCCGACGACATCGTCGTCCGAACGCCCCGCGGCGTGGAGATCCCGATCGACTGCCGCGCGACGCCGATGCGCAACGACGATGGTGACATCGTCGGCGCGGTCGCGGTCGTGCGCGACCTCCGTGCCGAGCGTGCGGCGCAGGCGGCCCTGCGTGAGAGCGAGGCGCGCTACCGCGACCTCGTGGAGCACAGCGGCGAGATCCTTACGTCGCACACGCTCGACGGCCGGCTCCTCTCGGTGAACCCGGCGATGCTCCGCTCGCTCGCCATGCGGGCCGACGAGGTGCCGCCGAACCTGGGCGACCTCGTGCCGCTGCACCACCGCGCCGGATTCCAGGAGTACCTCGCGCGCGTGCACCGCGAGGGACGCGCCGACGGCATCGGCACGGTGCTCGCCTCCGACGGCACGCGGCGGATCTGGCAGTTCCACTCGTCGATCCGCCGCGAGGGGGTGGCCGAACCGGTCGTGCGCTCGATCGCCACGGACATCACCGATGCCCGCACGCGCGAGCGGCTGCTGGCCGACCGCGAGACGCGGCTCCGGCACGCGCAGAAGATCGAGGCGGTGGGCAAGCTGGCCGGCGGCATCGCGCACGACTTCAACAACATCCTCACGGTCATCGCCGGCCACCTCGCCCTCGTGCGCGACGAGAGCCATCTGCTGCCGCCGCAGGCACGCGCCGATCTGGACGAGGTGGCACGCGCCGTCGACCGCGCGACGCGACTCACGCGCCGGCTGCTCGGCTTCAGTCGCAAGCAGCTGCTGTCGCCCCGCGTCGTCGACGTCAGCGCGCTGATCGCCGAGCTCGAGCCGATGCTCGCCCGCGTGCTCGACGAGCGGATCGCGTTCGCGGCGCATCCGTCGCCGACGCCGGCACGCATCTACATCGATCCGAGCGTGCTCGAGGGCGCCCTCGTGAACCTCGCCGTGAACGCGCGCGACGCGATGCCGAACGGCGGCACGCTCACGGTCGACACCATCGTGCGCGGCAGGATCGTCACGATCGCCGTGCGCGACAGCGGCACGGGGATGGACCCGGAAACGCTGGCGCGGGTGGGCGAGCCGTTCTTCACGACGAAGGGCGCCGGCGTGGGCACGGGACTCGGCCTGGCGATGATCTATGGAAGCGTCGAGCAGTCGGGTGGATCGATCCGGATCGAGAGCATCCCCGGCGCGGGCACCGTCGTGCACCTGCTCTTCCCGCTCGCGCCGGGCGATGCCGACGCGGTGGGACCGGAGCATTCGCCCGAGGATCTCCACGGCGCGCGCGCTGTGCCGCAGGAGAGCGTGCGTCCCGTCTCGGTGCTCGTCGTCGAGGACGAGGATCCGCTGCGCCGGCTCGTCGAGCGCATTCTCGTCCGCGAGGGCTACCACGTGACCCTGGCGCGCCACGGCGCCGACGCGCTGCACATCGCGTCGACGCTGGAGCATCCGATCGAGCTGGTGATCACCGATCTCGTGATGCCGGAGCTCGGCGGCCGCGACGTCGCCGAGGCGCTGCGCGCGATGAACCCGTCGCTGCCGGTGCTGTTCATCTCGGGATACGATCCGGATCCCGTCCTCGTCGGCGCGAGCGGCCAGGCGAGCACGGCGTTCCTCGCCAAGCCGTTCACCGGCAACGCACTGCTCGAGCAGGTGCGCCGGCTCGCGCCGCTCCGGGCCGACACCGCGCGCTAACGCGCCTCCCGTCGCCGGTCGCGTTGCCGCATCTTCCGTCGATGACGCAGCGCACCGTGCAGGTCGATTATCCGGATTGGGTTCGCGGCACGATCGCGTGGGACGCGGTCTATCGCACGGACGAGGCGCGCATGCGGCTCGCGATCGGCGTCTCGCGCCAGAACGTCGAGCGCGACACGGGCGGGCCGTTCGGCGCGGCGATCTTCGAGAGCGAGTCGGGGCGGCTCGTCGCCGTGGGGATGAACAGCGTGGTACGGCTGAACAACTGCACGCTCCACGGCGAGATGGTCGCCTTCATGATGGCGCAGGCACGAGTGCAGTCGTTCACGCTGAACGCGCCCCACCTGCCGGCGCACGAGCTGGTGACGTCGTGCGAGCCGTGCGCGATGTGCCTCGGCGCGACGCTCTGGAGCGGCGTACGCCGTGTCGTGTACGCCGCCGGACGCAAGGACGCGTCGCGGCTGCACTTCGACGAGGGACCGGTGTTCCCCGAGTCATACCACTATCTCGAGGAACGAGGGATCACGATCACCCGCAACCTGCTCCGCGATGAAGCAGTCGCGGTGCTCGAGCAGTATCGGG
>JBJMNN010000037.1:0-22699 GCA_045804245.1 Gemmatimonadaceae bacterium | reverse complement strand
GGAGCTGACGAGCCGCTCGCTGTCGAACGACGTGGCCGACTCGCTGGGCCTGCGCCTCGTCGTCACCGAGCCGCGACGCGTGCCGCGCAGCGCGGTGCTCGCGTGGGCGAAGGTCGATTCCGCCGCGCCGTTCCGCACCTACCGCGTGACGCCGTTCGGCGACAAGCAGGTGAGCGTCCAGGAGCTCGGCGGGCGAGCGGTCGGCAAGTTCCCGCTCGCCAGCACGATCACGGTGCCGGGCGCGACGTTCCGTCTGGCGGATTCCGCGCTCGCCAACGACGCCGTGGTGCTCCAGGTCGCGTCGCTCGAAGGGACGTCGGCCGGCGTGCGCGCGCGCATGCAGGTGTCGCAGCCCAACCTGAACGCGAACATCGTCACGGTCACGTACGAGGGGAACGACCCGGTGATGGTGCGGGAGGTCGCCAACGCCCTCGCCGCGCAGTTCGTGCGCAAACGGCTCGAGGCGGAGAAGGCCGTGGCCAGAACGACGGTCGTGCTGCTCCGGAGACAGCTCGACACGCTCGGCCGCGAGATGCGCCATCGCGAGGTCGCGGTGAGCGGGTTCCTGCAGGACAACAGGATCATCAGCGTGGAGAACGAAGCCGCGCAGCGCACGGCCGAGATCCAGCGGCTGCAGGAAGCGCGCGTCACGGCGGCGACCGACCGCGCCGCGCTGCTCGCCTCGCTCGACAGCCTGCTCCGCCGGCGCGACACCGCCGATGGGCGCCTCGCGTACGAGCGGCTCCTCTCGGTGCCTGCCTTCTCGCGGCAGCTCAACACGTCGAGCCCGAGCTCGATCGCCATCGAGCGGCTGCGCGTGCAGGAGGACAACCGCGCCGCGCTGCTCCGCCGGCTCGGCCCGAAGGATCCCGACGTCGCGTCGGTCGAGCGCCAGATCGAGACGTCGAAGCGGGACATCGAAGCGACGACGCGGACGTATGCCGACGGGCTCGGCGAGCAGGTGCGCGCGCTCGACGCGCGGATCGCCAAGCTCCGCGACGACGTGCAGCTGCTGCCGGCGCAGCAGGTGGAGTATCAGCGCCTCCTGCGCGAACAGAAGGGCGTGGAAGACGTGATGACACAGGTGCAGGGGCGGCTCAAGGAAGCGGAGATCACGGCCGCGGTGCAGGACTCGACGGCGCAGGTGCTCGACCGGGCCGAGCTGCCGGGTGCGTCGCTCGGCACGTCGAGGCCGGTGATCTTCGCCGTGGCGCTGTTCGCCGGCCTGTTGATCGGCGTGCTCGTCGCCTTCCTGCGCGACTGGCTCGACACGACGGTGCACAACGAGCAGGACGTGACGGCGATCGTGCGCGCGCCGGTGATCGGCATCATCCCCAACCTGCGCCAGGACGCGATCGGCTCACGAGCGCGCGCGCTCGTCTCCGGCGAGTACTCGGCGAGGACCCTCGCGCCGGCGAAGCCGGTGCGCGAGGCCGAGTCGCAGACGATGGCCGCCGAAGCGTACCGCGCGCTGCGCACCAACCTGAGCTACGTCAGCCCGGTGAAGCCACCGCGCGTGATCGTCGTGACGAGCGCGCTCTCGGGCGACGGCAAGACGACGAGCGCGTCGAACCTCGCCGTGACGCTCGCGCAGCAGAACAAGCGCGTGCTGCTGATCGACGCCGAGACGCGCCGCGGCAACATGCACACGCTGTTCGGCATCGAGGCGACGCCCGGGTTCTTCGATCTGTTGTATGGGCAAGCCACGCCAGGAGAATGCATCCGCCGCGTCACGCTCGAGGGCTCGGGTCATCTCGACGTGCTGCCGAGCGGCGGCATGCCGAGCCACAACGCGGCCGACCTGCTCGTGGCGAGCCGGCTGTCGCCCTTCTTCGAGCGGCTCCGCACGCAGTACGACTACGTGCTGATCGACACGCCGCCGCTCAACCTGTTCACCGACGCCGCGCTGATCGGCGCGCACGCCGACGCGACGCTGCTCGTCGCGCGGGCCGACCGCACGGAGCGGCAGGCGCTCAAGTTCGCCGTGCTGCAGCTGCAGCACGTCCAGGCCAACCTGGCCGGCGCGATCCTGAACGGTGTGGACCTGCGCCGCAACTCGCGCTATCGCGGCGGCTACGACTTCGGCCGCTACGGAGCGTACTACGCGTAACCAGCGGCCGGACGCGATGCGGCACGCGCGGCATTCTCGTTCCCTGGCCTGGCGCGCCCGGCGCGCGATCGAGTCGGCCACGGCGAGTCGGCCGCTGATCCGGCGCACCGGCCCCGCGTGGGCGTTCGGTGCGCTCGGGCTCGCCGGCGAGCTCGCCTTCGCGCCGCTCGTGCTGGCCGCGACGGTCGTGATCGGCGTGCTCTCGTATCTGTTGCTCGACGCGCCGGGGATGCGACTGCGCGAGCAGCAGCGTCCACGGTTCGTCTCGGTGCGGATCCTGTACATCAACACGCTCATCCTCGCCGGCTTCTGGCTCGCGGTGATGTTCGCGTTCAGCGCGGCGGACCCGTCGCTGACGACGAACGTCAGCCAGCGGCTCCCCGCGCTGCTCGACATCGCCACGGCGCGCGACTACACCGCCGTCCTGCACCTCAAGCACGTCGTCGCGGCGCAGGCTGCGCCCGGCGCCGCGGCGTCGACCTGGTTCGACGTGTTCCTGCACGGGATCATCTCCGCCGTCACGGTGAACCTGATCCTGTTCGGTCTCGTCGTCGCACGCCGCCGCATGCGCGTCGTGCACGGCGAGCGCACCCGCTCGCAGCGACTGCGCTACGATGGCCGCGTCGGTCTGTTCGTCGATGGAGAAGGCCGCCCCGCCGGCTGACGCGGTCGCACCGCGACCGCGCTGGCGCTTGGCGATCGGCAGCGGCGACCTCGCCGCGTGGTCGGCCGTCGCGGCGCTCACGCTCTACGTCACGATCGCCGTCGCCGGCGGCGGCGGGCGCACGCTCACCGTCACCTACCCGCTCGGCTGCGTCGTCGTCGCGCTGTTCGCCTACGTGCGCAGCCCGGCGACGTACGTCGGCTTCGTGTTCTGGAGCTGGCTGCTCACGCCCTTCCTGCGACGCGTGTTCGACCTGCGGTTCGGCTACCATCCAGCGAGCCTGCTGCTCGCGGGGCCGGTGCTGGCGACTGCCGTCGCCGGGTTCACCCTGCTCCGCCGCGCGCAGGGGCTTCGCGGGACGACGTACGTCCCCTTCCTGCTCGCGCTATTCGCCCTGCTCTACGCGTACACGGTCGGCCTGATCCAGCAGCCGCTGGTGGCGGCGACGTACGATCTGCTCAACTGGGGCGGACCGCTGCTGTTCGGGCTTCACCTCGCGCTCGAGTGGCGGCGCTTTCCGCGATGGCGGAGCGTGTTCACCAACGTCGCGCTGTGGGGAATGGTCGTGACGTCGGCGTACGGGCTCTATCAGTTCGTCGACCCGCCGGCGTGGGACCGCGTGTGGGTGTACAACGCCGAGATGTACAGCGTCGGGCTGCCGGTGCCCTTCCTCATCCGCGTGTTCAGCACGATGAACGCGCCGGCGTCGTTCGCCGCCTTCCTGATGTTCGCCGTGCTGATCGGGCTCCCGGCGCCGCAGCGGTGGAAGTTCCTCGCGCTCGCGCTCGGGCTCACGATGCTGCTGCTCACCAAGACCCGCTCGGCGTGGGCCGCGTTCCTCGTCGGCGCACTGGTGCTTCAGCTGCGCCAGCCGCTGCGCACGCTGCCGCGGCAGTGGATCGCGCTGGCCGTCGTGCTGCTGCTCGCGGCGCCGGCGATCACGCATCCGCGCGTGCTGAAGGCCGTCGCGGGCCGCGCCGCGTCGCTCTCCAGGCTCGAGGAGGATCGCAGCTACCGCGAGCGGATGCAGATCACGAAGTACGTCGTCCAGCGGCTCGAGCGGAATGCGGCCGGCGAAGGACTCGGCGAGATCGGGAGCGCCGGCAAGCTGACCGGGTCGAACGGGCGCAAGGGATCGGTGACCGCGCTCGACAGCGGACCGCTCGAGGTGTTCAGTGTGATGGGGTGGATGGGCGGCGCGCTGTTCACGCTCGCCATCGCCGGCATCCTGATCCCGATCGTGCGCGAACGGCGCGCGCGGCGCGACGCGGTGACGAACGGTGCCGCCGCAGCGGTGATCGCGCTGCTCACGGCGTCGTTCTTCGGCAACGTGTTCAACGGCGTGTCGGGCGTGATGTTCTGGTCGGCGGTCGGACTGGCGACGGCGGGGCGCACGTATGCGCTCGCTCTGGAGCAGGCGCGCCGATATCCCGTGCAGCCGGGAGTGCCGCTCCCGCCCGCGCTGGCCCGTCACGTCACCGCTGCATGACCGTCCCGCTGCACGCCACCGGCGCCACCGCGCACGAGCATCCGACGCCGCTGCGCCGCATCCGTGCGACGACGCGCCGCACGCCGCTCGACCTCGCCGAGCTGTGGCGCTATCGCGACCTCTGGCTCACCCTCGCGCTGCGCGACGTGAAGCTGCGCTACCGCCAGACCGCGCTCGGCGTGGCGTGGGTGGTGCTGCTGCCGCTGCTCGCGAGCGGGATCTTCACTCTCGTGTTCGGCGTCGTCGCCGGTCTGCCGAGCGACGGCTCGCCGTACTTCCTGTTCGTGTTCGCGGGATATCTCGGCTGGAACGCGTTCCAGAACACGCTGCAGCGCTGTGGCATCTCGCTGATCGGCAACACGGCGCTGGTGACGAAGGTGTATTTCCCGCGCATCATCCTCCCCGCCGCGTCGGTGCTCGCGTCGCTGCTCGATTTCGCGATCGGTGTGGTGATGCTCGAGCTCGTGCTGGTCGTGCGCGGCGAGGCGCCGGGGCTCGGGTCGCTGGCGATGGTCCCGCTGTTCATGCTGCTGCTCCAGCTCGTCGCGCTCGGTGCCGGATTCATCTCGGCGGCGCTGTCGGTGAAGTTCCGCGACGTGCAGTACGTCGTGCCGTTTCTGATCCAGCTGCTGCTGTACGCATCGCCCGTAGCATATGGGATCACGGCGGTGCCGCCGGCCGTGCGCCGTTTCTATCTAATGAATCCCATCGCGCCGCTGCTCGACGGCTTGCGCACGGCGCTGCTCGGCCGCGGCGACGTGCACTGGCTGGCGATTGGCGCGTCGGCACTCGTGAGCGTGGCGCTGTTCGCGGTCGGGATCCTCTTCTTCCTGTACCAGGACCGCCAGTATGCCGACGTCATCTAGCACACTGGCTCCTCGCGCGCCGACGCCGGTTCCGGGACCGGCCGTCGTGTGCGCAGCGACTGATTCCGCCGCGCCAGAGTCCGTGCGGCTCGAGCCCGCGCTGTCGCTGCGCGGCGTGGGGAAGAGCTACGACGTGAGCGGCGTCTCGTCGACGACGCTGGCCGAGCAGGTCGCCGATTGGGTGGGCCGTGCGCGCTCGTCGAGCGATGCGAAGAAGTTCTGGGCGCTGCGCGACGTGTCGTGCGAGATCGGCCGGGGAGAGATCGTCGGTCTCGTCGGGCGCAACGGCGCGGGCAAGAGCACGCTGCTCAAGGTGATCAGCGGCGTCACCGCGCCGTCGACCGGTGAGGTGGACGTGTACGGCCGCATCGGCTCGCTGCTCGAGGTGGGGACCGGCTTTCATCCCGAGCTCACGGGCCGCGAGAACGTGTTCCTCAACGGCGCGTTCATCGGCATGCGTCGAGCGGAGATCCGGCAGCGGTTCGACGAGATCGTCGAGTTCTCCGGCGTCGAGGCGTTTCTGGATATGCCGATCAAGCGCTACTCGAGCGGGATGGCGGTGCGGCTCGCATTCGCCGTGGCGGCGCACCTCGATGCCGACATTCTGCTGGTGGACGAGGTGCTGGCCGTCGGGGACCAGGCGTTTCAGGACAAGTGTCTTGGCAAGATGCGCGAGGTGCGGCAGCGGGAAGGACGCACGGTGCTGTTCGTGAGCCACAACCTCGCGGCCGTCGCGAGCCTGTGCACGCGGGCGCTGCTGCTCCAGGGCGGGAAGGTGGTCGCCGACGCGAGCGCGGCGGAGGTGTGCCGGCGGTACGCGGCGGGAGTGGCGTCGACGACGTCGTCGGAGGTCGATCTGACGAGCATGCCGCGGACGAAGCGATCGCCGGCGCGGTTCACGGCGGTGCGGGTGAACGGGCTCGATTCATCGGGCAACGCTACCGACGGCATCACGACCGGCGGCTCGCTCGAGATCACGCTGATGGTCAGCGCCGATCAGCGCGTGTCGCGCGCCGTGGCCGGAGTGGACATCGTGGACGAGCGCGGGCGGCCGGCGGCCGGCGTGTCGACCGATTCGCGCGACGTGTGGTTCGACGTCGAGGCTGGTGCTTCGAGAGAGATCACGCTGACGCTGCGCGACGTCGAGCTTCGCGCGGGCGCGTACACGCTCGGGCTCACGCTGCGCACGATGGCCGAGGTGCTCGACGAGGTGGATGCCGTCGTGCGGTTCGAGGTGGAGGCGCGGCCGGAGACGCCGTACGAGCGGTGGCCGGGCTGGCCGCAGGCGGCATATCTCCCGAGGTACGACGTCAAGGTGGGATGAGGCCGGCAGTCCCCGGAGGATCGCCGTTCAGGGTCCGCGTTCCGCCGTTCAGCCCCGTCGCGCGAGACTCGCCGCCGAGGCGAGCGTGAGCCGTTTCGCCGGACAATTCCGAATGGACATGGACAAAGAGGCCGAGCGGCTCGCCTGCGGATGCAGGCGGTCGCAGGCACTCCTGCATCGGGGGATGCATCCATGTCATTCGAACATGCTGGACAGCACGTGCGCGTGCTCGCCCTCGCCGGTGTCTTGCTCTCCGCCGCGGCCTGCAGCGACTCCGCAACCACCGTGACGACGGCGGCCCCCAGCGATCAGCCCGCGGCGGCCCGGGTCGAGTGGGCAGGCGATCCCGAGCTCGCGAAGCTGATCGCCCAGATCCGCGCCGCGACGGAGCAGTATCATGACGTGGACGTGTCGTTCGCGGCGGGCTATCGACCGTCGAGGGCGGGGTGCGAATCCTCCGCCGAGGGGGCCATGGGCATTCACTACGGTCACCCGGGCCTGCTCGGGCTGGTGATCGGCTCCGTGCCGACCCGGGGCACCGATCCCGTCATCGATCCGCTGCGCCCTGAGATCCTGATGTACGAGCCGCAGGCGGACGGCTCGCGCCGCCTGGTGGGAATCGAGTTCGTGGTCTATCGCGCTGCGTGGGACGCGGTGCACCACGAGCCGCCGACGCTGCTCGGCATTCCATTCGACCAGCGGTTCGGCATCAATGCGCACGGGCACGCCGACCACTACGAGCTGCACCTCTGGTTGTGGCGGCACAATCCCCTCGGGATGTTCGCGCCCTGGAATCCCAAGGTGAGCTGCAGCCTGTAGGTCGTGCCCGGCGGCGACTTCGGACGTACGACGCGAGGCGCGGTGTGCCGCACGACCACGTGGGGACTGAGAAGCGACGACCGGCGATGGGCGCGAATCGGCTGGCGGTGGACGCTCACGGGCGAGGTCGGTTCGACCGACCTTGCCGCTCGCGTCGCGGGCGCCATATACTCGACGCCCGAGGGTGTCCACTCCCAGTCGCCGAGCGCAATGGCAGCCGAGCCATCGCAGATCACGGCCCTGCTCGAACGCTGGACCAGCGGCGAGAGCGAGGCGCTCGACCACCTGATCCCGGTGCTGTACGACGAGCTCCGCGAGCTCGCGCACCAGCGGCTCAGACGGGCGCCGGGAGAGCTCTCGCTCAACACCACGGGCCTGGTCCACGAAGCGTACCTCAAGCTCGTCGACGCATCGCCGGCGTCGATCGAGAACCGACGCCACTTCTTCGGCATCGCGTCGCGCCTCATGCGCAACGTGTTGGTGGATCACACCCGCGCGCGCACGGCCGCGAAGCGAGGCGGCGGCGTGGGTGCGGTCGAGCTCCGCGAGCACGCATGGATCGACCGTGTCGACCTCGAGGCCGTCGCGGAGCTCGACGAGGCGTTGCAGCGCCTCGAGAAGCTCGATGCTCGGCAAAGCCGGATCGTAGAACAGCGCTACTTCGGCGGTCTCTCGCTCGAGGAGACGGCGTCGGCGCTGGACATCTCGTTGGCCACCGTGAAGCGCGAGCTTCGCATCGCGCGAGCATGGCTCGCCAGTGAGCTCGGTCGTGAGGCTTCGGCATGAGCGAGGATTCGGACCGGCGCTGGCAGGAGGTCGGAGCGCTCTTCAGCGAGCTCGTGACCGTCGAGCAGCGCGTGCGTGCGGAGCGTCTCGCGGCCATCGGCGCGAGCGATCCTGCGTTGCGCCGATCGGTGGAGGCCCTGCTGTCCGGCGATGCCCGGGCCGACGAGTGGCTGTCGCGGTTCGAGACCGGCATCGCGGACCAGGTGCGCGCGACAATCGGCGCCGCGTCGGGCGACATCGGTGATCCGCTGGGCATCGTCGGCTCGACGATCTCGCATTTTCGCGTCACCGGCGTCGTGGCATCGGGCGGCATGGGGGTCGTCTACCGCGCGGACGACGTGACGTTGCATCGCACGGTCGCCCTCAAGTTTCCGCTTCCTCACCTCCAACCCGATGCGGCCGCCGCCGACCGACTCGTGCGCGAGGCGCAGTCCATCGGCGCGTTGAACCACGTGAACCTGTGCACAGCGTACGAGGTCGGCGAGAGCGAGCAGGGCGTATTCCTCGCCATGCCACTGTACGCGGGCGAGACGCTCAAGCAGCGCCTGGTGCGCACTGGCGTGCTGCCGATCGGCCCCGCCCTGGACGTCGCGCGGCAGATCGCCGAGGGGCTCGCGTGCGCGCACGACGCACGCGTCGTGCATCGCGACCTCAAGCCGGGGAACGTCATGCTGCTCCCCGACGGCACGGTGAAGCTGCTCGATTTCGGGCTGGCCAAGGTCGAGGATGTGAGCCGGACGAGATCGGGTGCGATGCTCGGCACGATCAGCTACATGGCACCCGAGCAGGTTCGAGGGCACCCCGTCGATGCGCGCGCCGACCTCTGGTCGCTCGGCGTGCTGCTCTACGAGATGCTGACCGGCGTGCGACCGTTTGCGGGAGAGCGTGAGGTCTCCATCGCGCACGCGATCCTGCACGCGGAGCCGAAGCCGCCGTCCGCGCTCCGCGGCGAGATCCCGCGCGCCGTGCAGGAAGTCGTCCTCGCGCTCCTCCAGAAGGACGCCGCCGATCGATATCCCGGGGCGCGAGAGCTGGCGACGGATCTCGCCGCGCTGCACGCGGGTGGACGTGCCGCGCATCGCCCGCCGCTGGCCGGCCGAGCCACGCGTTGGGCCCGGCGCCACCGCGCCGGCCTGGCGGTGGTCGCCATGCTCGCTATCGCCCTGATCGGCGTCGCCGCCGTCACCGCGCCACGGTGGTCGTCCGCCGTCGAGCGACCGACCGGAAACGCCGAAGCCTACGCGTTCTATCTGCGAGGCCGTGAATACGAGCAACGCGGACCTCAGGTCGCCGCGGAGTCGCTCTATCGTCGCGCGCTGGCGCTCGACTCTGAATTCGCCATGGCGCGCGCGAGGCTGGCGATCATCTACGCCGCGTGCCGGCGCGGTGGATCGCGCGATTGCTACCGGAACCGCATCGAGGACCGCGCCGTGGACCGACTGGAGCGCATCCGAACAGAGGCGCAGACCGCGCTCCGACAGCGGCCCGGGCTCGCCGACGCGCACCTGGCGATGGGCCTCTACTGGGAGCAGCGCGAGGATCCGGCGCGAGCGCTCGCCGAATACGAGCTGGCGAGGCGGGGGCTGTCTACGAGCGGCGCCCTGCATGCCGCGATCGGCCGCGCACACCGCGCGCAGGGGAGATGGAACGAGGCCATCCACGCCTTCGAGCGAGCGACCGAGCTCGATCCGACCGACGCGGAGTCGATCGCGGATCTGGCGACGACGTACTCGCGCCTGCGTCGATGGGAGGAAGCGGTGCGCAGCATGGACCGCTACCTCATGCTGGTGCCGGATGCGTATTCGGCGATGATGATCAGGGGCAACATGATCCTGCGGTGGCGGGGAACAATCGATACGCTCGCCGCGATCGTCGACCGGCTCCCCCCCGAATGGCGGCGACGGTCCATCGGGACGCGCGTGCTCGTGGCCCGCATCCGGCGCCGGCCGCAGGATGGGCTGGCCGCGCTCGCCGAGGGCAGACCGACCCCTGAAGAGGATCCGGGCGCGTTGCAATCCGTGCCGCTGATGCGCGCGCAACTCTACCACGAGCTCGGCGATACGATGCGGGCGCGCGCGTACTTCGACAGCGCGCGCGTCGTCGTGGAGCGGATCGCGAGCCAACGTCCGCGCGACTTCAGGCCGCAGATCACGCTCGGCAACGTGTACGCCGGACTCGGACGAGCGCAGGAAGCGAAACGCGCCGCCGACAGCGCCATGCGGCTCGTGCCGACGTCACGAAACATGGTCGCCGGCACGACCGCGATGCGGGGCGCGGCCGAGATCTTCGCCCAGCTTCCCGACGACCACACGGTCGCCATCGCGCTGCTCGAACGGCTCCTGCAGATGCCGGCCGGACGCGAGGCTACGGTGCCGTACCTTCGCGTCGATCCCCGATGGGATCCGCTGCGCCGCGATCCCCGGTTCCAGCGATTGCTCGTCACCGCTCCACCGACGTGAGGTGCTGGAGGCAACGCTGGCTCGGCCTGGTGGTGCTCCTATCGGCACCCGCGCTCCGAGCGAGCGCCGCGCAGCACGCCGGCGTCGTCACGGGCTCGGTCACGGCGGCGCGGACGGGCGCGCCGGTCAACGCGACGATACGCGCCTCGGGGCAGCGAGAGTTGACGCGGACGCGCGCCGACGGGACATATCGCCTGCGAGTCGACATCGGGCGTCACGAGCTGCAGGTCCGAGCGCTCGGCTTCGTGGCGGAGACGCGCGACGTGGTCGTCGCGGCGGGTGCGGAGACGACCCAGGATTTCCAGCTCGAGCCGAGCCCCGCTCCCCTCGACGAAGTCGTCACGATCGGCACTCGCCGGCCCGACCGAACGGTGACGCGATCGATGGTGCCGATCGACGTCATCTCCGAGTCGCTCCTCGAGAGCACGGGATCGCCGGAGCTGTGGCAGGCTCTCCTGCGGATCGTGCCGTCGCTGAGCGTCCCGCACTATCCGCTGGCCGACGGCGGCATGCGGCCAATCACGCTGCGTGGGATGAATCCCGACCAGGTGCTCGTCCTCGTCAACGGCAAGCGACGCCACCCCGCCGCCGTGGTCGAGAGCGGGCCGCGGCTGAATGGATCGACGTTGTCGGACATCAACACGATCCCGACCGGCGCGATCGACCGGATCGAGGTCCTGCGCGACGGTGCCGCGGCCCAGTACGGCTCCGACGCGATCGCCGGCGTCGTCAACGTCATCCTGAAGACGGGCGAGCGGCTCGAGGCGCGCACGTCGGCCGGACAGGTCGTCAGCACCGAAGGGCGGCGCCACTTCCGCGACGGCCGGGATGTCGGCGTCACCGTCACGTACGGGTTTCCGCTCGCCGCGCGCGGCCGCGTCACCGTGAGCGCGGAGCTGCACGATCGCGGGCTCACCAACCGGGCCTATCCTGACGCACGACCGCAGTACTTCTCCGGCGACCCGCGCAACACGAATCCACCGCCCATCACGAGCCACGAAGGGGACGGCGCCGCTCACGACGTACGCGCCTTCGTGAACGGCGATCTGGCGCTCGACGCGCACACCGAGGCCTACGCGTTCGGCGGGGTGAACCGGCGCGACGGGAGTGGGCGGAGCCTCTTCCGACGCGCCAACGAGACACGCACTGTGCGCGCGCTGCATCCCGATGGATTCCTTCCGGAGCTCGGCAGCGACGTACTTGACGTGTCCGGTGTCGCCGGCGCGCGCGGGACGTTGCGCGGCTGGCGGTGGGACGCGAGCTCCGGCGTCGGCCGGAACTCCGTGCGCTCGACGGTGCACAACAGCAACAACGTGAGCTTCGGCAACGCGAGCCCCACCGACTTCCACGCCGGACGGCTGGTGTTCAGCCAGTGGACAACGAACGTCGACGTGTCCCGTGCGCTGAACGTGGGGCTCGCCACGCCGGTGAACGTCGGCCTCGGCGCGGAGCTTCGGCGCGAGGACTACGAGATCGGCGCCGGGGAGCCGGCGTCGTACGAAGACGGCGGCGTGCGAATCATCGACGGCCCGTCGGCTGGACAGATGGCGCCCATCGGCGCGCAGGGCAACGTGGGATTCCGGCCGATTGACGCGGTGCGGGCGCACCGCAGCAACGTCGCGGCGTACGTGGACCTGGAAGGTGACATGTCGCGACGACTCTCGGCGCGCGTCGCCGGACGGGTCGAGCGTTACAGCGATTTCGGCTCGACGACGGGCGGCACGATCGCGGCGCGCTACGCACCGGCCGGCGGGCTCACCTTTCGTGCCTCGGCGGGTACGGGCTTCCGCGCCCCGTCGCTCATGCAGTCGTACCTGGCGACGACGGGCGCCGTCCTGCGGGTGGTGAATGGGGTCAACGGGCCCCGCATCATCCGTACGCTCCCCGTGCAGAGCGCGGAAGCCAGGGCGCTGGGCGCCGAGCCACTGCGTGCCGAGACGTCGGTGAACGTCAGCGCGGGCGTGGTCGTCGAGCCCGCGCGCGCGCCGGTCATCACGGCCGACTTCTTCGCGGTCGACGTGGACGATCGCATCGTCCTGTCGGGCACCTTCGACGATCCCGCGGTGGCGCGCCTGTTCGCGGAGCAGGGCCTGCGGGGCATCGACGGCGGCCGGTTCTTCACCAATGCGATCGACACGCGCACACGCGGAGTCGATGTCGTGGCGAGCCAGGGGTTCCTCGTCGAGAAGGCGGGAATGCTCCGGCTCTCCGCGGCGTACAACCATGCGAGAACCGAGGTCACGCGCGTCTCGCGGGCGCCGGCGCCCGTGAGTGCCTTCGATTCGCTGCTCTTCGGCCGCGTCGAGCGGGGAAAGATGGAACGCGGCCAACCGCATCACACGCTGATCCTGTCGGCGAACTACTCGATCGGGCGCGTCGCCCTGAATGCGGACATGCAGCGGTTCGGCGCGGTCTCATTGCTCGACGCGACCGACCCGGCCCGCGATCAGACGGTGCAGGCCAAGTGGATCGCGGATCTCGACCTCGGCTACACGCTGGGCCGGCACTGGCGGGCGGCCCTGAGCGTCAACAACCTGCTCGACGTGTACCCCGACGAGTGGCGCGACTTCCAACTCGGCGTGGCGGGCGTCCTGTCGATGAACGGCGTCTTCCGGTATCCGGGCGGCATCTCACCCTTCGGCATGAACGGTAGGACGGTGTACGCGCGCCTGGGGTACCGGTAACGTTTCGAGGCGTCAACCGAATCGCCATTCATGACGTCGATGGTGGTGCGAACTCTCCGTCCAGCGGGAGGGGCGCTGGCTACCCACCGAGTGAGTCTGATTCGGGGCCGCTACCACGCCGTCGCGAACGCGATGGCCGGGGTCCTCCCGACGCAGGAGCTGTCGGGCATATGCGTTGGCTCGTCGAGGAATCGTCGCACGATCTCCGCATGACATGGCGACGGGCGGGGGTCATGCGCCTCGTCGGGTAGCTCGACGAGGAACGACCGGCTGAGCGTGGCGGCGATGCGCCGAGCGTGCGCGGTGGGGGTTCTGTCGTCGAAGTAGCCGGTCATGATCAGCGTGGGAACGTCGCTGCGCACCGGCGAGCGCGCCGACGAATCGGCGAACCGCGGAAGCCATTCCTCGCAGTCGCGTACGCCGATGCGCCGGAACGGTGGTCGCACTACTGCGTTGATCGAGTCGAGGACGGCGCGGAATGCGGGGCCGTCCGTGTCGTAGCAGTTGACGAGCTCGCGCACCACGCGCCCGGACAGGTTCCGCGGCGCCGACGCATCCCCGACAATCTCGCGCGCGGCCCGCAGCCGGTCGCCCGCGAGCAGCGCGTGCACCAGGAGCGGGATGCGCACCATGCGCGCACGATCGTTCGTGATCTCGCGTAGGCCGGCGATGAGACGCTGGCCATCCAGCCAGACGGTGTCCGTTCGACCACCAGGGCGCGCGACGGAAACGCCGATGGGCGCTGCCGTCAGCGTATCATTCGCGGCGTAGAAGTCCTGCTCGAGCTGCGGGAACGCCTCGCGACACGTCGGCTGCGCGGCGCACGCCGCGAAGACGCGCTCGAAGGCTCGCTGCGTGGACAGCGGCTGTCCCGCGGTCACCAGTACGCTGCGCCCCACAGGACTCACGAGCACGACGGCATGAATCGCCGGCCGATCGCGCACCATCAGCTCCTGCGCCAGGCGCGCGCCGTACGAGGTGGCACGGATGTCCCACGACGCGTAGCCGAGCGTGCGGCGGAGGTCGATGAGATCGGCGGCGCTCATCGCGGTGTTGTACGCGAGCCGATCGATCCCCTTCGCCTCGAGCTCGGCGATGCAGGCGCGGCGCGCTTCCTTCAACGCCGCGGTCGTCGCGGCCGCTCGAAGTGCGTACGCCGAATCGGCAGTGCGGTCGTACGCGGGGCACAGCCGCGGTTCAGAGAGTCCAGCGCCACGCTGGTCGTAGAGGACGACGTCGCGAGAGCGGGGGTATGGGCTCCGCGCGATGCCCTCCGAGTACAGACGAATGCCACCGGGGCCGCCTGGTCCGCCGTGCAGCAGCACGAGCGGCGGTGCCCCGCTCGGCTCCCGCGCGCGGAACACCTCCACGGCGAGCCGCACGACGTTCGCACCCGCGCGATCGCGCGACTCCGGCACGACGAGCCAGCCGCAGTCGCGCCGGACGGCGCGCGCCCAGTCGCCATCCACCAGGCAGTCGCCGCGCTCGAACCGCGGCAGCGTGGCCTGCGCTTCAGTAGTCGACGCGATCGTGACGAGCAACGATACGGCAACGGCGATTCGACGAGCCACTGCCCGCCCGCGAACGATGAACGCGACGATGATGCTCACGGCCTCGAGGCCGAGCAATACGGGAAACCTGTCGATGAAGAGAAACCCGACCTCGGCGACGACGGCGATCGCGATCAGGTAGGCCACGAGCCGCGAGCGCGGCGGGCGCTCCGTCCTCCTCCAGCGCTCGAGGAGGATCGCTGCGAGCGGGAGCGGGGCGAGAAAGATCTCCCACAGCGGGATGTAGATGCCGAACCCGCCGCACCCGCCGTCGTACTTGGCGTCTCCCTGGCACAACACGGCGAGGTTGAACCAGACGGCCAGCGCGACGAGCGCCAGATGCGCAGCCAGAAACCAGACGACCTGACGGATGGTCATGGTAGCGTGCGGTTCGCAGAACGCTGATCGGATCGAAGTGCGCCTGTCATGCAGTATGCGTTGGTCGCGCTCGAATTGCTGCATGTCTTCGCGGCACGACCGCCGTTAGGGGCCGAGGGGTCTCCCCCGACCCAACCGAATAGCCAATCCGAGTGTCGCGCTAGATCAGCCTGCCGCGCCAAGCTTGCATTCACACGTCACCGCCCCGGGAGTCACCATGCGGCGCACCCTGCTCCACATCACTGCCAGCGCGGTGCTCCTCGCCCCCGCAGCGTCCTCCGCGCAATCCCTCGCCCCTCGCGACTCCGTCCTCACGCGAATCCGCCTAGAGGGCGAGGACCGCTCCCAGCTCTACTCTCTCGCCCAGCCCCTGCTCGACTCCATCGGCCCGCGCCTCACCGGCTCCGTCGAGCAGCGCCGCGCGGTCGACTGGCTGCTCGCCACGTACCGCCGCTGGGGGATCCCCGCGCGCGCCGAGCAGTACGGCACCTGGATGGAATGGCGCCGCGAGATCGCACACGTCGATCTCGTCGCGCCGAGGAAGCGACCACTCGACGGCGTGCTCTCGACGTGGAGCCCGGGCACCGACGGAACGATCGAGGCTGGCGTCGTCGTGAACCCCGACGTGCAGACACCGGCCGAGTTCGAGGCGTGGCTGCCGCGCGTGCGCGGGAAGTTCGTGCTGCTGTCGTTCCCCTGGCCGAGCTGCCGCGCCGACGCGAGCTGGAAGGAGTTCGCCGGCGACGAGGCGCTCGCGCGGATGCAGCAGGAGCGCACAGCCGCGATGAATACGTGGTACGGCGGCCGCCGACGCTCGGGCCTCCGCGGCACCGCACTCGTCCGACGACTCGGCGAAGCGGGCGCACTCGGCGTCGTCACGTTGCTCGTACCGCCGCCCGGTCCGCAGGGGTGGGGCGTGAGCAAGATCAGCACGACGATCTCCGAGACGATCCCCGAGATCGGGCTGGGCTGCGAGGACTACGGGCTGGTCTATCGCCTCGCCGAGCACGATGAGGGGCCGGTGCTCCGCGTCGACGCGCGCGCCGAACTGCGAGACATCGTGCCGGCGTCGAACGTGATCGCCGAGCTGCGCGGCGGCGAGAAGCGCGACGAGTACGTCGTGCTCTCGGCGCATCTCGATTCGTGGGACCCCGCGTCCGGCGCGACGGACAACGGCACGGGCACGGTGGTGATGATGGAAGCGATGCGGATCCTCAAGACCGTGTATCCGAACCCGAGGCGCACGATCATCGCCGGCCACTGGAACGGCGAGGAGCAGGGGTTCAATGGGTCGGGCTCGTTCGCGGTGGATCATCCGCAGGTCGTCGCCGGGCTGCAGGCGCTGCTCAACCAGGACAGTGGCACCGGGCGGATCGAGAGCATCTCGATGGAAGGCTTCACCAGCGCGGGCGCGTTCTTCCGCCGTTGGCTCGCGCAATTGCCGGACGACATCGCGCGTGAAGTTCGCCTAATCGATCCCGGGACGCCGGGCCGTGGGTCCGATCAGATGTCATTCACCTGCCGCGGCGCGCCGGCGTTCTCGCTCGGCGCGCGCAACTGGAACTATGAGACGTACACCTGGCACACCAACCGCGACACGTTCGACAAGCTCGTGTTCGATGACTTGAAGAACAACGCGATGCTTGTCGCGATGCTGGCGTATCTCGCATCGGAGGATCCCGGGCGCATCCCGCGCACGCGCGTGGTGCCGACGGATCCCCGCACGGGGCAGCCCGCTGCGGCGCCGGCGTGCCGGCCGCCCGCGCGAAGCTGGGCGGAGAGCGCGGGGGGCTGATCGCGTCCAGGTGGTTGTTATGGCGGCGACGGCGCTCGCGTGCCTCTACCCCCTCACCACCACCGCCCCCGTCTTCGCTCCCGCCGCAAACGTCGCCGGCTTCGCCGCACGCCCGATGTCGCCGCCGTCCACGCGGATCCCCTCGGTCGTCGCCCCCTCGACGTGCAGGAAGGCCGCGGCCGGCGTGAGCACTCGCGGCGCCGTGACGAGCACGTCACGCGACTCGATCAGCCGCATCACCGCCTCGGCCTGCGGGTTCCCCTGCGCGCTCACGCCATTCAGCGTCGCGTCGACGACATGGTCCATGATGATGGCCGGCCGCAGATCGGGTGACTCGATCCTGAAGCGCACGTTGTGCAGCGACAACCCGCGCACGTTGCGCGCGTACATCGCGTAGGCCGGCAGGATGCCGAGCTCGAAGTACTCCCCCGCCAGCTTCGGTACGTCCCGCACCGCGCCCTCGGCCAGGGTGCCACCGCCCTCGTAGGTGCAGTGGACGTCGGTGAAGCTGATCTCCTCGAGCATCTCGTCGCCGACGCCGTTCAACACGATGCACGACTTGAACTCCCCCGGCCGGTAGTTCTGCGGCCATGCCATGTCCGGGTACTGGCGTGGGGTGGCCACCACGAAGGCGCGGATGCCGTTGAAGGCGATGTTGCGAACGATCCCCTTCGCCGGCGGCGGAGCGTTCGGACTGTTCGACGGGTTGCGTCGCGTCGAGTCGAGTCCGATCGAGATCGGACCGGTCACGTTGCGCATGATCAGGTTCGAGAACGAAATGTTCTCGAACCGGGAGTTGCCGCCGCAGCGCATCTTGACCACGGCCCCGAAGGTGTCGTTGATGACGCAGTTCGAGATCGTGATGTTCTCCGCCTGGCCGCCCCCGAAACGGAAGATCGACCAGCGCGTGCTGAAGGTGCAGTTGGTGACCGTGACCCACTTGTTGCTGCCGAACAGCGCGCAGGCGTCGTCCTGACACTGGATGTCGCAGTTGACGATGTGAACGTACCGGCTGCTGTTGATGTGGAAGCCGTCGTTGTTCAGGTTGACGCGATTGTAGATCCTGACGCCGTCGAGAATGACGTTCTCGCAGTCGAGGATGCGGGTGCAATGGTAGGCGCTGGCCGTGAGAAACACGTCGCGCACGCGCAGATTCTTCACCTTGTAGAACACGATCAGGTGCGGGCGCTGGTAGTACGACGTCTGGAAGTTGCCGCCGGGTCCGGTGCCGTCGCCCTTGCCCGTGAAGAACTTCTTCCCCTGGCCGTCAATCGTCCCCTCGCCCTCGATGGTCACGTTCTCGGCGTTGGTCGCCGAGAGGAGTACGATGTTCCCGTTGCCGGGAGGAACGCCGTTGCCGGCACGATACTGCGCGGGATCCGCCGTACCGAGGATGCGGCCCTGCGCCGCGATGCGCAGGGTGACGTTGCTCTTGAGCTCGAATGTTCCGGTGAGGAAGTCGCCGGCGGGCACCAGCACGACACCACCTCGGTCGCGCGTGCATGCGTCGATCGCCGCCTGCAGCGCGGCGGTGTCGAGCGTCGTGCCATCGCCCTTGGCGCCGAAGTCGCGGACGTTGTAGACGCGCGCGCCGTGGTCGTTCGGCGCGCGGGCCGGCGCACGCTGGGCGCCAACCGTGGACACGCCGAGTGAGGCCGCGCCCAGCGACGCAGCCGCGGGAACGGAGACGTGCTCGAGCCACTGCCGCCGCGACAGCGGCGCATCACCATCGATCGACATCGTCCGGAGTTCAGGTGAAGACGGAAGCGTGGGCGAACGGCGAGCTTACTTTTTCGGAACGCACAGCGTCAAGGTCGCGACGCAGGAGGCTCGAAGCCGGTCGTGAACCGTCGACCGAAAACTGAAGACCCTCACTCGTCAACCGTTCGCGCCGCGCCGAACCGCCACATCTGCGTGGCGAGCGCGATCGTGCACGCGAACCAGAGCGCCACGACGATGCGCTGGATCAGGCCGACCCACCGATGCAGCGGTGCGCTGTCCGGAATGGCGAGCGTCGCCATCAGGACGAACAGCGCGAGTATCGTTGCGCCCGTTGCGAGCGTGTACGTCGCGAGGGCGCGCCAGCGCGGGTCGGTGCGGAGCCGCGGTGCCAGTGCCATGAGGCCGAGCCCCGCGCCTGCGAATGCCATCACCGCACCGGCGACGTGCGGCGCGGTCTCCGTCGGCACGCCGTCAACCATGATCCAGGAGAAGGTTCCCGCCACGAAGAGCCCGGCGGCGTTGAGCAGAAGCAGCCCGATGCCCGCGCCGCCGTAGTGCGTCCGACCTACCGCGCGATGCAGTCCGATGGTGAAGAAGGCCATCAGGGCCCCCAACTGATAGAAGTTGAGCCGCTGAAGCCATCCGGTCGGGTAGGCCGCGAGCGCGCTGATCGGCAGGCGCACGTGGCTGTAATCGGGAGACAACATCCCTTCGACGATCACGAGGACCGTGAAACACAACGGGCCGAGGATGCCCGCCAGGGCGAAGGGCGAGAGCGCGCGCAGAGTGGCCATGATCGACTCCTTCGGAGCGGATGACCCGCTCACCACACAATACGAGATGGAGCTCGGGTGATAGGTTGAAGGTTCTAGGGTCGCGTCGCCGGTCCTTGCGTCGATGACGGCGTCGCGACGCTCGCACCAGCGACCTCGATGTCGTACTGCATCGCACTCGTTCCAGGGATGGCGACGCCGACCACCTGATGAATGCCCGACCGCTCTCGGGTGCGCTCGACGACGGCGGTCGACGCCGGACGCCAGCGCACCGTGACGCGCGTCGCGCCGCGACGCAGCTCGAGTGCACCCGCGCTCGTCGTCAGCGAGTCGGTCGGCAGCACGAGCAGCGGGAGCTGTTCGGTGAAGCTGCCGGTGTGGTTCACCGCGACGTGCACGCCGTCGTCGCGGAAGTCGATCGCCTTGGTCCCGGCGGCACCGAGGCGATACTGCACGCGCAGTTCTCCGGCGGGGAGATCGCGGTTGCCGGCGGAGGGGGCGATCGCCTGCTGCGCCACGCGGAAGGTCGCCCGGATGTCACCCGCCTCGTACACGACCGACGTGTCAGGGCGCCGCGTCCCCCACGCCGTGGTCGTCGCGCCCGTCTGCGACTGGAGGACACTCCCCGTTCCCGGCAGCCAGAGGAGACCGAGCCCGTAGCGCTGCTGCGCCGTCACCTTCGGGCCAGTGGTGAAGGCGGCGTAGTACGCCGGTCGGCGCACGAAGGTGAACACGCTCGGAACGCGCGTGTCGACCCGCTGGTGCGTGAACCGCGACTCTGCGACCGGGCGCATCGTGGCGCGCGCGGCCTGCATCTGTGCATCGGTGGGATTCCACGCGATCTGACTGCGATGGAGGAACGCGTAGGGCGAGAAGGTGCTGAACGAGCCGAGCTGCAGCGTGTCGACGCGCGGCCAGTCGCGCTCGAGCTTCGCGCGCATCGCCGCGCGTTCCCTCGCCAGCCCCTCCTTCGTTGGACCCAGCACGCGCGCCGCCGGCACGACCTCGGCGATCGGGTTGCCGGTGCGATTGGGTCCCGCGTCGGCGATCGCCGCCCACTTCTGCCGTGTCTCGACGCCGCGGTTCAGCGTGAGCGAGTCGCTGCCCGGCTCGGGGACGGCGTTGTAGGCGAACCACTCGAACCACTTCCGCATCGGGTCGCTGAACATGCGGGCCAGCGGCGTCCCATGCGTGTAGTGCCACGCCATGTGGAAGTTGCTGACGTGCGTGTTGAGGTTGTACCCCCAGTCTGGTCCGCCAGCTTCATAGAAGAAGCCGACTACGCTCTGGTGATCACGGTCGGCCAGCGCGACCTGATCGCGAAGCGCGCGCTCCATCGTGGCGTCGGGATACATCGCGAGATATGCCAGCGCGCCGGCGAAGGCGTTGCTGAACTGGTTCGTGTACGAGCGGCCGTGCTCGGCCAGATCGGGCAGGGTGAACACTGCCATGATCGCCTTGCGGTCCGCTTCGATGGCGCGGTGGTGGAGCGCCGAGTCGATCGGTGGGCCGTTCTTCAGCAGGCGGAGCGCCTCGCCCATGAACTTCGTCGCGAACGCCGTCGGGGCGAGTCCCCACCGGTTGGGTGCATACTCGCTGAACCGGCCGTCCACGTTCTGGCTGCGCACCCAGAAGTCGAGCGCGGCCTCGAGGCGAGCGCGTAGCGCGGGATCGCCGCGATACGGGTTCCACGGTCGGTCGGTGCAGTAGAAGTACGCGAGGGAGAGGATGTTCTCCATGATCCGCGCGTTGTGCGGCTGGTTGTCCACCGCGTTGCGCCACACCGGAATGTCGATGAATCCCTTCTTCGGCCCCTCGAGAGCGATGCTGTTGGCGATGCGATGGAAGTTCGCCAGGTAGAACGGAAGGTCGACCTCGTCATCACGGAATGCGGCCGGTGTCAGTCGACTCAGGTCGGCGGGTCGGACGGACGCCACCTGCGCGTGCAGACGGCACGGGGAGACGAGCGCGAGAATCGATGCGGCGACGAGGCGGCGGGTGTGTGCGAGCATTGACGGAAAGAGGGGCAGCTCGATTCGGCTCGGCGTCGAGGTCAACCGACATAACGCGTCGGAGGGGCAATGCGCTGAGCGTGGCGAGCCGTCAGCGGTTCGAGCGCGCTGCGTTCGGCGTCGCGTGCTCACGCAATCGCTTCTCATAGCGCCAGACCTCCAATGGCAACGTCCCGTCCGGGACGGGCACCTGCTCGATCGTGTTCCCCACGCGGTGCCATCCGCACTTCTCGTAGAATCGCGCCGCTCGGTCGTTGCCGATGGCACAGGCAAGCCAGGCGATCTCGATGTGGGCAGCGCGCAGGCGCGCCTCAGCGTCGTCGACCAGGGCCAGGGCGGCGCCAGTGCCGCGAGCCTGCATCGACACATACAGCTGGTGGAGCTCGTCGTCTCGCACCATGCAGAACCCGGTGGGCGCACCCGGAGCGCCGACGACACGAACCGCCGGCAGCATCGCGCGCAGCCGATCACGAAGACGCTCGAAGGTTCGGAGGCGGGCGAGCTCCTCAGGCAGGAGATGCTCGTGAGCTTCCCGCCAGCCGTCGTGCCAGATCCTGGCCAGGCGGTCGATCTCGTCTTCGGTGGCAGCTCTCACGTCCATCTCGCACTCCTCAGGGCGCTCACGTCGATTAATATCGCCAACGCACCTCTGCGTATCGTCGACACCCCGATTCTACCGGAGACGCCACATGCGACCACACGCCTTCACCGGGTTCGGCTGGTTCGTCGCCACGCTGCTGTGCCTCGTCGCCGACGGGACTGCGCGCACGACAGTCCGCGTCACCGCCGGCGAGCGGGCGTCCCGCGCGGAGTTGGGACGAGAGCGCGGGGGGATGACGTATCGAGCGGCGTATGGCGCCTCTCCTGACTTGATGGTCTAGCGTCAGGCTACGTCGCAGGAGGCGACTTCGATCCTTTTGACGTGCGCCGCCTCGGCGCGTACAAGAGTCCCGCTCAGAGTATCGGCTACGCGGGTCACGAAGCTTCTTCGTGGAATCAAGGTTTTTGCCAGACAGCGACTGACAGCTCTGGCAGTCCCCGAAACGGTGTTCATGTGCATGCATGCAGGTCGTGCGGACGCTAGGTTCGACGCGCAGCGCCTGGCTGCTCCGGTATGCGACCGAGGGCGCGCGCGGACTCGCCGAGCTGAGTCACGTGCCGCACCGGTGTCCGCATCGCATCGTTGACGAGCTGGCTGCCCTGCTCCTCGCCGCGCGGCGCGCCCATCCGAGCTGGGGCCCCGTCCCATCGTGCATCCGGGCACGGTG
>JBJMNN010000036.1:0-45183 GCA_045804245.1 Gemmatimonadaceae bacterium | reverse complement strand
CGCGCCGATCGCCCACCGCAGCAACACGGCGTGCATCCTCAGCTGGATCGCCATGAAGTTGAATCGCCCGCTCACCTGGGACGCGAAGTCCGAGAAGTTCGTGAACGACGCCGAGGCCAACGCGATGCTCTCGCGCCCCGAGCGCGCGCCGTACGGTGCGACCAGGCTCTCCCAAACCAAGACCGCCACCCGGTAGCATGCATCCCACGCTTCGCGCGAATCGCCGCGCCCTCTCCGCCCTCGCGGCGCTCCTCGTCATGTCCGTCACCGGCTCCGCGTCCGCGCAGCAGGTGGTGCAGCAGGGAAGACACGCCGATTCGGCGCGCTTCCGCCTGATCACCCTCGATCCCGGTCACTTCCACGCGTCGCTCGTCCAGAAGTTCATGTATCCCGACGTCGACAGCGTGGTGCACGTCTACTCGGCGGGTGGGGACGATCTCGAGCAGCACCTCGCGCGCATCAAGAGCTTCAATACGCGCGAGGAGCAACCCACCCATTGGGTGGAGCGCATCCACACGAGTCCCGACTACCTTGAGCGGATGATCGCCGACCGCGCGGGGAACCTGGTGGTGATCGCCGGCAACAACGCGCGCAAGACCGAGTACATCGTCCGCTCGATCGACGCAGGGCTCAACGTGTTGGCCGACAAGCCCATGGTCCGCACGCCAGACGACCTCGTGAAGCTCCGCCAGGCGTTCCAGACGGCGGCGCGCAAGAAGGTGCTTCTGTACGACATCATGACCGAGCGCAACGAGGTGACGACCGCGCTGCAGCGCGAGCTGTCGATGGACCCCGCGTTGTTCGGTACGCTCGTGAAGGGGACGACGAAGGATCCGGCGATCACGAAGGTGAGCGTCCACAACTACTCCAAGATCGTCGCCGGCTCGCCGCTCAAGCGTCCGCAGTGGTTCTTCGACGTGCGGCAGCAGGGCGAGGGAATCGTCGACGTCACGACGCACCTCGTGGACCTCGTGCAGTGGGAGGCGTTCCCCGGGCAGACGCTGAAGCAGAGCGACGTGAAGATGCTGAACGCGCGTCGCTGGCCGACGCCGATCTCGCTCGCGCAGTTCAGCAAGGTCACCGGTGCCGACAGCTTCCCTGATTACCTCAAGCGCGACCTGAAGAACGGCGTGCTCCAGGTCTACTCGAACGGTGAGATGAACTACACGCTGCGCGGCATCCACGTGCGCGTGTCGGACGCGTGGCAGTTCGAAGGCCCGCAGGGAAGCGGCGACACGCATTTCTCGATCATGCGCGGCACGAAGGCGAACCTCGTCATCCGTCAGGGCCCGGAGCAGAAGTACAAGCCGGTGCTGTACGTCGAGCGCAATCCGGCCGTGACACCCGAGGCGCACGAGGCCGCGCTGAACAAGTCGATCGAGCATCTGCAGGGCAGATGGCCCGGCGTCGCGGTGCGTCGCGAGGGCGACCACTTCGCCGTCGACGTGCCGGCGAAGTACGACGTCGGCCACGAGTCGCACTTCGCACAGGTGACGTCGGACTTTCTCCGCTACCTCCGCGAGGGGAGGCTGCCGGAGTGGGAGGTGCCGAACATGCTCGTGAAGTACGGCACGATCATGGAGGCGTATCGGATGAGTAGGTAGAGCGCGATGCGCGATGCGCATTGCGCGACGGCCTCGGGACGTTTCGGCCTCCTGGGGCCGTTGTGCGTTTCCGCTCGTAGCTCCAGGCAACGGCAACGGATCGACGCGGAGCTCGCGGAAGACTCCCGAGAACGCGGAGCACCGCTCTCGGGTCGCGATGCACGCACCAGGGCCCGTCGGCATGTCGCGCCCGTCGGCCTTGCGCGCCGTCAGGGCCTTGCGCCGTCCGGGCGTTGCGCATTGAGCAGTTGCGCCACCCATCTCGCCTTCACCCCCCGAGCTCTCCGCGCCGATCAGTTCACGCATCCAGCGTACGCCACGATACAGCGCCGACGTGACGCACTAAGCATCAGCCCGCCCGACAGCGATCAGCCCGCCAGCGCCCGTTGCCAACTCTCCTTAGTGGGCGGCGGCGCTGGTCCGTCGCTTGCCACTTACTCATAGTCGCCTCCGCCATCGCTTCGTGTGGCGCGACAGCGGCTACCGGCAAGCCCCCCATGCACTGGAGACCGAACATGACTGGCCAAGCACTTCGATTCACCAAGCTCTCACTGGCGCTGTGCGTCGGCGCGCTCGGCGCATGCAGCAAGGCAGAACGGGCCGCCGACACCGCTGCCGCGCGAACCGATAGCGCGGCCGGCCGCGTCGACTCGGCCACGAGCGCCATGAGGCCCGACTCCGCGAATCGCGCCAGCGCCGCGGGCGCGTGGACCAACGATCACATCTTCGGCTTCGTCCACAACGCCAACAACGGCGAGATCGCGCTCGGCAAGCTCGCCTCCACCAAGGCGACCAACTCGCAGGTGAAGGCGTTCGGCCAACAGATGGTGAAGGACCACCAGGCGATGATGAGCGAAGCTCATGCGCTCATGGGCAAGGTCAACGCGACGGTCGACTCCACCTGGGACGATGCCAAGGACCTCGCCGGTGACGGCGCCGAGAAGCTCAAGGAGCTGACCGACAAGCCGAAGGGCGCCGACTGGGACAAGAACTACATCGAGAGTCAGGTCGACATGCACCAGCGCGTGCTCGACAAGCTGCAGGACGCGGTGAAGAACAACCCCGATACGACCGTCACCGCCGCGCTCACCAAGTCGACCGCGAAGGTCCAGGAGCACCTGACGAAGGCCCAGAGCATCAAGGCGGGCCTCAAGTAATCGACGAAGCGTCGTCTCAACTGGGGTCGCGCGAGCGATCGGCGGAGCGATGCGAGACGAAACGGGCGGGCCAGCTGGCCCGCCCGTTTCGTCATTTCAGCATTCACATCTCAGCTCGCGCTACCCGTCAGCCACGGATCGCCGGAAAGCCAGTTCTCGTCCGGCGCGAACAGGAACACCATCCCTCCGTCCGCGAGCTTCGGGAGAAGACGCTCGGCGCGCTCCGGCTCCATGGCCGGACATCCCTCGCTCCGCCCGGCCTTGCTCGACGTGACGTACGGCGCGCCATGCGCCACGACGCCGCGCGCCAGCGCCTGATCGTTGAACCCCGTCGACACGCCCATCAGCCGCAGGCCGAGCGAGCTGTATCGCTTGCCGCCCGACTTGCCGCTGAAGTCGTAGACCGACTTCGCGACGTACAGCCCGAGCGAGGTGGCGTAGCTGCCCGAGGCGTTCGAGAACTTCGTCGGCACGCCGCCCTTGGCCGCCGAGCCGCGTCCGGCGGCAACGGTGAACGGGCCATCGACGACACGCATCCGCTCCATGTCGAACACGTAGCCGCGCTTGGCCGTGTTCGGCAGACCATAGTCGACGAAGTAGAGGAGCGGCTTCCGAACCTCGTCCGGATGCGCCGCCTTGAACGCGAAGTAGCTGCGAAACGCCGACGCCAGCGCTTCCGGACGGCTCAGCGGCTTCACTGCCCCCGTGAATGCCGCGAGCGCCGATTGCGTCAGGCTGGCCAGACCACCTGTTACGGAAGAGTCCGCTGCCGTGATCGCGCTCGTATCTTTGGCGCCACCGACGAAGTGGACGGCGGCCTCGAGCACGGGTCCGTTGTGGTCGTTCTTCGGGGCGAAATGAGCGCCCGCGAGAATAAGCGCGCTCGCACCGAGGAGCGCGTTCTGAACAATGACGGCTGGTCGCATGGTCTCCGAGTAAGGGCGGCATCGCCCGTGTTACATAAGTTACTCGGTGCCAGCTGAGATTTAAAGTGTTGCCAGGTAACGAGTTATGGTAGCGTTCGCCAGCCGTTTACGCTCTCGCGGTACGCCGCGAGTACGGTCGGAGCTGCTGCGTCGAGGGAGAACCTGGATGCGCTGGTCGCCGCGCCCGCCGATAGCCGGCACCGCAGCGGCTCGTCGGTCAGCAGCCTGGTGACGGCGCTCGCGAGCGCCCGGGCGTCACCCGGCGCGACGAGCAACCCGTTCTCGCCGTCCGTCACCATCTCCGGGATGCCGCTCACCGCCGAGCCCACGACGGGGGTGCCCTGCGACAGCGCCTCGAGCACCGTGAACGGAAATGGATCGGAGTACGACGGCAGCACGGCGACTCGCGCTCGACGCCAGAGCGCGAGCACCTCGGGCTGGCTGCGCCGGCCGAGGAACTCGATGCGCTCCGGCGCCGAAGCTGCCGCGGCGCGCACCTGCGCTTCGAGCACGCCGTGCCCGACGATCGTCAGTCGCACCCCCTCGGGCAGTTGGCCGGCCGCAGCGAGCAGCGTGTCGATCCCCTTCTCCGGTGAGAGTCGACCGACGAACAGGACGTCGACGTCGCGTTCGGCGGATGGACGATCGTTCGGCGCCGGCTCGTCGATCGAGTTGTAGATCACCTTCACCGCGCGCATCCGCGGCTCCAGCTCCCGAGCTGCGCGGGCCATCGCGTCCGCCACGGGCATGACACAGTGCGCCGCCCGCAGCGCCGCCCGCTCGTATCTGAAGAGGAACGCGGTGGACAGCGGACCGTACGGGTTCGCGCCCGACGCCGCCCGCTCGTTGATCATCGAGTGGATGACGTAGAGCACCGGCGGTGCGCGGTCAGGGCAGGCCAGGCGCACCGCGTGCACGAACTCGCTCCCATTGGCGATCAGCGCATCGCGCGCCGCGTCGATGCCGATGCGGCGCAGCGCCGCCGCCGCGCCACGCGCGAGCGCGCGCGTATAGCAGATGTAGTCGACGTCCTCGTAGCGCGTCGCCGACTTCGTGAGTCGTGCCGCGCGCAGCGCGATCCGCTCCGGGACCGTCATGCCCAGCCTCGTGCGGTCGACCTCCTCCACCTGCAGTCGCGCGAGTTGTGATGCGTCCACGTGCGGCGCCAACAGCTCGACCAGCTTCGCCGCGTCGGACGCGACCACCGCCACGCGCTCGCCGGCGCGCAACAGCGTGATCGCATCGTGACGAACGCGCTTCGGGACGCCGGCGGATGCCGCCGCACTCTCGGCGACGATGATCCAGCGACGCCCCGTCTGATGTGGAGCTGCCTGGGACGGACCCAGGTCGCTAGACACGCGCCAGCGTCTCTACGTGGGTCTCGACGTCCAGGTCGGCGACGCCTCCGTGCGTCCGGTACTCGTCGACGCGGAGCCCGGCGGCCGGCACCACCCAGATCCGATGACGGCCCTCCCGCTGATCGTACACACCGAGCGTGTACAGGTACTGCCCTCGCGTGAGGTGCGCCGTATGGTCGAAGCGGATGCGCAGCGTGGTGCCGGCCTCGATCACGCCGAGCCCGAGCTCCTGGCTGGTGATGTTGCCGTCGTACACGTTCAGATAGTCGGTCGCTCGGCGCACGACGAGGCAGAACGTGAGGTCCGAGAGCGGCGTGCTGAAGTGCATGTCGGCCTGAAGGCTCAGTGCCTGGTGGGGCGCGGCCGCCTCGACGACCTGGCCCGACGGATCGAGCAGCTGCGAGCCGGTCACCGTGATCCCGTCACCCTGCACGCCTGCCGAATCGTCGCCGGAGAGGCGCAGGTAGTTCGTCACCGCTTCGCCGACGGTGCCCTGAAAACGCGGATTCCCCTTGATGACGATCGCCTCGTCGCACAGCTCGCCGATCGCCTGCATGTTGTGCGACACGAAGACGATCGCCACGCCCTCGCGCTTGAACGCGAGCATGCGCTCCACGCACTTCTTCTGGAACGACATGTCGCCCACGGAGAGGACCTCGTCGATCACGAGCACGTCCGGGTTGACGTGCACGGCGATGGAGAAGCCAAGGCGCGCGTTCATCCCCGAGCTGTACCGCTTCACCGGCGTGTCGATGAAGTCCTCGACCTCGGAGAAGGCGACGATGCTGTCGAGCTGCGAGTCCACCTCTCGGCGCGACATCCCCATCACCGCGCCCTGCAGGTAGACGTTCTCGCGACCTGTGAGGTCGGGGTGAAAGCCGGCCGACACCTCGATGAGCGAGGCGACGCGTCCGCGCATGCGGATCTCGCCCTGCGTGGGACGCAGGATGCCGGTCAGCAGCTTGAGCGTCGTACTCTTCCCGGCGCCGTTGGGGCCGATGATCCCCAGCGCGCGACCGAAGTCGACCTGGAAGTTGAGATCGCGCACGGCCCAGAACTCGTCGCGGCCAAGAGAGGCCACACCAGGTGCCTCACCGCGACGGCCCGCCCGACGGAGCAGGGCGGGAATGAGGTCGCGCAGGCTGTCGTGGCGCTCGCCGCGCTGGAAGCGCTTGGCGACTCCGTCCACGAGGATGGCTGGGCTTGCACTCGTGCTCATCGCTCGTTCCTCACGCGTACTCGGCGAACAGGTCCTGCGTTCGCTGGATCAGGATGAGTCCGAGCGCGAGCGAGCCGAACGCCCAGGCCGCCGCGTAGAGCAGGTACCACGGCTGCCAATCCACCACCTGCACGCCGCGCATGATCTGCGAGTGCGTGGCCAGGAGGTTGTGTCCCTGCATCACCGACAGGCGCAGTCCTTCGAACACTGGCGCGAGTGGATTCAGCATGAGGAGCTTCGCGCCGCGCGGTCCGAACTGCACGTTGTTGAACAGCACCGGCGTGAAGAAGATGCCGAACGTGAGCAGGACCTGCGTGATGTACTTGACGTCGCGGAAGAACAGGTTGGCGCAGGCGAGCACGGTGCAGAGTCCCGCCGCGAGCACGACGAGCAACGCGACCATCACCGGCACCCAGAGCAGCGCGAACGAGAGCGTCGCGCCGAGGAAGGGGAGCACGAGGAGGATCGTGACGAAGCCGACGGCGAGGTCGAACAGGTTGCTCACCACCACAGCGATCGGAAGGACGGATCGCGGGAAGTAGATCTTGGTGACGAGCGGAAGGTTCGCCGTGATGCTGCCGACGCCGAAGCCGATCGCGCCGGCGAAGAAGGCCCAGGGAAAGGACTTGAGCACCACCGCCCCGATCTCCGTCCGGTCGAGCGCCACTCCCGTCATCGCCACGACGACCACGCGCACCAGGGTGCCGGCGCCGACGATGAGCAGCGGCATCAGGATGCTCCACGCGAAACCCATCATCGCCTGCTTGTACCGGATGCGGATGTCGCGCGCCGCAAGCTGGTGGATCAGCTCCTTCTGCGTGACGAGCTCATGGACCAGCGCGAACAGCGACGTGCGCTCCTGCGGGCCGATGACTCGAACGTCCTGGGGGTCGCGAATCGGGGCGGCGCTCTGCGTTGCGGTGCGGAGAGTTGGTGCGCTCGGCTGGCTGGCCCTGCCAACGGGAAGGGGTGCGGCGAGTGAGGGCTCTGCGGGGGTCATCAGCTATGGATAATTGACGGACGGGCACGGCGCGATCGCTCCAGCCAACTGGGCCGGCCGTGGACGAAGCTCGCGCTCTGGCGCAGAGGCCCATTGCAGAACCCGCGCCGTCAAAGACGGTCTGGCTCACGCAACGTAACACGTTGACGCACCGTAGCTTGCCGTATTCGGGGTCGTTTGCGCGCCGGTCCGTGTGGCGGCGTCGCGACGCGGAGTGTCACCCCGATCGCGCGCTACCTCGGAAAGCCGCTCCGATCCATCCCCTTCACCAGCCTGAGCGCGTTCTTGTAGTACACCTTCTGGAGCACGGAGTCCGGCAGCCCGAGCCCGTACATCCCCCAGAACGCATGGCGCCGGCGGTACCAGGGGAAGTACTCGTCGTTCGTCTCGAAGATGCGGAAGTAGACCGCGAACTCGTCCAGCCCGCCGAACGTGTCCTTCCCCATCAGGATCCGGTCCTGGTACTTGAGGAAGAAGTCACGGCCGGCGCGCGGTTGGCGGCCGATCTCGTACAGCGCCGCCGCGACCTCAACGTTCATGTTCGGGATGCTGTCCATCGTCCGGCCGAGGCGTTGGAGGTCCTGGCCGAGCCACGACAGATGCGCGCTGATGAACTGCGTCTTCGCGTGGCGCTTGAACATCCGGTGCTGCTCGGCGATGAGCGAGTCGAACGGTGGATACTTGTTCGAGGGCCGCGCACGATTGGGGAACTGTTCGAGCTCGAGGTAGCGCTCGTTGTGCGCGTCGATCGGGAGGAAGAACGCCGGTGGCTCCGCGGTGTGGATCAGCACCGGTATCCCGAGCTCGCCGCACTTGTCCCAGATCGGCGCGAGCCGCGGGTCGTCGGTGCGCACGCGCGAGCCGTCGGCCCAGTAGGTGTCCATGCCGAGGTTCTTGAAGATCTTGAGCCCAACGGCGCCGCCCTGCTTCACATCGCGCTCGAGCTGCGCGGCGGCGTTCTGCGCGAAGTTCGGCTCGCTGACGCGCGACCAGTCGATGTTGGCGAAGACGGTAAATCGCCCGGGGTACTTCGCGCGGGCGTTGCGCACCTGCACGGCGAGCTTGTCTCCCCAGCCGCCGCTCAGGTTGTTCATCGTGCGCATGTTCATCGCGTCCATCTGCTTCACCAGCGCCGCCAGCTCGGCGTCGGACATCGTGAGATCCTGATGCCCGTGGATGTCGACGAAGGGGAATTTCGCGCGGCGGACGACGGTCTCGCGCGTCACGAGCATGGAGCGCGGCTCGTAGTCCTCGAGCGTCATCGAGGGCGGGCGCTGCTGCTCGTTGCGGCGCACCTGGGCGTGGGCGGGCATGGCGACGGCGACACACGTCGCGCCCGCAATCACCAGAGATTGGAAACAGTGGCTCATCGCTGATTGTACGCCGTGGGTCGCGCCGCCGCTGGCCTCCATGGGCGGGCGCCGGATAGACTCCATCCGCATGGGCCGCGTGCGCTACGTCGGTCAGCGTCTCATTCACTCTCGTCACTCGACCATGCTCATCGCCGACTTTCGCGCCGAATACGCGCGCTACCGCCAGCTCGCCGAGAAGGCACTCGCCCAGATGCCCGACGAGGCGCTCAACGGCGTCCTCGCGCCCGAGGGCAACTCCGCCGCCATGATCGTGCGGCACATGAGCGGGAACTTCGTCTCACGGTTCACGAACTTTCTCACCGAGGATGGCGAGAAGCCCAATCGTGACCGCGACCGCGAGTTCGACGAGCGGCCCTACTCGCGCGCCGAAGTGCACGAGCTTCTGGCGAAGGGATTCGCTGTGCTCGACGACGCGCTCGTACCGCTCGGCGACGACGATCTCGAACGCACGGTGACGATCCGCCAGCAGCCCATGACGATTCACGCCGCGCTCTCCCGATCGCTCGCGCACCTGGCCTACCACGTCGGCCAGATCGTGTTGCTCGCCCGCATCCACGCCGCCGGGCCGTGGGAGTCGCTCAGCATCCCGCGCAACAAGTCGCAGCAGTTCAACGCGGGGTTGGATCGTCCAGGATGATCACTCCGTGGAGCGCGCGGAGAGATGTTCACGAGCGGCTGAGAGATCTCTCCGCCGGACCATCAAACACCTTGACGTCGTGGGTGGAGCGATTCGGTGCGCCGGGCTGAGCATCTCGACCGGGAGAGGAGCCGATCCAGCCCTTCTGCCGTTCAGATCCGCGTCATCCGTGCGGTCGCTTTCAGCGCTCGAACAGCACCGACAACAGTCTCGGTGGAGAATCAGTCGACGCGCTCTCCTCGACGTGCTCGCCGAGCGTGCGGAGCGTGAACCCTGCGGTGAGACCGCCGGTCACGTATTCGCTCACGCTGTGCTGGTATGCGGTGACAGGGACGACTTCGTTCGTCTCCGCGTCCTCGAAGTGCGCCTGCCCGCCGCGCAGCTGCCGATACGGATGCAGCTCGCAGACGAAGAGCTGACCGCCAGGCCGTAGCACGCGTGCCGCTTCGGCGTAGATCGGACCGAGGTCGCGCACGTGCTCCAGCACCAGGTTGCCCACCACCAGGTCTATCGACGACGGCTCGACGGGCCATCGGCGCGTGATGTCGTGCTCGACGAACCGCGTCCGCTCCGAGCGCACGCGTCGCCGCGCGACGTCGAGCATCCCCGGGGAGAAGTCGAGCGCCACGAGCGTGCGCGCCTGCGCGGCGAGCCACTCCGAGTTCTTGCCCGTGCCACAGCCGAGTTCGAGAACTCGCGCGCCCGCAACGTGTAGTGGTGACTGTCGGACGATGCGCGCGTCCAGATCGCGCGTCGCATTGTGATCGTCGTCGTACCGCCGCGACCAGCGGTCGTACGCCTGGGCGACGTCCGATCCCGTGCTGGCCGATCGGCGCACTTGAGGCTCTCCGGTCATTCGCGAATCTTATTCACCATGCCGCATCGCCGCCTCCTCGTCGCGCTCGTGCTCGCTGTCGGCCTCGTGTCGTGCCGGCGCGTGCCCTTGCTCCAGCCCGCGCCGCGGCATCGGCAGGCGAGCGCGGCGGAGCTCGCGATCTACCTCGTGGTCGCCGAGTCGACCTACGTGCGCTCGACCGGCCGGCCGATCGCCGTCGTCGCCACGTCGCTCGACTCGGCGTGTGCGAGCGTGCAGTGTCCGCCGCTCGAGCGTCGCTGGGGGATCGAGTCGCCCTGGTGGGGGGGCGTCGCCGGATCGGCGCAGGCGAGCGCGGCGAACGCGGCGCTGCTCCAGCATGCCGCGGACACGATCGACCTGCACGCCATCGCCGACGGGCACGCCGACATCATCGCCCTCCCCACCCGACAGCTTCCGGTCTCGTGGAGCACCGAAGGGATGTGGGGCGAGTTCCAGTACTACAACCGCGGCGCCGCCGGCGTGCTGCGCTTCTCGCCGATCGGCTTCACGCCGTCGGGGAAGGAGGCCATCGTGTTCGCGCGGTGGGAGTGCGGCCCGATGTGCGGCCACACGATCGTCGCCGCGCTCCGCGCCGATTCGGCGGCGTCGTGGCGCATCGCCGACATGCTCCTCCTCAGCTCCCGGAAGCCGACCGTGACGTTGCGGGCGGAGTAACCGCGCCACTGGCGATCGGGTCCGACACTCGGGAGATTCGACGTCGGGGCCGCCTCTCGTGGGCCGACATCACTCAGTGCCGCATCGACGGCAGGTCGTCATGATCCACCGACTCAGCATCGCCTTCGGTCTCTGCCTCGCGCTCGCCGCCACCGGCTGCACGACGAACAGAGACATCCCGAGCCAACCGCCGGGAGGCGAGACGGCGGTGCGGACGCTGGCGAGCATGCTCCCGGCCATCACGAAGTCGCTCACTCCGCTGCTCGCCGAGCAGACCTTCGGCCCTGCCGACGCGAAGAGCGGGAGCGGGCCGATCAACTATGTCTACAACGTGGAAGACCAGAAGAAGGTCAACCTCACGTTCCCAGGGCCGACGGCGACGATCTCGTTCGCGTCGCTGCAGGACAGGAACGGCGTCACGACTCCGATCACGATCGGCAACTAATGGCTACTTCGCGCGGGCAGCCCGCCCCGGCGGCGGCGATCAATCTCGCCGAAAAGCTCGCCGGGTTCACCGAGCACTGGCAGCCGCGCACCGTGGCCGAGTTCAATGGCTACGACATCATGGTCGCCAAGGTTCAGGGGCAATTCGTCTGGCACAAGCACGACGAGACGGACGATCTCTTCCTCGTGCTGCGAGGCGAGCTCACGATCGAGCTCCGCGACCGCAGCGTCACGCTGCGACCGGGTGAGCTGTTCGTCGTCCCGAAGGGAGTCGAGCACCGTCCCGTGGCGAAGGAGGA
This sequence comes from Gemmatimonadaceae bacterium, assembly GCA_045804245.1. Classification (GTDB taxonomy): domain Bacteria; phylum Gemmatimonadota; class Gemmatimonadetes; order Gemmatimonadales; family Gemmatimonadaceae; genus AG11. Next base: position 33,635 of record JBJMNN010000036.1, on the reverse strand, counting down.
GGTGCACATGCTGCTCATCGAGTCGTCGGGGACGCCGAACACCGGCGACCGCGCGACGGCGGCGCCGAGGCGCGTGGTCTGACGTGCCGACGAAGAGCGCTGCATCCGTGACGGTGGAGCAGTACCTCGACTCGCTGCCGGACGATCGTCGCGCGGAGCTCGAGCGCGTGCGACATGTCGTGCGCAAGAACCTCCCCGCCGGCTACGTGGAAGGCACGAGCTATGGGATGATCTACTACGGCGTGCCGCTCAGCGTCTATCCCGACACCTACAACAAGCAGCCGCTCGGCTACGTCGCGCTCGCATCGCAGAAGAACTACCTCTCGCTGCACCTGATGCCGGTGTACGGCGACAGCGCGCAGGAGCAGCGCCTGCGCGACGCATTCGCCGCGAAGGGGAAGAAGCTCGATATGGGCAAGGCGTGCATCCGTTTCAAGCGCGCCGACGACCTGGAGCTCGACGTCATCGGCGAGATCGTGGCGAGCATCCCGATGGAGCGCTGGGTCGAGATCGCGAAGTCGGTGCGGCGGAAGAGCTGAACGACGGCCCTACGACCGCACCCGCGCGATCGCCGTCAGCCAGCCGTCGTGCTGTGCCGTGCTCACTGCCGGCTTCTCCTGCGGCGTGAAAGTGCGTTCGACGCGCCGGAATCCCTGCTCGCCCAACGGCGGATAGATTCCGGCGTGCATCCCCGCGAGCCGCGCGGCGCCCCATGCCGTCGTCTCGAGCACGACCGGCCGCTCGACGGGAATCTGTAGCTGATCGGCCAGCGTCTGCATCAGCCAGTCGTTCGCCGCCATCCCGCCGTCGACGCGCAGCGTCCGGAGCGGCACGCCGTCCTCGCCGAATGCGCTCGCGAGGTCGCGCGTCTGGTACGCTACCGACTCGAGCGCGGCACGCACGATGTGCGCGCGCCCGCTGTCGCGCGTGAGGCCGATCAGCGCGGCGCGCGCATCGGGATCCCACCACGGTGCGCCGAGCCCCGTGAACGCCGGAATGCAGTACACGCCTTCGGACGACCGGATGCTCGCCGCGACCGTCGCGCTCTGCGCCGCGTGCTCGATGAGACCAAGCTGGTCGCGGAGCCACTGCACGACGGTCCCCGCGTTGAAGATGCTCCCCTCGAGCGCGTAGGTCACCACGCCGGCGAGCCGGAGCGCGACGGTGCCGAGCAGACGGTGGCGCGACACGCGCGCCGCGTCGCCGGTGTGGACGAGCACGAAACATCCCGTGCCGTAGGTCGCCTTCGCCTCGCCGGGCGCGACGCAATCCTGGCCGACCGCGCCCGCCTGTTGATCGCCGATCATCGCGCGCACGACGATCGGCGCGCCGAAGACGTCGGGCGTCGTGCTGCCGAAGTCGTCGGCGCTGTCGCGCACGGTGGGCAGGATCGACGCGGGCACGCCGAACAGCACGCCCAGCTCCTCGTCCCACTTCTGCCGGTAGATGTCGAACAGCAGCGTGCGCGACGCGTTCGTGGCGTCGGTGGCGTGCACGCGGCCGCCGGTGAGCTTCCAGAGCAGCCACGTGTCGATCGTGCCGGCGAGCAGCTCGCCCCGTTCGGCGCGCTCGCGCACGCCGGGAACCTCGTCGAGGATCCAGGCGAGCTTGGTCGCGGAGAAATAGGGATCGAGCAGCAGGCCGGTGCGACCCACCAGGTCGACGGCGCCGGGATCGCTCGCGAGCACGCGGCAACGCTCCGCCGTACGGCGGTCCTGCCAGACGATGGCGCGCTGCACGGGCTTCCCCGTCTTGCGATCCCACACCACGACGGTCTCGCGCTGAACGGCGATGCCGATCCCCGCCACGTCCTTCGCGGCGAGCTTCGCAGCGGCGAGCGCCTCGCGCGCGCACGCGACGGTGGTGGCGTAGATCTCGTCGGCGTCGTGCTCCACCCAGCCGTCGGCGGGGAAGTGCTGGCCGAACGGCTTCTGCACCTGTGCGAGCACGGCACCGTCGTCGGCGAAGACCATGGCGCGGGTGCTCGTGGTGCCGGCGTCGAGCGCGAGGACGGGCATGGTGCGGATCGGGGTGAGCGTCCGCGACGAGCGGACGGCTGGATGGACTGGGGCAGCGGGCCCCGAACATGCCGTCGCGTGCGATGGCGGGCAAGCCGACTTGACGGGCTCACAGCCGCGAGTGGTATTCACCGAATGCACGCTCGCACGACCCTCGCGCTCGCCGTCGCCCTCACCGCGTGCGCCCGCTCCGCGACGGTCTCCTCCGCCTCGCCCGCCGGCGTCGACACCGAATGGCGCAGCTACGGCCACGACGCCGGCGGCTTGCGCTTCTCGCCGCTCGCGCAGATCGATCGCGGCAACGTGTCGCGGCTCGTGCGCGCGTGGACGTATCACACCGGCGAGCTCGAGACGCGCAGCGACAGCGCGAGCGCGCGCGACGCACGCCGTCCGCCGGCGTTCGAGACGACGCCGCTGATGGTCGACGGCGTGCTCTATCTCTCCACGGCGTCTCAGCGCGTGATCGCGCTCGACGCCGAGACCGGGCGCGAGCGCTGGACGTTCGATCCGAACGCCGGACGCGAGCGGCCGCGCGCAGGCTCGCCGCACCGCGGCGTGGCGTACTGGGAAGGGCGCGGACCGGATGGTGCGCGCGACGCGCGGATCATCTACGGCACGATCGACGGCCGGCTCATCGCCCTCGACGCGGCGACAGGACGCCCCATTACCACGTTCGGCGACGGCGGCACCGTCGACCTCCGCGCGGAGATGACCGACGTGCCCGGCGCATTCGGGATGACGTCGCCGCCGAGCATCTATCGAGATCTCGTGATCACGGGCGCGCTCGTGCCGGAGGGTGTGGCGCGCGGACCGAGCGGCGACATCCGCGCATGGGACGTGCGCACGGGCAAGCTCGTGTGGCGCTTCCACACCGTGCCGCGCGAGGGAGAGCCCGGCAACGACACGTGGGAGCCGGGGTCCTGGCGCGACCGCACCGGCGTCAACGTCTGGTCGATGATGACGGTCGACGTCGAGCGCGGATTGGTCTTTCTGCCGCTCGGCTCCGCTGCCTCGGACTTCTACGGCGGCGACCGCAAGGGCGCGAACCTCTACGCGAACTCCATCGTCGCGCTCGACGCGGCGACGGGCCGCCTGCGCTGGCATCGCCAGCTCGTGCACCACGACATCTGGGACTACGACGTGGCGCCGCCGCCGGCACTGGTGACGATCCGTCGCGGCGGGCGCGAGATCCCCGCCGTCGTGGCGCTCACGAAGAGCGGATTGATGTTCGTGTTCGACCGTCGCACCGGCGAGCCGCTCTTCCCGATCGAGGAGCGACGCGTGCCGGCGAGCCACGTGCCGGGTGAACAGGCATGGCCGACGCAGCCGTATCCAGTCAAGCCTGCGCCGTTGTCGCGACACACGGCGATCACCGCGGCAGATCTCACCGACGTGACGCCGGAGTCGCGCGTGTACTGCGCACGGCTGTTCGCGCAGTTCGCGCAGAGCGGCGGTGGGTACGCGCCCCCCGACACGGTGCTCGGCGTGTGGTTCCCCGGCACGCTCGGCGGCGCGACGTGGTCCGGCGTGTCGATCGATCCGGCGACGGCAACCGCGTTCGTCAACGTCAACGAGATCGGCGCGATGGGCGTGATCCGCCGCCGCGCTCCGGGCGCCGCCGCGCCGGCATGGGAGCGCTGGGCGCCAGGCGGCTCGTATGCGCGCTTCTGGGACGACAACGATCTGCCCTGCCAGCGTCCACTGTGGGGAAAGCTGCACGCCATCGACCTCGCGACCGGGGACTTTCGCTGGACCGTGCCGCTCGGCGTGAACGACGGCCTGCTCGCGCGTGGGGTGGCGAAGACCGGCGCGCCCAACATCGGCGGCTCGATTGTGACGGCGGGTGGACTCGTCTTCATCGGCAGCACGAACGACAAGCGCTTCCGCGCATTCGACGTTCGCACGGGTGCGGAGCTCTGGGTGACGCGGCTGGAGGGAAGCGGACACGCCACGCCGATCACCTATCGCGGCGCGCGCACCGGCAAGCAGTTCGTCGTGATCGCGGCGGGCGGCGGAGGACAGTTCGATCGGGACCAGGCGGATGTGGTCGCCGCGTACGCGCTGCCGGACGGTGTGAGCCCGTGAGCGTGCGCTGGCTCTTCGGCGCACTGCTCGCGGTCGGCGCACTCTCCGCATCGTGTCAGAAGGGCGACGCGGAGGCGAGCGGTGAGACGTTGATCCTTCCCTCGTTCCTGCCGCAACGCGACAACGCGGACGCATCCCCGCCGCGCGTTCCGTTCTCGCCGGCGACGCCGCGGCTGGTGCCCCGTGTTCTGGCTCGGTTGCCGCACGACACGATGGCGTTCACGCAGGGTTTGCTCGTGCATCGCGGACGTCTGCTCGAGAGCACGGGGCTCGAGGGGCGCTCCGGAGTGCGCGAGGTCGAGCCGGCGACGGGCCGCGTCATGCGGCGCACCGAGCTGCCGAGCACGGAGTTCGGCGAGGGGATCACGGTGCTCGACGGGCGGATCTACCAGCTCACCTGGAAGTCGCATCGCGGACTCGTGTACGACGCACGGACCTTCGCGCCGGTGGACTCGTTCCGGTACGACGGCGAGGGGTGGGGCCTCACCACCGACGGCGCGATGCTCTACCTGAGCGACGGCACGAGCCGCATCCGCGTGATCGACCCGAATGGCTTTCGCGTCGTCCGCACGATCGGCGTGACGGAGGCCGAGGAGCCGGTGCACATGCTCAACGAGCTCGAATGGGTGAAGGGCGAGCTGTGGGCGAACGTGTATTGGACCGGCCTGATCGCGCGGATCGATCCGACGAGCGGGCGCATCGTCGGATGGGTCGACGTACGGCGGCTGTTGCCCGAGGCCGAGAGCAAGCGGCTCGACGCACGTGGTGGCGTGGCGAACGGGATCGCGTACGATTCGTCGACCGCGCAGCTGCTCGTGACGGGGAAGTACTGGCCGTACGTGTTCCAGCTGGACAGCGCAGTCCTGCGCCCGGCACGCGCGGCCGCGCGGGCGAAGTCGGCGCCGCGAGAATGACAATCGCACCCAACTCTCAATGGAGGATGTCCGCATGACGCCCCGTCTCGTGGTCCTCGGTCTCGCATTCCTCCCGGTGCTCGCGCAGGCGCAGGCCGCGCCGACGCCGGCGGTGCCTGCCGGAGCACAACAGATCGCGGCGGCGGTGCTCGCGTTGCCGCCCGAGTTCCGCTCGGATGCGCGCGTGCTCGGCTACGAGCCCGGTAAACGCGGATTGGTGCTGCTGCGCGAGGGGAAAGGGCCGTTCACCTGCCTCGCCAGCGATCCTGCGGCGAAGGGCTTCCACGTCGCGTGCTATCATCAGTCGCTCGAGCCGTTCATGGCGCGCGGCCGCGCGTTGCGAGCGAGCGGGGTGAAGGGCGATCAGGTCGACACCGTGCGGTTCGCCGAGGTGCGCGCGAAGAAGCTGGCCGTGCCAACGCACCCGGCGTCGCTGTATCAGCTCTTCGGCCCGCCCGACGCATTCGACGCGTCGACGGGAACCGCGCCGACGGCGAAGGCGCTGTACATCGTGTACATGCCGAATGCGACGGTCGCGTCGACCGGTCTCTCGGCGAAGCCCGCGGAGGGAACGATGTGGCTGATGTTCCCCGGCACGCCGAAAGCGCACATCATGTTCGAGCCGAAGATGTAGCGAGTCGGCGCTGCATCGCACACACGCTTTCGCGCTCGGTCCCTCGGCGCAACTGCGTTGATGAGCGCGCGTAAGTGCCTGCTTCGCGCACGATCGTACCAACGATTCGGCCTCTTTACGGCGCCGAGCGAGCAGGATCGTCCACATCGACGAGATCGCGCGCCCAGAGCAAACCATTTGGCACAACGTGCGGTCTGAAACCTCTCGGAAGCCAGGTCGTAGTGCCGACGTCGACGCGCCGCTTCGCGGTGCTTCGCGACGTCCGCATTCACAGTCTGCCAGAGAGCTCCATCATGAGGTCCCCCCTCGCCGCCGCGCTCGGCCTCCTCCTCGCCGCCGGCTCGATCTCCGCTCAAGGCCCCGGCCCGGGTGGCCCGGGTGGTCCGCCGCCGGCCGGCCCTGGCGAAGTGAAGGGAATCGTCGTCGACCAGAAGAGCAGCGCGCCGGTGGCGCGCGCCTCGGTCACGGTGCGCAACAAGGCTACTTCCGCGCTCGTCACCGGTGCCATCGCCGGTGCCAACGGCACGTTCCGCGTGCAGGGCCTCCGTCCTGGCACGTACACCCTGCGCATCACCTTCCTCGGCTTCGCCCCGAAGATCCAGGAAGTCGCCATCACGCCGGCGGCACCCACCGTCGACGTCGGCACGGTGCAGCTCACGCGCGTCGCCGTCGCGCTCGGTCAGGTCGAGGTCGTCGAGAAGCAGGACGCGGTGACGATCGAGCCCGATCGCAACTCCTACCGCGCAAAGGACATCGCCCCCGCCGCGACCAACGCGAGCCAGGTGCTCGAGGCCACCCCCTCCGTCACCGTCGACGCGGATGGCAAGGTCAGCCTGCGCGGCAATGAGAACGTCGCCATCCAGATCAACGGCCGGCCCGCGCCCATATCCGGCCAGCAGCTCGGAGCGTACCTCAAGAGTCTGCCCGCGGGCATCCTCGACCGCGTCGAGGTCGTGCCGAACCCGTCGGCCAAGTACGACCCGGAAGGGATGGCCGGCATCATCAACATCGTGCTCAAGCAGAACGTCGACCTCGGCATCAGCGCAGGGCTCATCGTTGGCGCGGCGAATCGCGACCGGTACAACGCCTCGGGCAACCTCGGTTACCAGGCTGGGAAGCTCACGACGTTCTCGAACCTCGGCATCTTCAACGACAAGCGGGACGTGGTCGGCATCAACGACCGCCTCCGCTACGACGCCACCAAGGTGCTCTTCTCCGTCGAGGAGCAGGACATCGACGCCGACAACGGCTTCAAGGGCGAGAACTTCAGCACAAACGTCGACTACAAGCTCAACAAGACCGACGTCCTGACGAACAACCTGTCGGTCAACCATCGCCGCTCCCTCGACGACTCGCGCAATCTCTATCTCGAGAAGAACGGCACCGGCGCGCAGACAGACAACTACCTTCGCCCCCGCGACAACGAGTCGAAGGGAATCAACTTCGACTACACGAGCGCGCTCAAGCGCACGTTCGAGCCGCGTAAGCACGAGCTGGGCCTCGAGCTCCGCGCCAACTACTCGCACGACGAGGATGCGACCTCGCTCTGGCGCGAATCATTTACATCGGAGGGCGTGCCGACCGGCGCACAAGTCGAGCGGCAGTCGGAGGACGTCGACGCGGTGACGAAGTCGCTGACCGCGCAGCTCGACTACACGCGTCCGCTCGGCAAGTCCAAGCTCGAGACGGGTTACAAAGGGAACGCGCGCTGGCTCGACCGCGACTACCTGATGCTGAAGGACTCCCTCGGTGAAGGACAGTGGGCGCGGAGCAACCTGAGCAACGCCTTCGAGTTCGACGAGCAGGTACAGGCTGGCTACGCGGTGCTGAGCCGACCGATCGGCAAGCTCGAGGCGCAGGCCGGACTGCGCGCCGAATACGCGAGTCGTGACTTCCGGCTCGCCGGACAGAGCTACCCGTACCACTACACGAGCTTCTTCCCGAGCGGGATCCTGAACTACAACCTGACGCCCTCCAGCCAGGTGAAGGTGAGCTATTCCCGCCGCATCCGCCGTCCGGGGACGCAGGAGCTCAATCCCTTCCCGACGTACTTCGACGTTCAGAACGTCTTCATCGGCAATCCGTCGCTGAACCCGGAGTACACCGACGCCTACGAGCTCGGATTCACGAAGAGCGGGAAGTACGGCAACTTCCAGCTGTCGCCTTTCTTCCGCCACACGACGAACGTCATTCGCTTCATCATCAACACGGACGACGTCGTGGATGGTCGCGACGTGACGACGATCAGCTTCAAGAACCTCGCGAAGAGCAACTCGTGGGGCACCGACGTGAACGGCTCGATCCGGCTCGGCAAGCGGTTCAACGGATTCGCCGGCGGCAACATCTTCAAGCTCGTCACCGAGGGCGGCTCCACGACGTCGATCGCCGGCACGGACGCGGTGACGTGGATGCTGCGCTTCAACGGCACCGTGGACCTCACCCCGACGCTGTCGCTGCAGGGCTTCTACATGTACCGCGCCCCGATGAAGATCGAGGGCGGCCGGTTCTCGAAGATGCAGTTCACCAACTTCTCGCTCCGCAAGAAGCTCGACGGCGAAAAGGCATCGGTGAGCCTGCGCGTCCAGGATCCGTTCCGCACGAACAAGTTCCGCGTGCAGGCGGGAACGTCGACGCTGACGCAGATCACGGAGCGGAACCCGGGCGTGCGCGGCGCGTTCCTGACCTTCCAGTACAACTACGGCCAGCAGCCGCGCATGCGGCAGCCGCAGCAGCAGGACCAGCCGCAGCAGGGCGGTGGCGGGTTCGGGGGGTAGGAGGCTACTCCAGTCCTTCGACCTCCCGCACCACGCCACGCAAATGCTCGCGCTGGGCCAGGGGCACCTCGCCCGAGTCCACCGCGACGTCGCGCACGAGCGTCAGTCGTCGCCAGAGCGCGCGAACGAGCTGGAACGTCCGTGCGCGTTGGTGCGTGATCAGCTCACACCGCAGCTGCATGCGCTGCACGACGTCGATCTCGCGTTTCACCAGCTCGGCCAGCTCGAGACATTCGGCGTCGCCGGGAGTCGCTTGCAGAGCGCCGAGCTGGGCGACGAGCCGATCCAGCTCGGCGGCGCTACCATGACGGGTTAGCGCAGCGATCTCGCGGTCGGTCTCCTCGATCCGGGTGCCGGCCACGCGTGCCGCGCGCTCGGCGTCGCGTCCGAGATCGGCGGCGCTCGCGGGCAGAATCGCAACGAGATCGACGATCGCGCGCACGTGATCGCGCGCGTCGTCCGCGCGCGGCGGACGGACCTCGCCCGATCGCGCGCTCAGGAGCGTCGAGAGGTGCGGCTCGTCCCATCCGCGCGACGGTGCGGTCGATCCGAACAGAAGCCGGAGCGTCTCCGGCCAGCTCGCGCCGCGCGCACGTGCCCAGCGCACCGCGAGGACGACGGCGAGCGCCGTTCCCGCGAGTAGCAGGGCTTCCGCCGCCGGGAAGATCTGTCGTGCTCCCGAAGCAAGGGGCGCGTCCTTCGCCGCCTCGAGCCACTCCCGCGCGAGGATCAGCCCGGGGAGACCCACGATGAAGGCGCTCACTGCTACGCGCACGCGCCGAGCGGGGCGCGGGAGCATGGCGTAGAGGTCGTTCGGCCGTCGCAGCGACTCCGGCCACCACATCCCCCACCACTCGGGTGGCCAGAACGACAGTCGTGCGATCTCGCGCAGCGACAGCTCTCCGCGGCCGACGTTCCACAGGTGCACGGCGAAGCCGAATGGCACGAGCAGCGCGATCAGCAGCAGCAGCGCCGCATCGCCGAGCGAGTGCGACGGCCGGAGTGCGAGCGCAGTCCAGAACGTCGCCCACAGCAGCGCGTACGGTCCGAACGCGGGCAGCTCGCGCGCTGGCGCGACGCTCGAGCTGCTCTCGCTTCCTCCTATGCGTGCCAGCGCAGCGCCCAGATCGCGCGCTGACGGCCATCGCTGCGCCGGATCGCGCGCCAGGCATCGCATCACCACACCGGCGAGCGGCGCCGCCCCCGCCGTCACGAGCGGCGCCAGCGACGGCGCGTCGTGCGCGATGCGTCGACGCATGAGCTGAACAGCCTGCCCGCCCTCGAACGGCTCGCGCCCCGCGAGCATGGTGTAGCCGACCGCGCCCAATGAATAGATGTCGCTGCGCTCGTCGACGGTGCGCGCGCCGAGCACCTGTTCGGGGGACATGTAGTGCGGCGTGCCGATCGCGACACCCGATGCGGTGAGATGCTCGTCGCTCGCGTCGACCTTCGCGATACCGAAGTCGGCGAGCACGGCACGCCCGCTCTCGGCGTCGAGCAGGACGTTCGCCGGCTTGATGTCGCGGTGCACGATGCCGCTGCGATGCGCGCACGCGAGCGCATCGGTCAGCTCGGTGAGAATGCGGCGTGCCTCGTCGACCGGGATCCGCCCCTCGAGACGCAGCCGCTCGGCGAGCGACGTGCCGCGCACGTAACCCATGACGAAGTACCAGATCCCGCCCACCTCCCCGAAGGTGTGGAGCGGCACGATGCCGGGATGGGAGAGCTGCGCGGCGATGCGCGCCTCGCGCCGGAACCGTTCGCGGCCGTCCCGCGCTTCGGCCAGCTCGGGGCGCAGCACCTTGATGGCGACGAACCGCTCCAGCGACCGCTCGCGCGCGAGGTACACGGCACCCATCCCGCCCTGGCCGAGCGGCCGCACGATCTCGTACTGCTGCCCGAGCGCCGATTCGAGCATGCGTTGCAACGAGGAGTCGCTCGGTGGCGCAGCGGAGACGCCGGCGGTGAACGCACGCGCCGCGGCGGCCACCGCGGCCCGCGCACCCGGCAAGCTTCCCGAGTTCTCGCTCGCCTCGAGGAGTGAGGCGACCTCGGCGCGGAGCGTGGGATCGCCGGCGCATACGGCGTCGAGGTAGACGTTGCGCTCGTGCACCGGACGCTCCATCGCCTCGGCGAAGAGCGCCTTCACACGCTGCCAACGCGCGTCCGTCACCGGTCGACCAGCTCGCGGCGGAGCCAGGCGCGCGCGAGGGCCCACTCGCGCTTGACCGTCGCCGGTGAGACAGTGAGCGCTACGGCCGTCTCCTCGATCGTGAGCCCGCCGAAGTAGCGCAGCTCGACGAGCCGAGCCTGCTCCGGATCGAGCACGGCGAGTCGCTCCAATGCCTCGTGCAGCGCGAGAAGATCGACGTCGTCGGTCTCCTGCACGCCGCCACGCTCCGCGCCGGCCAGCGTGATCGGCGCGACGCCTCCGCCGCGCTTCGCGGTGAGCCGCGCGCGCGCATGATCGACGAGGACGCGGCGCATCACCGTGGATGCGATGGCGAAGAAATGCGCGCGGCTGCGCCACTCGACGCGGCGCTGATCGACCAGCCGCAGGTAGCTCTCGTGCACCAGCGCTGTCGCCTGCAGCGTGTGCTCCACCCCCTCGCGACGCATCGCCCGCTCCGCCTGCCGGCGCAGCTCGTCGTAGATCGCCGGTACCAGGCGGTCGGCGGCCGACTGATCGCCGCGTCCCCACGCGAGAAGGAGCCCGGTGACGTCGGCCCCGGGCGCGTCGGATGGCGATGAGGTCGACGGGGGAGGCGGTCGGTCCATGAGCCGGTCGAGGGAGGATTCTCGCGTAGGGAAAGAGTCCGGGTGCCGTGAGCAAGCGCGCGGCCGATGGATCACCTACACCGGAGCGCACATCATGTCCCGAATGCTCGAGCGTCCGCCAGTCGAGGAGGGCAGGGAAGCGTGGCAGGAGGATCGGATGCACCGCTCCGAGCCGACGCAGGCGGGCCAATACGTCCCGTTCGGCAACGTCGAGGCGCGCAACGGCCTTCAGGCTCAGGTGGAGATCCCGCTCATGATCCGCGCGCTGCGGCTGCCTCTTGGCGCGCGCGTCCTCGAGATCGGCTGTGGCCGTGGTGTGGCGCTGCCGGTGCTCGACGACCGCCTGGAGCCCCTCGAGCTGATCGGTCTCGACGTCGATCCCGCTCTACTCGCCGAGGCGCGTGAGCGGGTGCGGAACACGTGCACGAATGCGACGCTCGTCGAGGGCGACGTACGCGAACTCCCGTTCGAGGCGGCGCGGTTCGATCTCGTCATCGACTTCGGCACGTGCTACCATGCCAGCGCGACGATGGAGGGGCGACGTTCGGCACTGAGCGAGGTGGCCCGCGTGCTCCGTGAGGGCGGACTCTTCGTGCACGAGACGCGAGTTGCACAGCGCCTCGCCCATCCGGTGCGCTCGCTCGGCCGGGTGCTGCCGTGGGGCGCGGTGCCGTCGCTCGTGGCCGACCGGAGTGCGGTGCTGTGGGGAGCGAGGAGGAAAGTCGATCGGTGATGAGTGGTGGGTGGTGGGTGCTGATTGACGGTTGACGTCTTCACCCAGGGCCCACCACTCATCACTCGCCGTAGTCCTCGCGCCAGTGCGGTGCGCGAAGGCAGATTGCGGAGTCGATCACTCTCCGCATACCACGATGTCGTCGCCTATTCGCCACGCACTCGCGCTGTTCGTGCTCGCACTGGCCGTTCCCCGACTCGGCGCGCAGTCCGTCGTCCCGATGCCGGCGTTCGATCCATCGAGCATCGACCGGAAGTTCGGCGCCTGTCAGGACTTCTTCATGTTCGCCAACAACGGCTGGATCGAGCACAACCCGATCCCGCCTGCGTTCTCCAGCTGGGGCGCGTTCAACGAGCTCACCGAGCGGAACACGCTCGTCCTCAAGGGGATCCTGGAACACGCCGCAGCACAGGCGGCGACGACGACCGACGCGAGCACGCGGAAGCTCGGCACCTTCTACGCGAGCTGCATGGATTCGACGGCGGCCGAGCGAGCGGGGATCGAGCCGATCGCGGACGAGCTGCGACGGATCGACGCCATCGCGGACCGCACGCAGCTGCTGGACGAGCTCGCCCGCATGCACTCGCTCGGCTACGGCGGCGCGTTCGGGTTCGGGTCGACGGCCGATCCCCGCGACGCGCGGCTCGCCATCGCGTACGCTACCCAGGGTGGGCTCGGGCTCCCCGATCGCGACTACTACCTCCGCGCCGACTCCGAGGCGCAGGCGATGCGCACACGCTATCAGGCGAGCATCGGCCGGATGTTCGAGCTCGCCGGCGATTCGGCGGCTGTGGCGGCGTCGCACGCGGCGCGGGTACTGGATCTCGAGACGGCGCTGGCGAAGGCACAGCTCTCGCGCGTCGCGCTCCGCGACCCTCGCACGCGCTACCATCATCTCACTGTCGCCGAGGCGAGCGCGTCGACCGGCTTCGACTGGGCACGCTACCTCGGCACGCTGGGACTCGGCGAGCTCGCATCGGTGACGATCAACGCGCCTCCCTTCTTCAGCGCGCTCGGTGGCGCGCTCGCCATGCGGCCGCTCGACGACTGGAAGGCCTATCTGCGCTGGACCGTGCTCTGGCGCAGCGCGTCGCAGCTCAGCGCACCGTTCGTCGACGAGTCGTTCAAGCTCGCATCCATGCTCACGGGCACGCGTGCGCAGCAGCCGCGGTGGCGCCGGTGTCTCGTCGCGACCGATCAGGCGCTGGGTGACGCGCTCGGCCGCGAGTACGTGAAGACCGAGTTCACGCCGGCGGCGAAGGCGAAGATGCTCGAGATCGTGCAGAGCCTGCGCGACGTGCTGCACGACCGGATCACGCGCGCGGACTGGATGAGCGCCCGGACCCGCGAACAGGCGCTCGCGAAGCTCACGTCGTTCAACCAGAAGATCGGCTACCCCGAACGCTGGCAGGACTACGCCGCGCTCGACGTGCTCCCCGACTCCTACGCCGCGAACACGCGGCGCGCGCGCACGTATCAGATGCAGCGGGAGCTCTCGCATGTCGGCAAGCCGGTGGACCGAGGCCAGTGGCTGATGACGGCGCCGACGGTGAACGCGTACTACAGCGCGTCGCTGAACGAGATCGCCTTCCCGGCGGGACGGCTGCAGCCGCCCTTCTTCTCGGTGGTGTACGATGAACCGGCGAACTACGGCGGCATCGGCGCGACGATCGGCCACGAGCTCTCGCACGGCTTTGACGACTCGGGCCGCAAGTACGACGCGGCGGGGAATGTGCGCGACTGGTGGACGCCGGAGGACGCACGGCGGTATGGCGAGCGCGCGGGCGTCGTCGAGCGGCAGTACGGCTCCTATGTCGTGATCGACACGCTGCGCCTGAACGGACGGCTGACGCTGGGGGAGAACATCGCCGACGTCGTGGGCGTGTCGATCGCCTACGAGGCGATGCAGCGTGCGATGCGGGACAGGCCGCGCCCGACGATCGACGGCTTCACCCCCGAGCAGCGCTTCTTCCTCGCCTACGCGCGAGCGCGCCTCACCGTGCTGCGCCCCGAGGCTGCGCGCATGATGGTCGCGACGGATCCCCACTCGCCGGGCCGCTTCCGTGTGAACGGCCCTCTGTCGAACATGCCGGAGTTCGCGCAGGCATTCGGGTGCAAGCCCGGGGACGCGATGATGCGGCCGGTGAGCGATAGGGCGAAGATCTGGTAATTGCGCGGGTTCGCAGGTGAGCGAACTGATTGACGCGGAGACCGCGGAGGCTGAACAGCGGGCTCGCGGATAACGAACTTCGGGTTGGCAGCGATGCCTCCACGCGCCACGAGCCCAGCCTTCCGAACCCGCGAATAGCGAACCCGCGAACCCGCGAACCCGCGCTCCTACAGCTCCCGAATCCAGATATTCCTGAACGAGATCGGCGGACTGGGATCCCCGTGCGCCTGCAGCTTGATCGGCGCGGCGCCATGAGCGGCGGAATAGCTCGGAATGCCGATGTACTGGGTGGGGCCCTTCAACGCGTAGTGGTTCTGCACCAGCACACCGTTGTGCAGGACGGTGACGTACGCGGGGGATTTCAGCGAGCCATCGGGGTTGAAGCGCGGCGCAGTCCAGACGATGTCGTACGTCTGCCACTCGCCGGGTGGACGCATCGCGTTGACGAGCGGGGGCGACTGCTTGTAGATGCTCCCCGCCTGGCCGTTCACGTACGTCGTGTTGCTGTACGAATCGAGCACCTGCAGCTCGTAGCCCGCGTCGCCGGCGCCGGTGGAGGCGAGGAAGACTCCGCTGTTGCCGCGCGCCTGGCCGCTGCCGGTGATCCCGACCGGGATTCGCCACTCGATGTGCATCTGGTAGTCGGTGAACGAGCGCTTGGTCTCGATGCCCCCGACCGCCTTGTTCACCGTGAGGACCCCGTCGGCGACCGGCCAGGTCGCAGGGGACTTGTCCTTCATCAGCACCCACTCGCCGAGGTTGGTGCCGTTGAACAGCACGACGGCATCGGATGGCGGCCCGCCATTGGTGCCCGGCGTGACGACCTTCGGCACGGGGGTGTAGACCTCGGTCTCCTCCGGCCGCATCTGCCGCCCGGGAGCGGCCGCCGCAGTGGTGGTAGCGGGCGCCGGCGCGCTCCGTGGCGCAGGCTGCTGTGCGGCGCAGCCGGCCAGGCCGAGCGCGCCCAACATGGAGAGCGAGAGCAGCGACAGTCGCGAGTGCATCACGAGGAATCCAGAGTGTGAGTGGGGGAACCCGACGGACGCGGAGTGTGTCCCGGCGCCTCGCGGCATGTCAAGAACGTGTCGCGCTCGCGGACCGCTGGGGCCGGGGTGGGCGAGCGTTGGCTGGCACCAGCGATCGTGCCCGCCCGTAGTGCTCCACGCATCCCCCACGCCGAGAGGACGATCCGTGCGCTACGTGTTGAAGCAGAAGCTGCTGTCGTGGGGCGACGACTACTACATCCGCGACGAGCAGGACCGCGACGTCTACTTCGTCGACGGCAAGGCGCTCAGTTTCGGCGGCCAGCTCTCGTTCCGCGACATGGATGGGAACGAGCTGGCGTTCATCCGGCAGAAGCTGTGGAACCTCCGGCCGACCTACGAGATCCACCGCGGCGGCGAGCTGGCCGCAGTGGTCCAGCGGGAGCTGTTCGCGCTGTTCCACCACCGCTTCACGGTGGACGTGCCGGGCCCCGACGACCTCGAGGCCAGGGGCGACTTCCTCGACCATGAGTACTCCTTCACGCGGGGCGATCGGGAGGTGGCGACGGTGTCCAAACGCTGGTTCTCCCTGGCCGACACCTACGGCGTGGAGATCGGCGACGGCGAGGACGACGTGCTCATCCTGGCGAGCGCAGTCGTGGTGGACCAGGTCTGCCACCGGAACGACGGCGAGCGGCACTGAGGGAGTCGGCCCGCCCCGTCTGGCGCGCGGTCAGGCCCGGGCGTACCATCGTGGTATCCTCCAACGGGAGAGCCCCCATGGCCGTCGTCCGTGACCTCCTCAACCGCAAGGGGACGAACATCGTCTCCGTCGCACCAACCTCCACGGTGCTGGAGGCCGCGCGCCTGATGAACGATCGAAGCGTCGGCGGAGTGCTGGTGGTCGACGACACGGGCGCGCTGCTCGGCATCTTCACGGAGCGCGACATCCTGCGCCGCGTCGTGGCCGCGGGCCTCCCGCCGGATACGACGCGCGTCTCCGACGTCTTCACGCGCGACGTCGTGACGACGACGCCGGACACGTCGATCGACGAGTGCGGCGCGATCATGTCGGGCCGCCGCGTACGTCACCTTCCCGTCGTCGACGCCAAGGGGCTCCACGGTGTCGTGACGATCGGCGACCTCCTCGCACACCGCGTGTCGGAGCACGAGACGACGATTCAACATCTGAATTCGTACGTGTTCGATATGCGATAAGCGCGCGCTTCGCGCGCGCGTTCGTCGGTTCAGGGTTCACGGTTCACGGCCGGCCTCGGGACGCAGGAGCTTCCCGAGGCCGGCCGATTACCGATAACCGAGAACTGATGACGACATAGTCGTCTCGCCAGTTCCCAGAAGGCGATGGGTGATCTTGATTTCCCCCATGCCCACCCCCGAACGCCTCCGCACCCGATTCCTCGTCGTCGGCAGCGGCATCGCCGGCCTGCACACCGCGTGGCGCGCCTCGCAGCACGGCGACGTGCTGCTGCTGACGAAGCGATCGCTGTTCGACAGCGCGACGGCGTACGCGCAGGGGGGGATCGCAGCGGCGCTCGGCGCGGGTGACTCGCCGACGCTCCACCGCCGTGACACGCTCGCCGCCGGCGCGGCGCTGTGCGACGCGGCCGCAGTGGAGGTGCTGGTGGAGGAGGGTCCGGCGCGCGTGCGCGAGCTGCAGACGGCGGGGGCCGAGTTCGATCTCGATCCGAGCGGCCAGCTCAAGCTCGGGCGCGAAGCCGCGCACTCGACGAACCGCATCGTCCACGCGCATGGCGACCAGACCGGCGCCGAGGTGGCGCGCACGCTGATCGAGCGCGTGCGGGCCAGCGCCCGGATCAAGGTGCTCGAGCGGGCGCGCGTGCTCGATCTCATCACCACGCGCGGTGGAGTGGCCGGTGTTCGCGCGAGCATCGCCGGCAAGGCGGTGGAGATCATCGCCGACGCTACGGTGTTCGCCACCGGCGGCTGTGGTCAGGTCTTCCGCTACACGACGAACCCGATGGTCGCGACGGGGGACGGCTACGCCATCGCGCACCGCGCCGGCGTGACGCTCGCCGACATGGAGTTCGTGCAGTTCCATCCCACCGCGCTCGACACCCCCGAGAACCCGCTGGCGCTCATCTCCGAGGCGGTGCGTGGCGAAGGAGCGATTCTGGTTAACGAGAAGGGCGTGCGGTTCATGGTCAAGGAGCACCGCGACGCCGAGCTCGCCCCTCGCGACGTCGTATCGCGCGCGATCTACCGCGAACAGAAGCGCAGCCGCGTCTACCTCGACGCGCGCAAGCTCGGCCGCGGCTTCACCAAGCGGTTCCCGGGGATCTTCGCGCTGTGCACTGCGCGTGGCATCGACCCGCGCAAGGATCTCATTCCGGTGACGCCGGCCGCGCACTACATGATGGGCGGGATCGTGACCGATCTGACCGGCCACTCGAGCGCGCCGCGCCTCTACGCGGTGGGCGAGGTGGCGCGCACCGGCGTGCACGGCGCCAACCGGCTCGCGTCGAACTCGCTGCTCGAGGGGCTCGTGTTCGCCGAGCGTGTCGCGCGCGACCTCGCGAACGTCGCGCCGCTCAAGTCGGTGCCCGCGTCCAGACAATGGCAGGTGCCGCCACTCGCCGACCGTGGGGCGGCGCACGTGGCGGCCGAGCGCATCCGCGCCGTGATGTGGCAGCACGTCGCGATCACGCGCACGGCCAAGGGACTGCGCACGGCGCTCGCCGAGCTGACGGAGATCGAGCAGCGCCTGCCCGTGGGGGCGACGGAGGAGGGCAACCTCGTGCAGACGGCGCGGCTCATCACCGAGGCGGCGCTGCTGCGCAAGGAATCACGCGGCGGTCACTATCGCAGCGACTTTCCCCGCGCCAAGAGCGTTTGGCGCGGGCGGCACATCGAGATGTGATCTAGGGTCGCGCGGTCGAGTCAGTGCGCGGAGTCGTCGTCGCGCTGCCGGCCGCGCTGTCGCGCGTGACACCCGGCGTCGCTACGGCCGCCGAATCGGCGCGCGCCGCCGCCGTGTTCGGCGTGTGCTGCCGGCCGAACACGAACCAGAGCACGGCCACGAGCAGTAGCAGGCCGATCAGCAGCGGCCAGATGTTGCGTCCTTCCTTTCGTTGAATCGGGATGTCTGCCACGGGACGGTCCTCGCTGAGTCGGAGTGCGATCTGTAGAAAGCCTGCTCCGTGGCAGGGCAAGCGGCGTTCCCGGAAACAATGCTTAGACGGTTCGTCGGTTAGCGGTTCACGGCCGGCGTCGGGAAACTCCTGCGTCCCGAGGCCGGCCGTTGAATTGAAATCCGTCAACAGATGAACGGCGGCGCTCCGCGCCGCCGCTCTCACACGATCGCCACCGTCGGCGGCGGCAGCACTGACGTGCACGCAGCGCAGCGATGCGCCAGCGCCGGCACCATCGTCAGGCACTCCGGGCACTCGCGCGTCCTCGGCGCTTCCGTCTCCGGCGCGGGACCCTTCAACCGGTTCACCTGGCGGATGATCAGGAAGATCACGAAGGCGACGATCAGGAAGTCGACGATCGTATTGAGGAACACGCCGTAGTTGATCGTCGCCGCGCCGGCCGCCTTGGCTTCGGCCATCGTCGCGTGGTGCGTGCCGGACAGGTCGACGAACAGGTTCGTCATGTCGACGTGACCCAATGCCAGCCCGAGCGGCGGCATCAGGATGTCGGTCGTGAACGACGTGACGATCTTGCCGAACGCCGCGCCGAGAATGACCGCGATGGCGAGGTCGAGCACGTTGCCACGCATCACGAACGCCTTGAATTCCTTGAGCATTGGTTATCGGCGTGAGAGGTGAGGTGGACCGGGACGGCAGAGAATGCGCCGACTCGCTTCTGCCCGCCAGAGTGCGGCCCATGCGGCAAACGCGGCCGCTCACGGAGCACACGGCGCCACATTACCTTCAAATGACCATGGCAACGACCGATACCGGCTTCCTGTCACGGGAAGAGCTCGTCGCCCAGCTGCAGGGTGAGATCAAGACGCTCGCGCGCGAGAAGAACGCCGTCATCCTCGCCCACAACTACGAGCGGGCCGAAGTGCAGGACGTGGCGGACTACGTCGGCGACTCGCTCGGCCTGTCGCGTGAGGCCGCCAAGACCGACGCCGACGTGATCGTCTTCTGCGGCGTGCACTTCATGGCCGAGACCGCCGCCGTGCTCTCGCCGAACAAGGCGGTGCTCCTCCCCGACCTCGCCGCAGGATGCTCGCTCGCCTCGACGATCGACGCCGAGCAGCTCCGTGCCTGGAAGGCCGAACACCCGGGTGCGGTGGTCGTGTCATACGTCAACACCACCGCCGAGGTGAAGGCGGAGAGCGACTACTGCTGCACGTCGGGCAATGCCGTCGAGGTCGTGAACTCGATTCCAGCCCACACGGAGATCCTGTTCTGTCCCGACATGTTCCTCGGCGCGCACGTCAAGCGGATGAGCGGGCGCGAGAACATGCGCATCTGGATGGGCGAGTGCCACGTGCACGCCGGCATCGACCCCGAGAACATCCGCCTCCAGCGGTCGCTGCACCCCGAGGCCGAGTTCCTCATCCATCCGGAGTGCGGCTGCTCGACCAGCGTCCTCGAGGCGATGTCCGCCGGCGACATCGATCCGGAAGGGGTGCAGATCCTCTCGACCGAGGGGATGATCAAGCGGCCCGCGATCTCCGAGGCAACCGAGTTCATCGTCGCGACCGAGGTCGGCATCTTGCATCGGTTGCGGCGCGAGAATCCGGCGAAGCGCTTCGTCGCGGCGAACGAGCGCGCGTCCTGCGCCTACATGAAGGTCACGACCCTGCCCAAGGTGAAGCGCGCCATCGCGCGGCTGGAGCACCGGATCACGGTCCCCACGGACATCGCGAACCGGGCTCGGCGGGCCATCGAGCGTATGATCGCCATCGGAGGCCAGCATCCGCTGAGCCCCGTGCCCCAATCCACGATCGACCCGGGCGAATAGCCGCCCGGCGACTCCAGCGGAGACGACTGGATGGAGATGCAGCCGCACGAGCCCGAGCGCCGCCCGTCGCCGCGCACGATCACGCCGCTCAGCATGCCGGCGAGCCTCGGCGGCATGGGGCTGCTCCGCTTCCCCTACCATCAGGACGAGCTGCGGAACCTCGTGCGCTCGGCGCTCGACGAGGACGAGGCGTTCAACGACCTGACGACGATCGCGACCGTCGTGTCCGACCGCCACGCGCGGGGCCAGCTCGTCGCGCGCGGGGAAGGCGTGATCTGCGGCGTGCCGCTCGCCGTCGAGGCGTTTCGCCAGCTCGACCCCAAGGTCACGATCCGCGTCGACCTCGAGGACGGCGCGCGCGTGAGAAAGGGATCGAACATCCTCTACCTCTCCGGGCATGCTCGTGCCCTGCTGGGCGCCGAGCGTGTCGCGCTCAACTACATGCAGCGCCTGTCGGGGATCGCGACGCTCACGGCGCGCTACGTCGAAGCAGTGAAGGGGACGAAGGCGAAGATCCTCGACACCAGAAAGACGACGCCGGGCTGGCGGCTGTTGGAGAAGTACGCCGTGCGCGCCGGCGGCGGGCGGAACCACCGGCTCAACCTGTCGGCGGCCGTCCTGATCAAGGACAACCACCTCGCCGCCGTCGATGGCGACGTCGCGCTCGCGGTGCGCCGCGCACGGGACCTCGCCCCCGCCGGCACCAAGATCGAGGTCGAGTGCGAGCGCATCGAGCAGGTGCAGGCGGCGGTCGACGCGAAGGCCGACATCGTGATGTTCGACAACATGCATCCCGACGAGATGGCACGTTGCGTCGAGCTCGTCGCGGGCCGCGCGATCACCGAAGCGTCGGGGCGCGTGCGACTGGAGAACGTTCGCGCCATCGCGCTTGCCGGCGTGGACTGGATCTCCGTCGGGTCGCTCACGCACTCGGCGCCGGCGCTCGACCTCGCGCTCGACTTCGAGTAGGGCGGGACACGACCGAGGGGAAACCCTGACCGAACGTCCGGGAATTCCTCTCGCAGCGCCGCGCGCGCCGGCGCACCTTTCGGCAATGTCCGATGCGTCCGTTCTTCCCCGAGCGATGAGCGAGCCGCCGCGCTCTGCCGGCGCCTCCGCGCCACGCGAGACGCGCCCGGCGCTGCCGGGGCTGGCCGAACGGGCGCTGCGCGCGCCCCTGCTCGGCAAGCTCGCCGGGGCGAACCTGATCATCGTCGTCGCCGCCCTGCTCGCCGTGATTGCCGAGCGGCGGAGCGTTCTGCCAGGCACCGCGGTCTCGATCCTCGGGCTCGCGCTGGGATTGAGCCTCGTCGTGAACCTGGCGCTGGTGTACGTCGCGCTGCGTCCCCTCTCCGACCTCGAGACCACCGCGGCGCGCGTCTCGGGGGGCGACCTCGAGGCGCGTGTGCCGCCGAGCATCCTCGCCGACCGCGACATGGCGCGCGTCGGCACGACGCTCAACACGCTGCTCGACCGGCTCACCGAGGACCGCGAGCGCGTACGGCGGCTCGCCGCGCAGGTGATCAGCGCGCAGGACGAGGAGCGGGCGCGCGTCGCCCGCGAGCTGCACGACTCCACGGCGCAGATGCTCGCCGCGTTGATGCTGCAGCTCGGCGTCGCCGCGAAGGAGAGCACGTCGCCCGCGCTCGACGAGCGCATCGCGATGCTGCGCGAGATGGCGGCCGAGGCACTGGAGGAGGTGCGCAACCTGTCGCACACGATCCATCCGCGCGTGCTCGACGACCTCGGGCTCGCCGCGGCGCTCGAATGGATCGCGCGGCAGACGCGCGAGCAGGAATCGCTCGACGTCGAGGTGTTCGCCGACGACGGGCCGGCGATCCCGAAGCTGCCGGCGTCGGTGCTCTACCGCATCGCGCAGGAGTCGCTGCGCAACGCCGTGCGCCACGCGCAGGCGCGGCGCGTCGAGCTGTGGCTGCGCCGCGGGCCGGGAACGGCGACCCTCGAAGTGGTGGACGACGGCCGCGGCTTCGACGTGCGGCGTGCCGAGGAACGCAGACCGGGAATGGGACTGTTCTCCATGCGCGAGCGCGTGGGTCTGGTGCACGGCACGCTCGCGCTGGTGAGCGCGCGGGGCCGGGGAACGCGCGTCGTGGCGACGGTGCCACTCACCGAGATGACGGACGAGGAGCGGACATGAGTATTCGCGTCGTGCTGGTCGACGATCACGCCATCGTGCGGACGGGGCTGAAGGCGGTGCTCGCCGACGCGTCGGACATCGACGTCGTGGGCGAGGCGTCGGGGGGGAACGAGGCGGTCGCGCTCATGGCGCGCTCGTCCGCCGACGTGGTGGTGATGGACCTGTCGATGGCCGATGGCGACGGGCTGACGGCAACGCGCGAGATCACCCACCGCGACGACGGCCCACGCGTGCTCGTGTTGACGATGCACGCCGAGGAGGCGTACCTCGAGGCCGTGCTCGAGGCGGGCGCGTCGGGCTATCTGGGCAAGAGCACGGCGGACCGCGATCTGGTCGAGGCGATTCATGCCGTGGCGCGCGGCGAGATCTACGTGCAGCCCACGGCGGCGCGCGTGCTCGCGCAGGGCGCGCGCCGCCGCGACGAGCAGGCGACCGACCGCGCGCGCTACGAGCGGCTGACCGACCGCGAACGCGCCGTCTTCGGGCTGATCGCCGAGGGGTACACCGCGCCCGAGATCGGCGAGCAGCTCGCGATCAGCCCGAAGACCGTGGACACGTACAAGCAGCGCGTCAACGACAAGCTGGGGCTCGCGCATCGCGCGGATTACGTGAAGCTCGCGCTGAAGCTCGGGCTGCTGCAGGCGCCGACGGGCTGATCGCATCGTGGCGGAAGGCGTCTCGCGTCGTGAGTTCCTGTCGGTCGCGATCGCGACGCCCGTCGCGCTGACGGGACTTCACGCGGTACCGGGTGTCGCCGCCTCGATCGGAGCGCACGCTCCCGCCGTTGGCGACACCGCCTCGTCGTCCATTCTCGACGTCGATTACGCCGCGCTGCTCCGCCGCGCCGATCTCGTCTACGAGCGTCCGCCCGATCACAGCGAGGAAGGAGTTCCCATCGGCAACGGTCGCATGGGAAGCCTCGTGTGGACGACGCCCGCCGCGATGCACCTCCAGATCAACCGCGTCGACGTGTACGGAAACGACGCGAGCTCGAACAGCTTCTTCGAGCGGCACAACGACTATTGCGGCGGTTGCGGCTTCGTCGACGTCGAGCTGGGCGAGGGCGCCGACGAGATATTTCCCGCGGCAGGCTTCCGCCAGCGGCTCTCGGTGCACGACGGACTGCTCACGATGGAAGGGAAGGGCGTGTCGGCGCGCGTGATCGCATCGCCCGCTGCCGACGTCATGGCCATCGCGCTCGACGATCGCCGCAGGACACCGAAGGAGATCCGCGTCCGGCTACGGATGCTGCGCTACGCCGCCCAGTCGTTCGACGGCGAGGTGCAGAAGCTCGCGGAATCGCACACCGTCGCGGTGCGCACGCGCAGCCAGCGCGCCGCCTCACGGCTCTCCATGCATGGCGACCGGATCGTGCTGCAGCAGGAGTTCCGCGAGGGCGACTTCCTCTGTCGGTCCGCCGTGGCGATCGCGATCAGCGGACGCACGGTCCACGCCGAGATCGCGAATCCGGCCGAGGTGCGCCTCAGCGCTCCACCGAGCGCAGGCGCGGCCGTCATCCTCATCACCAGCGCCGCGAGCTTCGATCCCGCGGTCGACGTGGTTGCCGCCGCGCTCGGCCAACTCGACCAGGCAACGCGAAAGAGCTTCGCGGTTCTGGCGAAGGAGACCGCAGACTGGTGGCACGACTTCTGGACGCGCGGCTTCGTACGCCTGCACAGCGCCGACGGCGTCGCCGACTTCGTCGAGCAGCACTACCACTACTTCCTGTACGTGATGGCCGCGAGCTCGCGCGGCAGACTCCCGCCCAAGTTCAACGGGATGATCTGGAACACGGGCGGCGACCTGCGCACGTGGGGCACGCAGCACTGGTTCGCGAACCTCAGCTGCTACTACGAGGCGCTGCCCGCCACGAACCACCTCGAGCTTATGGACCCGATGTTCGCGATGTACTCGGGGATGTTCGACGCGTGCGCCCGCGCCGCGCGGCAGCAGTGGGGAAGTCAGGGGCTCTTCATCCCCGAGACCGTGTTCTTCAATGGCCTCGCGACGCTCCCCGACGACATCGCGCAGGAGATGCGCGAGCTCTACCTGATGCGGAAACCGTGGGAGCAGCGCTCGCAACGCTTCCGCACCTTCGCCGAAACGAAGCATCCGCACTCGTCGCGCTGGAACTGGATCGGTGGCGGGTCGTGGGTCGACGGCAAGTGGGTGATCACTGAGCGCGGTGCCGGCCCGTACGGGCCCGTCACCCACAACCTCGGCACGACGGCCAAGGTGGCGGTGCTCTACTGGCGCCGATACGAGTACACGCTCGACGCCGAGTGGCTGCGCACGCGCGCCTATCAAATGCTGAAGGGCGCGGCCGAGCTCTATCGCAACTTTCCCAACCTGCGGAAGGGCGAGGATGGGCGCGTCCACATCTATGGAACGAACAGCAACGAGTCGATCTGGGGCGGGACCGATTCGGACGAGGATCTCTCGTCGCTGCGCGGACTGCTGCCGGTCGCCATCCGTGCCGCCGAGCTGCTGAACGTCGACCCCGAGCTGCGGACGGCGTGGCGTGAGCTGCTCGAGCAGCTCACGCCGCTGCCGACGAGCGGCGATCCCGGCGCAGTGAAGCCCGAGAGCTACGTCGGTCCGCGGGTGTTCGTCCGCTCGCGGCGCCCCGTCGTGCGCGGGCAGGGGTTCCTCCCCGACCCGAACAGCCTGCCGATGTGGTTTTTCGACCTGTGCGCCGTGGAGACGCGCGATGCCGCGATGCGCCAGACCGCGGCGGCGACGTTCGACGGCTACTTCGCCAACGGCATCACCGAGCGCACGCCCGTCTCGGTGCTCTCCAAGCTCGCCATCGCCGCCGCGTCGATCGGTCGCGCCGACGCGGTGCGTCACCTGATCCCCAACCAGATCCGCGCGCTCGAGGCCGAACGCGCCACGGCGTATCAGGGCGGACGTCCGCTCGCGAACCGCATGACGCTGCGCGAGGGACCGCAGGCGCTCGACGCGCAGCGGCTGGGCCGCGCGGCCGAGGCGCTGCATCTCGCGCTGCTCCAGAGCACGCCGCCGGCTCCCGGAGAGCAGTCGATCCTGCACGTGTTCCCGGCCTGTCCGCCGGAGTGGGACGTGGCGTTCACCCTGCTCGCCCGCGGCGCGTTTCTCGTCACCGCATCGCGCCGCGGCGGCCGGGTCGAGTTCGTCGAGCTCGAGTCGCGCGCGGGTGCGAGCTGTCAGCTCCGGAATCCGTGGGGCGAGCACGAGGTGACGCTCCACCGCGATGGACGAGTGGCCGAACGTCTCGCGGGATCGTTGCTCCGCTTCTCGACGCGCGCCGGAGAGCGCATCGTGGTCGTGCCGAGCGGCACGTCACCGGGGTCGCTTCGCCGGACGGTCGCCGCGAGCTGACGCGATGCGCTCCAGCGGTTGCCCAGGGCGGGGTCGGGCGTCCTGACCCTTGACGACCGCCCCTGCCTCTGTATACTGAACGGACCATGTCACGTCAGAGCGTCCTCCTCCTTAGCAGCGCCCTCGGCCGAATTATTATTATTGGTCGGGGAATCTCGTGCTTGGGAGGACGTACCGAATAACGCGGCGCACTCGTCGCGAACGGCCCCTCCCGCCAACGGTGAGGGGCCGTTTTCGTATGAGCCCGCCAGCCGTCTCGGACAAGGATCGTTCGCCGTGTGCCCGCGCTGCTCGGGGATCCCGCCTCGCCCCCACACTACCGTTGCAGCCATGTTTGCCTTCTCTCCAGACCGACACGCAGTGAAACCGCACCCGCACGCGACCAACGACGGCGCCAGCCGCCTCGGGCGCACGGGCGTGACGCAGCCGAGCTCGCAACCGGGCCCGCAACCGTACTCCGCCCCGTCGGTGCCTCTCACGGCGCCGAGCGAGCCGGTGCACGAACGAGCCTATCCTCAAGCCGACGGCGAACCGTGAGCCAGCCCACCAGCACGCAGGACGACGACGTACGTCGCGTTCGCGTCTTCGACACCACGCTCCGGGACGGCGAGCAGGCCCCCGGATGCACCATGACCCTGGCCGAGAAGCTCCAGGTCGCGCACCAGCTGGCGCGACTCGGCGTGGACGTGATCGAGGCGGGCTACCCCGCGGCCTCTCCCGGTGACGCCGAGTCGGTGCGCGCCGTGGCCGAGGAGGTCGGCGTGCTCAACGGGCCGACAATCTGCGGACTCGCCCGCGCGACGGAGCACGACGTACGCACCTGCGCCGAGTCGGTGGCGCCCGCGGCGCGGAACCGGATCCACATCTTCCTCGCGACGTCGGACATCCACCTGCAGCACAAGCTGCGCTGCTCGCGCGACGAGGTGATCGAGCGCGGCCGGATGGCGGTGACCCTCGCCAAGGGGCTCGTGCACGAGGTCGAGTTCTCGCCGGAGGACGCGGCGCGCACCGATCCCGAGTATCTGCTCGACGTGCTGGCCGCGGTGGTGGAGTGCGGCGCGACGACGCTCAACATCCCCGATACGGTCGGCTTCACGACGCCGTGGGAGTACGAGGCGACGATCCAGCGCGTGGTGGCGCTGGCGGCGAAGCATCCCGGCGTGGTGGTGTCGACGCACTGTCACGACGATCTCGGCCTCGCGGTGTCGAACACGCTGGCCGGCATCCGCGCCGGTGCGCGCCAGGTCGAGGTGACGCTGAACGGCATCGGCGAGCGCGCCGGCAACGCGTCGCTCGAGGAAGTGGTGATGGCGCTGCACACGCGCCCCGAGCTGTTCGACGGCGCGCACACGCGGATCGACACGACGCAGCTCACGCGTGCGTCGCGGCTGCTGCAGCAGTGCACCGGGACGTACGTCGCACCGAACAAGGCCATCGTCGGGGCCAATGCTTTCTCGCACGAGGCCGGCATCCATCAGGACGGCGTGCTGAAGCACCGCGCTACGTACGAGATCATGACGCCCGAGTCGGTGGGGGCCGACGGCAGCATGCTCGTGCTGGGCAAGCACTCGGGGCGGCACGCGCTCAGGCAGCGGCTCAAGGAGCTGGGGCACGAGCTCGACGACGAGCGCTTCCTCGAGGTGTTCGCGCGATTCAAGGAATTGTGCGACCGCAAGAAGGTAGTCGATGACCGGGATATCGCTGCTCTCGCTACGACGGCGCACGATCACGCGCCGGCGCGCTGGACGCTGGTGCAGATGCAGGTCGCGTCGGGGACGCATCTCATCCCCACGGCGACGGTGAAGCTGCGCGCCGCGGACGGCACGACGAAGGTTGGCTCGGGTACTGGAGACGGACCGGTGGACGCGTGCTGCCGGGCGATCAATGCAGTCCTCGGCGAGTCGGCCGAGCTGCAAGGGTTCACCATGCGCAACGTGTCCGAAGGGACCGGCGCGCTCGCGGAGGTAACGGTACGCGTGAAGGATCTCTATTCGGGCCGCACGTTCGTCGGCCACGGTACGCACGTCGATGTGGTCGAGGCGTCGGGCGAGGCGTACCTCGACGCGGTGAATCGCCTGCTCGGCACGCGTGACGCCGAGGAAGCGTCGGGCGTGGCGCGCGGCGACACGTATCGGTTCCCGAACAAGTCGGTGACGCGGGTGTCGGCATGAGCGCGCCCACAACGCTGTTCGAGAAGCTGTGGGAGCGGCACCTCGTCCGCCCGCAGACCGAGTCGACGCCCGCGGTGCTGTACATCGACCTGCACCTCGTGCACGAGGTGACGTCGGCGCAGGCGTTCACCGAGCTGCGGAATCGCGGCTTGAAGGCGCGCGCGCCACAGCGTACGATCGCGACGATGGATCACTCGACGCCGACGACGCCTGGTGGCTTCAAGGCGATGCCGGTGCTCGATCAGAGCGCTACTGCGAGGAAGGCGCAGCTCGATCAGCTGGCGAAGAACTGCGAGGAGTTCGGCATCCCGCTGCTCGCGCTGGGCGACAAGCGACAGGGGATCGTGCACGTGATCGGACCCGAGCTCGGACTGACGCAGCCCGGCATGACCGTTGTATGCGGCGACAGCCACACGAGCACCCACGGTGCGTTCGGCGCACTGGCGTTCGGGATCGGCACGTCGCAGGTGGCGCACGTGCTCGCGTCGCAGTGTTTGCTGCAGACGCGTCCGAAGACGCTCGAGGTGCGCGTCGATGGGACGCTGCGCCCTGGCGTGTCAGCGAAGGACGTGATCCTTGCCGTGTGTACGCGGCTCGGCATCGGCGGCGCGACGGGCCACGTGATCGAGTACACCGGCTCGGTGATCCGCGCGCTCTCGATGGAAGAGCGCATGACCGTGTGCAACATGTCGATCGAGGCTGGCGCGCGCGCCGGCATGATCGCGCCGGACGAGACGACGTTCGAGTATCTGAAGGGACGCCCGCACGCGCCGAAGGGCGCGGAGTGGGACGCGGCGGTCGCCGACTGGCGGACGCTGCGCACCGACGAGGGCGCGACGTACGATCAGACGATCGTCATCGACGGCAGCGCGCTCGAGCCGTGGATCACCTACGGCACGAACCCCGGCATGGGGATGT
This sequence comes from Gemmatimonadaceae bacterium, assembly GCA_045804245.1. Classification (GTDB taxonomy): domain Bacteria; phylum Gemmatimonadota; class Gemmatimonadetes; order Gemmatimonadales; family Gemmatimonadaceae; genus AG11. The sequence continues at coordinate 4,980 of JBJMNN010000036.1, read as the reverse complement.
CGATCAACCAGCCGGTGCCGGATCCGCAGACGCTCCCCGACCGCAGCGAGCGTGACAGCGCGGCGAAGGCGCTGAAGTACATGGGTCTCACCGCGGGTCAGCCGCTGGCGGGAACGTCCGTCGACGTCGTGTTCTTCGGCAGCTGCACCAACGCACGCATCTCCGACCTGCGCGACGCGGCCAAGGTGCTGCGCGGGCGGCACGTCGCGCCGAACGTGCGCGTGCTCGTCGTGCCGGGCTCGCAGCAGGTGAAGCGACAGGCCGAGGCCGAGGGGCTCGACGTGATCTTCAAGGAGGCAGGAGCCGAGTGGCGCGAGGCCGGCTGCTCGATGTGCATCGCGATGAATGGCGATCAGCTCCGTCCGGGGCAGCTCGCCGTGTCGACGAGCAATAGAAACTTCGAGGGACGTCAGGGGAGCGGCGGTCGTACGCTGCTCGCCAGTCCGCTCACCGCCGCCGCCGCCGCCGTCACCGGCGTCATCACCGATCCCCGCACTTTGCTCGAGGTCGCCGTATGACCGGAACGAATGCCGCTCCGCGGCAGTGGACTTTCAGCGCGAGGTACGTCGTGCTGCCGACGGAGAACGTCGACACCGACCAGATCATCCCGGCGCGGTTTCTCACGACGACTGATCGTGAGGGCCTTGGCCCGAACGCATTCAACGACTGGCGCTATCTCGCCGACGGCTCGCCGAACCCCGACTTCGTTTTGAACAAGCCCGAGTCGCGAGGCGCCGAGGTGCTGGTGGCGGGGCACAACTTCGGGTGCGGGTCGTCGCGCGAGCACGCCGTGTGGGCGCTCGCTGGCGCCGGCTTCCGCGCCGTCGTCAGCTCGACGTTCGCCGACATCTTCCGCGGCAACGCGCTCGGCAACGGGCTGCTGCCGATCCAGGTATCGCCCGAAGTGCTGGCGAAGCTGATGGCGTCAAACACGCCGTCGGCGCAGGTGACGGTGAACCTCGTCGCGTCAACGCTCACGCTACCCCACGGCGAGACGGTGACGTTTCCCGTGCCGCCGTTCTCGAGGTACTGCCTGCTGAACGGCATCGACGAGATGGGGTTCCTGCTCGGCACGTCGGATGATGCCTCGAGGTACGAGGCGGCGCACAAGTCGTCGTTCAGCACGCTCGCCGCGGGGGCCGCATGACCGTGGCGCGCAAGAGCTCTTACACGATCGCGTTGCTGCCGGGCGACGGGATCGGTCCGGAGATCGTCGCGCAGGCGCGGCGCGTGTTGGTTGTGGCCGCCGAGCTGGCGGGGGTCGAGATGACGTTCGAGGAGGGGCTGATCGGCGGCGCGGCGATCGACGCGACCGGTTCGGCGCTTCCCGATTCGACCACGGCGATGTGCAAGGCCGCCGACGCCGTGCTGCTCGGCGCGGTGGGCGGCCCGAAGTGGGACGATCCGTCGGCGAAGGTGCGGCCGGAGCAGGGACTGCTGGCGATCCGCAAGGCGCTCGGCCTGTACGCGAACCTGCGCCCCGTCGCGCCGCATCCGTCGCTCGTGGATGCGTCGCCGCTCCGGCCGGAGCGACTGGAGGGCGTCGACCTGCTCGTCGTGCGCGAGCTCACCGGCGGGATCTATTTCGGTGAGAAGGGATTGGAGGCGTTGCCGGGCGGCGGCGAGCGCGCACGCGACCTGTGCACGTACGATACGGAGGAGGTCACGCGTGTCGTGCGCATGGCGGGCGAGCTCGCGCGCGGGCGACGCGGCAAGGTCACGTCGGTCGATAAAGCGAACGTGCTCGAGACGTCGCGGCTGTGGCGACGCACCGCGACGAAGGTCCTTGCGGAGGAATTTCCGGATCTGCAGGTCGAACACGTGCTGGTCGATTCGTGCGCCATGGTGCTCGTGACCAACCCGGCGCGGTTCGACGTGATCGTCACCGAGAACATGTTCGGTGACATCCTGACGGACGAAGCCGCGGTGCTCACCGGCTCGATCGGGCTGTTGCCGTCGGCGTCGCTCGGTGCGCTCGGCGCTGGCGGCGCGACGCGCGTCGGATTGTACGAGCCGATTCACGGCTCGGCGCCGGACATCGCGGGGAGGGGGATCGCGAATCCCGTCGGCACGATCCTGAGCGCGGCGATGCTGCTCCGGCATTCGCTCGGGCTCGACGCCGAGGCGAAGGCGGTGGAGCGTGCGGTGTCGGACGCGGTCGCGTCGGGCGCGAGCGCGCGCACGAAGGATCTCGGCGGGAGTGCGTCGACGGTGAGCGCGGCGGACGAGATTCTGGCGCGGTTGGCGAAGGAGACGACTGCGGTGGTGAGCCGATGATCGGTCGCGCGGCGTCCGTCCGCGTGCTCGGTGCGCTCGGCTTGCTCGCTACTACGTTCGGCGCCGCGCCGCGTGTGCATGCGCAGCGCGCCGGCGAGGTGACCACGACCTTCGATCCGCGTTCCGGGCGCTTCGGCGGCGAGATCGGTGGTGGCTCGCGGGAACCCGACACGCTCGCGGCGAGTGCCGAGCGGGTGTGGGCTGTCCTTCCGGAGGCGTACGCCGAGCTGGGCGTGCCGCTCACCGTCGTGGACACCGCCGCGCACTATCTCGGGGCGAGAAGTGTGACGACGCGCCGTCCAGTCGGTGGCATTCGCCTCTCGCGAATCGTCGAGTGCGGCTCTGGCAGCTTCGGCCCGAACGCGGAGCGCTACACGGTGCAGCTCACCTTGCTCTCGGCCGTTCGGCCTATCGACACGACCCACAGCGTACTGATGATGGGGGTGGGCGGGTCCGCCATGCCCAACGGTTTGAGCTCGTCGGTGAAGTGTCAAACCAACGGGGCGCTCGAAGAGAAGCTGCTCGCTGTCGTGCGAGCGCGCCTCGCGCACTGATCGTCACGCGCATCGGCCGTGACGGAGCTCAGGGAGTACAACTCGGCTGAGCATGCGCTGCAGTATCTCGCGCGTGCCGACAAGATCTCGCACCGCACCGCGGGTGAGGCGGTGGTGCTGGAGCTCGTGCCCCGGTCGGCGCGGCGGATCCTCGACCTCGGCGCGGGGGACGGGCGGCTGCTCGCGCTGCTTCGGCTCGATCGCCCCGAGGCGCGCGGTGTGGCGACCGATCTCTCGCCGACGATGCTCGACGCGGCACGGGCGCGGTTCGCCGGCGATCCGTTGGTGGAGGTCGTCGAGCACGATCTCGACGTGCCGCTGCGCGTGCTGGGCGAGGCGGGATCGTTCGACGCGGTGGTGTCGTGCTTCGCGATCCATCACTGCTCGCACGCGCGCAAGCGGGCGCTGTACGCGGAGGTGTTCGGCCTGCTCGCGCCGGGCGGCGTGTTCTACAACCTGGAGCACGTCGCGTCGCCGACGCCGGAGCTGCACGAAGCGTTCTTCGGGGCGCTCGGAATGACGCTGGCGGACGAGGACCGGTCGAACCAGCTGCTCGACGTGGAGACGCAGGTGGCGTGGCTGCGCGAGCTCGGGTTCGCGCAGGTGGATTGTTTCTGGAAGTGGCGGGAGCTGGCGCTGTTCGGTGGGGTGAGGCCGTAGCGCCGGGGTGCGCGGCGTCGATACGTCGCGCGCTCCAGTGATACGTCGGTCCCGGGCGTCGGGGCGAGCTTGAAGGTTCCTCACCCGGGCTCGCGTGTCGCCGCTTCCACTCATCCCTGCCGCACACCTCGCCGGACCTGGTGAGCCCGAGCGGCGGCTTCGCCTGATGGAAGTCGTGCGGCGCCGGCTGCGCGAGCGGCGGTACTCGGCCCGCACCGAGACGGCATACGTCTACTGGATCCGGCGCTTCATCGTCGAGAACGGGCGCCGGCATCCGTCGGAGCTCGGCGAGGTTGATGTCGCCCGTTTTCTGTCGATGCTCGCGCTGCAGGACCAGGTCGCGGCTCGACGCAGAACCAGGCGCTGTCCGCGCTGCTGTTCCTCTACGCGCACGTGGTGCGTCGCCCGCTCGCGCGCGTCGATGGCGTCGTGCCGGCGCATCGGCCGAGGCACGTGCCGATCGTGCTGTCGCGCGGCGAGCTCCGCTCGATCCTGCGCTACCTCCGCGAGCCGCACGACCTGTGCGTCGGCGTGATGTACGGAAGTGGACTGCGCCTGACGGAGTGCCTGCGGATGCGCGTGAAGGACGTCGACCTGGCGCGCCACGAGATCGTGGTGCGGGACGGCAAGGGCGGCAAGGACCGCCGAACCCCGCTGGCGCAGCGGTGCGCCGGTCCACTCCACGACTGGATCGAGCGCCAACGCGCGCGGTTCGCGAACGACCGGCGCGCGGGGGTGATCACCACCGGCGTGAGCGATTCATTGCGTCGCAAGCTTCCTGGCCTCGACGACGACTGGCGGTGGCAGTACGTCTTCGCTGCGCGGCGCACCGCTGTCGGTCCGGACGGGCGTCGTTTTCGGCATCATCTCGATGAATCAGCGCTGCAGCGGGCGTTCGTCGCGGCGGTGCGCGCGAGCGGGATCCCGAAGCGCGCCACCTGTCACACGCTGCGACACTCCTTTGCGACCCATCTGCTGGAATCGGGCGCCGACATCCGCACCGTGCAGGAGCTCCTCGGCCACTCCGACCTCCGCACGACGATGATCTACACCCACGTGTTGAATCGTGGCGGCTTGGGCGTGCGCAGCCCGGCGGAGGATCTGTGAACGCGCCTCCTGCTACCGGCAACGCACTATATCTCCCCAGCGCACCGGTCGCCCGAAACGGCGATCTCGCACGATAGGCTGCATTCCCGTCGCAGCAATATCCGGTAGGTCTCCAAACCACCCACGGCCTAAAGCGTTGACGGGCCGGCAATTGCCGCACGCGCCGTCGCTGGCGGCCGCACAAAAGGCTGCATGCGGACGCTGCTTTTTGCGTTGCAGCGCGGTATAGTCTGACGATGATATTGCGAGCTATGCAGGGTAATAAGCGTTAGATGGCTACAACCTAGGAGCGCGGGAGACATATGATCGTCGAGCTTGAACGCGGCCGCATCGTCGTCTCGGCACTCCTCCTCGTTCTCACCGGCGGCTTCGCGTGGATGGG
>JBJMNN010000035.1:0-9807 GCA_045804245.1 Gemmatimonadaceae bacterium | reverse complement strand
CGCCTCGGGCATCACGCCGACCACCTCGCGATCGGTGCCATCGACGACGAGCCGCCGGCCGACGATCGCCGGATCGCCGCCGAACTTCCGCTGCCAGAGCTGCGTCGAGAGCACCACCACCGCCGGCGCGCCGGGCGCCGCGTCGTCGCGCCGCAGCGCACGCCCGCGCACGGGCGCGACACCGAGCGTGGGGAAGAGGCTCGGTGTCACGGTCGCGCTCAGCACCCGCTCGGCTGGATCGCCCGAGCTGGCGATCGCGCCGAGGTTCACGTCTCGCTCGCGGTACGCGCCGATCTCCTCGAACGACTGCGTCGCGTGCTTCTGGTACAGCATGACCGTGCCGTCCGACTGCTCGATGTTCGTCATTCCGGACAGCACGATCGTGTGCGTCAACGCGACGAGCCGCTCCGGCTCGTGGAAGGGCAGCGGACGCAGGAGGATGCCGTCGACCACGCCGAACACCGCCGTCGTCGCGCCGATGCCGAGCGCGAGGATGAGGAGCACCGCGGTGGCGAAGCCCGGCGCGGCGCGCAGGCGCCGGAGCGCGTAGCGGACGTGCTGGGAGAGGGTCGTCCAGAGCTCTCGGCGTTTCATGCGGCGCTCCCGTTCGTGGCTGATGTCGAGGCAGCGCGCGCGCACGTCGTCGAGATCGCCGAAGCGTTCGAGCGCGGCGTCGCGGGCCGTCTGCGGGTCGAGTCCCTGTTGCTGGAGAAGCTGCGCGCGCATCGCGAGGTGGAACGACAGCTCGTCGTTCACGTCGAGGTCGGCGTTCGAGCGCCAGAAGCGGCGCTCGCGCAGCCAGTCGGGGCCGAGCTTCATCGGTGGGTCATCGGCGCGTGACGCCTCAGCGCCCGGCGTCCGCGATCGTCTGCGGCGTGGCGGCGAGGACGCGGCCCATCGTCTCGACGAAGCGGCGCCACCGGCTCTCCTCCTGGCGCAGCATCTTCCGACCGAGCGGGGTGAGCGCGTAGAACTTCGCGCGGCGCTTGTTGTCCGACACGCCCCACTCGGCCTCGATCCAGCCCTCGGTCTCGAGGCGATAGAGCGCCGGGTAGAGCGAGCCTTCCTGTACGCTCATCTCGTCACCAGAGACGAGCTCGATCCAGCGCGAGATGCCGAACCCGTGGGCGGGCGCCCAGCTCAGGGCCTTGAGGACGAGCAGTTCGATCGTGCCGTAGAGATCGCGTTCGAGCTTGGCCATGGGTCTCCCCCAGAATTCTTGGGGAGTATGGCGACGTGGCGCGCGAGTGCGCAAGAGGGCGCCGACACGCTATCACAAACCTCATACCGGCGGCCACAGGGATCTTTAAACAGATCGACGCGGAGGACGCGGAGCCTGGCGGAGAGCGCGGAGACTTCGCTGCATCGCACAGACGCTTCGATGCCGACCACAAGCAGCTTTTGGGGTTGCGTCTGCAGAGGAGCGGTGCGCCACGGCATGAGTTCGACCCCGAGCGCAGTTCTCCGCGTTCTCGCCGTGCAACCTCCGCGCAGCTCCGCGTCAGTCGGCTCGTACCGATTCTCCGAAGCGACGCGCGTGGGCGCGCACGAGCCTGCCGCGCGACATCACTCCAGCCGCAGCATCGCCGCTACTCCCGTCCTCGCCGCACGGCGAGCGGGTATGAGACACGCCACCACCGCGATCGCCCCGAGCACCGCGACGACTCCCAACAGTGTGCGTGGATCGCTCGGCTGAACCTCGAACAGCAGGCTCCGGATCGCTCGTCCCGCGGCGACGGCGCCAGCGATGCCGACGAGCAGCCCAAACGCCACGGGCGTCAGCCCTTCCCGGAGTACCAACCGATGTACATCCCATGGCCGCGCGCCGAGCGCCATGCGGACCCCGATCTCTCGGGCGCGACTCGCGAGCGACTGCGCGATCACGCCGTAGATGCCGACCATCGCCGTCACCAGCGCCATCAGCGCGAAGAGCCCGAGCAGCCCGAGCTGGAATCGCCGCGCCGCCGTGGCCTTCGCCACGACCTCTCCCATCGTCCGCACCCTCGGCACCGGTATGGACGGATCGACGCGCCTGATCGCGGAGCGAAGCGCGGTGATGACCTGACTGGGGTCGCCGCCCGTACGAACGACGATGGCGCCCGGCGTCGGTGGATACTCCCAGACAGGCAGATACACCACCAGGCTCCCCTCCTCCTCCAATGTCGACGTCCGCACGTCCGCGGCGATGCCGAGCACTTCCGAGTTGCCGTCGCCGCCGGCGTGGACCTGCTTGCCGATCGCGCTCTCGCCGGGCCAGAGCATCTGCGCCGCGCGCTGCGACAGCACCACGGTACGCCGCGTCCGATCGCTCTCGTCGAATCCGCGGCCGCCGCGGATCGGCGTGCCCATCATCGCGAAGTACTCGGGGCTCACGAAGCGGAAGTTCGCCGTCGGATGATCGCGGTCGGTTCCTGCATCCTCCGCCCTCGACACGCCGTTCACCCACGTCTCCCCCTCGAGCGGCAACGCGCTCGCCACCGCAGCACCGGCGACGCCTGGGACGCTCTTCACCTCGGCGAGCATGCGGTCGTACGCCCGCGCGCGGCTGCTGTCGGACGGATATGCGCTCTGGCGCAACACCACATCGAGCGCGAGCACATGGTTCGTCTCGAAGTTTCGCTCGACACGCAGCACCCGTACGAAGCTCGCGAGGAAGAGCCCCGCGCCCACGAGCAGCACCGTGCTGAACGCGACCTGCACGCCGATGAACAGCGCTCGGCGCCGGCCCGCTCCGCGACTGTTCGTCGCCGTCCGCCCACCCGCCTTGAGCGCCTCGGTCGGCGCGGTGCGACCCGTGCGCGCCGCGGGCAGCGCGCCGACGCCGATCGCCACGAGCAGCGTGAGGAGCATGCCGATCCCGATGATCCGGCCGTCGAGCCGCACCTCGGCGACCCGTGGCAGCGTGGCCGGCGCGAGCGCGATCAACGCGCGCAGCCCCCACCGTGCGAGCAGCAGGCCGAGCGCACCACCCGCGACCGCCACGACCAGACTCTCGGCTAGCGCGAGCCGGGCGATCCGGTCGCGTCCCGCACCGAGCGCGATCCGGATCGCCGACTCGTGCTCGCGCGCGCCGCTCCGCACCAGCAGCAGGTTGGTGAGGTTCACGCACACGATGAGCAGCACCGCGCCGACGGCGGCGAGCAGGAGCAGCAGTGGCCGGCCCACTCCGCCCACGACTTGCCGCTGCATCGGCGCGACCGCCGCCTGCAGCGTCGCATCACCACCGTCGCGCTTCGCGAACTCCACTTCCACCGGGTCGAGCTGCGCGCGTGCCTGGTCGGCCGCCGCGCCCGGACGAAGCCGAGCGATCACTACGAAGTCGTGTTCCCCGCTGGCGATCCGCTCGTGCTTGGTCAGCGCGAGCGGCCGGTATACGTCGAGGTTCTGCGGAATTCCCGAGAGCTGGCCGAGCGCGTCGCCCGTAGGGATCGAGAACCCCGGTGGAAGCACGCCGACCACCTCCACCGCCGCGTCGCTCAGCGTGATCGAGCGTCCGACCACCGACTGATCGGCGCCGAACTGCCGCCGCCAGAACGCGTCGCTGAGCAGCACGACGCCGTCGCGGCCTTCCTGCTCCTCCTCGATCCGGAACGCGCGTCCCAGCGCCGGCCGTACGCCGAGCACCGAGAAGAGGTTCGTCGTGACCCGCAACGCGCCGATGCGCTGCGGGTCGCCGTCGCCGCTGAGCGTGTACCAGCCACGCTTCATCGCCGCCATCCCGTCGCACACGGTGCACGCGCGCTGCCATTCGAGAAAGTGGCTCGCGTTCGCCGGCATGGTGGGATACACATCCCGGAGCTCGCCGACGATCTCACGCACGACGACGAGCTGCCCCGGCTCGGCGAACGGCAGGGGCCGCAGCACGATGTGATCGACGAGCGAGAAGATCACCGTGGTGGAGCCGAGCCCCAGGGCGAGCGTCAGGATCGCGGCGACGGCGAAGCGCGGCGAGCGCCGCAGTCCGCGCAGCGAATACCGCACGTCCCGCCAGAGCGAGTCGAATCGTTCGTGCATGGCCAGCCGTTCCTCCCGGGCCCGCCCGGATCGGTGAAGGTGTCGCACCGCCTCGTCCCACGATGGCCCGAACCGTCGGCGCGCCTCGGCCTCGGCGTCGGCGCGCGTCCAGCCGCTCGCGACCAACTGCTCGACGCGCAGCTCGATGTGGAAGCGGAGCTCGGCATCGACATCCGCCTCCGTCCAGTCGGCGCGCCTGACGGCGAGCCGGAACGCGCGACGTACGCGAGGGCGGAGCATGCCGAGCATCTGCGCTTTCCTCGTCAGGACGCCGGTTGTGGGCGGGTGAGGATCCTCGTCACGGTCGTCGCGTAGCGCACCCAGGTCGCCGTCTCGCTCGCGAGGTGCGCGCGTCCCGCTCTACTGATGCGATAGTAGCGCGCGCGACGATTGTTCTCGGTGACGCCCCACTCGGCCGCGATGAGCTTTCGCCCCTCGAGCCGATAGAGCGCCTGATACAGCCCGCTGTCGTCCAAGGCGAGCGCGCCGCCGGAATTCTGCTCGAGCCAGGCGGCGACCTCGAAGCCGTGCATCGGGCCCCAAGCGAGCGCTTTGAGGACGAGGACGTCGAGGGTGCCTTTGACGACGGCGAGACGGTCGGTCACGTGCTCCATCCAGAGTGTGGATGGAGAGGAGCATGGGTCTCGAGGAGCGCGCCGTCAAGAGGCGCTCCGTCGCGCTGCCAGCTCAGTCCCCCGACATCCCCGCGACGCTCCGCAGCTTGTCCGGATTCCCCACCGCGTAGATCGTCTGGATCCGCCCGTCGCGCACGTGGAAGATCAGCGCCGTGAGCGGTCGCCCGCTCGCATACACCACGAAGCCTGGCTGCCCGTTGATCTCCGCCACGCGCGTCGTGCGCTCGGCCGTCGCGAACTGCACCGTCCGACCGATGATGAACCGCGCCACCGCGTCCGCGCCGTGGATCGGCCGCAGCGCCGCGCCCTTCACCTTGCCGCCACCGTCCGCCCACAGCGTGATGTCCTCGGCCAGCACCGCGAGCATCCCCTCCAGGTCGCCGGCGCCCGACGCCTCGGTGAACCGCTGCGTGAGTCGCGCCGCCTGCTCGCGGTCCGCGTCGAACCGCGCCTCGTCGGCGACGACGTGCTTCTTCGCGCGCGAGAGAAGCTGCCGGCAGTTCGCCTCCGACTTGTCGACGATCCGCGCGATCTCGGCGTAGTCGAAGTCGAACACGTCGTGCAGTAGCAGCACGGCACGCTCGATCGGCGACAGCCGCTCGAGCATCACGAGGAACGCCATCGAGAGCGACTCTGCGAGCTCGACCGACGCCGAGGAGTCGGGGGCGTGTTCCGTCACGAGCGGCTCCGGAAGCCAGGGTCCCACGTACGTCTCGCGCTGGACGCGCGCCGACTTGAGCTGGTTGATCGCCAGCCGCGTCACGACAGTCGTGAGGTAGGCGCGCGGCTCGCGGATGTCGTCGTCGAGCGTGCGCTGCCAGCGCAGATACGCGTCCTGCACGATGTCCTCCGCGTCGGCCACGCTGCCCAGCATGCGGTAGGCGATCGAGAAGAGCAGGGGCCGCGTGTCCGTGAAGACCGCGGCGCGTTCGTCGGATGAGCTCATCGATGACAAGACCGGGCAGCGTCCTCAGTTGTGACAGCACGTCGTGTCACAGATGCGAGCGCACTCCGGTCAGACGATCGACCATCCGCCACCCTCTGGGCGGCGAGCTTCGCCTGACCCCGCTTCTCGAGACATCCCATGTTCGCATACTCCATCGCGCTCTTCCTGCATCTCGTCGGCGTCCTCGCGCTCTTCGCCGGCATCGCCATCGAGCAGACCGCCCTCCGCCGGCTCCGCAACGCCGCGTCGCTCGCACAGGTGCGCGAGTGGATGACGCTGCTGCGCGGCCTGCGCCGCATCGACGCGCCTGCCGGGCTCACCATCCTCCTGAGCGGAGGGTACCTCATGGGGCACGGCGCCGGCTACCATGCCTGGGTCGCCGCCGGAATCATCGGCATGGTCGTCATGGCCGTGCTAGGTGTCGCCGTCGGCCGTCCGCGATTCCTTGCGATCGCGTCAGCGCTTCCGGCGACGGACGGTCTCGTCGCGTCGTCGCTGCGCACGCGTCTCCAGGATCCCATCCTGCGCGCGTCCGCCGCGATGCGCGCCGCGCTCGGACTCGGCATCGTCTTCGACATGGTGGTGAAGCCGGCGGCGGTTGGAGCGGTGATCGCGTTCGTCGTCGCGCTGTTGATCGGCGCCGCGTCTTCACTCCGCGGTCGTGTCGTGGCCCGCGGGACCGTCGCGGCGAGCGAGTAACGCCCCCGACCAGGGTACCACTCCGTGGCGGCGCGGATCATTTCGCTCGAGATGCCTGGTGCATCGGGACGACTTCGGGGAGACTGATCGACGCGGAGAGCGCGGAGGGTCCTCGAGAGCGCGGAGGAATGTCGATGGAGATCGACGACATCACTGGCGTCATCGTCGACGCGGCAGTCAAGGTTCACCGCGACCTCGGATCCAGCCTCTTCGAGTCGGTCTACGAGGTCGCGCTTGCCGCCGTCCTCGAGCGGCGCGGGCTGCGTGTCGTGCGGCAGCAACTGATCGGTTTCGTCTACGAAGGCATAGAGCTCGAGCATGCCTTTCGCGCCGATCTCGTGGTCGAGAGGTGCGTACTGGTCGAGCTCAAGGTGGTGGATCGGCTCACGAGGACGCATCGCACGCAACTCCTCACCTATCTCCGCCTCGGAGACTTCCCCGTCGGCCTCATGTTGAACTTCGGCGCCGGCACGATGAAGGAGGGAATAAAGCGCCTCGTGAACGACCTGCCGCCCTCCGAGTCCTCCCCCCTGCGCGTGAATCGCGTCCTCCGCGGTACTCCTTGAACAGCTTGAACATCTTGAACAGCTGAACAGATCGACGCGGAGGACGCGGAGCCTGGCGGAGAGCGCGGAGGCTTCTGCGTCGCACGGATGCTTCGATGCCGACCACAAACAGCTTTTTGGGGTTGCGCCTGGAGAGGAGCCGTGCGCCGGAGCGAGATCGCGCCCTGAGAGCAGTCCTCCGCGTTCTCGCCGTGCAACCTCCGCGCAGCTCCGCGTCAGTCAGTACCAGTCGCCACGTCCCTTCAAAACCAGGAAGTATCCCAACCCGTTCGGCCCCCGTACCACTGGCATCACCTTCCACAAAAGGGACCGAACACGATGCACACCCGAACGATCGCGCTGCTCGCCGTGCTGGCCCTCTCCGCCGGCGCCGCGGGCGCGCAGCAGTCGAAGTACCCGCCCGTCGAGCGCTACCTCATGCCGCGCGACGCCGAGATCGTCCTCGCGCGTACCGCCGCGCCGGCCAACGTCTCGGACCACGCCACGATCAAGGTCCTCACGAAGACTGGCTTCATCGTCGCCCACCAGGGCGACAACGGCAACGTCTGCATGGTCATGCGTGGCTTCTCCGCGCCGACGTACACCCCCGCGCAGTTCCGCGACCTCGTGTACGACCCCACCATCCACGCCCCGATCTGCTTCACCGCGCCCGCCGCGAAGACCGCGCTCCCGTATTACGAGATGCGCACGAACCTCGCGCTCGCGGGGAAGGATCCCGACCAGATCGCCGCCGCGCTCAAGACCGCCTACGCCAATGGAACGTTGCCGCACCGCGAGGCCGCGACGTTCGCCTACATGTGGTCGGCGCATCAGCACCTCGGCTCCGGCATCGATGCGTGGCATCCGCACCTGATGATCTTCGTCCCCCATTACCAGAACGCGATGGTCGGCGGCAACCCGTTCGGCTCGCCGTTGCCGCAGCTGTCGGACGACGCCGGCACGCCGTTCAGCGTCGTCGTCGTGCCGGTGGACGACAAGCTCGCCGTCCACCTTCCTTCCGGGCAGTAGCTTACGCGATGGCCATCGACGCACCCGCCGACTCGCGTGCCGCGCTCGACCGCGGCGAGTTCGACGCGCGCTACCTCGCATTTCTCACCACCGTCGAGGAGCTGCGGCCGAGCCTGCACCGGTACTGCGCGCGGATGACCGGCTCCGTCGCCGACGGCGAGGACGTCGTGCAGGAGGCGCTGTTCGACGCGTACCGGCGTCTCGACACGTTCGACGACGCGCGCCCGCTCAAGCCATGGCTGTTCCGCATCGCGCACAACCGGTGCATCGACTTCCTGCGGAGCCGCGGCGTGCGCGAGGACGCGGAGTCCGGCGCCGACGTGCGCGACGTCGAGTGGCCCGCCGATCCGCCCGGTCCCGCGCTCGGCCGCGCCGTCGAGCACCTCGTGCTCACGCTGCCGCCGATGGAGCGCGCGTGCGTGCTGCTCAAGGACGTGCTCGATCATTCGCTAGAGGAGATCGCGGAGCTCGTCGGGTCGACCGTGGGCGGCGTGAAGGCCGCGCTGCACCGTGGCCGGGCGAGGCTCGCCGGCGCGCCCACCGGGCAGCCGATGCAACACGCACGCGATGCGGCGTCGGCGCGCGACACGGCGGTGCTCGTGGAGTACGTCGAGCGTTTCAACCGGCGCGACTGGGACGGGCTGCGCGAGCTCGTGAGCGCCGACGCGCGCGTGCGTGTCGCCGACCGGTTCACCGGACGGCTCGGCGACTCGCCGTACTTCGGCCGCTACGCGCGTCTCACTCGGCCGTGGCGCGCCGTGCTCGCCGAGGTGGAGGGCGTGCCGATGATCGTCACCGAATATCAGGACGAAGGCGTGTGGGTCGCGCGTGGCCTCGTCCGCGTGCAGGTGCGCGACGGCCTCGTCGTCGAGGTGGACGAGTATCAGCACTGCCCGTGGGTGCTCGCCGCGGCGGGCGAGATCCGCCTGCACTCCGCGTCGTAGCCGCCACCGCGTATCTCGCCGGTCTCGCGCGACGTACCAGCAGTGACGCGCGACGACTGCTCCGATCGGACGGCGACGATCGCGCGCGAGACTTCACTCGCTGGAGAGATCGCATGTCATGCACGTCGATTCGATACACGGTAAAGGAAGGCCGAGGGGACGAGAACCAGGCGCTGATCGAGCAGGTGTTCGCCGAGCTGGCGGCGAAGGCGCCCGCGGGATTGCGCTACGAGGCATTCCGCCTGGAGGACGGCGTGACGTTCGTGCACGTCGTGTCGCACGAGTCGGAAGAAGCGAGGGAAGCGCTGCGCGCGTTGCCGGCGTTCAGGGCGTTCCAGGCCGGAATCGCCGAGCGGTGCGCGGTGGCGCCGGTGCGAACGGGACTGACGCAGGTGGGGTCGTATCGTGCGTCGACGGATGGACGCGCGCGCGAGAACGCGCAGCCACTCTCCACGCCGTCCGAGGCGCTCGCGACGTCGGCGTGAGGCTGGACTCGGGACGTCTACGCGCGCCGTGAACGGATCGACGCGGAGGACGCGGAGCTTGGCGGAGAGCGCGGAGGCTCCGCTGTGCCGCGCGGACGCTTCGATGCCGACCACAAACAGCTTTTGGGGTTGCGCCTGGAGAGGAGCGGCGCGCCAAGGCATGAAGTCGATTTCGAGTGCAGTCCTCCGCGCTCTCGCCGTGTGACCTCCGCGTCACTCCGCGCAGAAGCAGTTCCGCGCTTCGAGTTCCATTTGTGCGTAGACCGCTGGCCACGTGTAAGATCGCCCGTTAGTTGTCTCACGCGGAGAAACGCGGGGACGCGGAGGCGACTTGGAGCTCGACGATATCACCGGCGCGGTGGTCGATGCCGCGATCATGATCCATCGTGATCTGGGGCCCGGGCTCCTGGAGTCCGTCTACGAGTTGGTCCTTGCTGCGGTGCTGCACCGACGCGGCCTGCGGGTGCAGCGGCAAGTGCCGGTGAGATTCTGGTACGACGGGATGCAGTT
>JBJMNN010000034.1:0-21711 GCA_045804245.1 Gemmatimonadaceae bacterium | reverse complement strand
TCGCGATGGCGGCTCTCGTCCTCGTGGCGGCACTCGCGGGATATCTGCCCGCGCGGCGTGCGGCGCGGCTCGAGCCGGCGGAGGCGCTCCGCGCCGAGTAGCGCGGCGTTGCCGTCTCTGTTTTCCGCGACCCCGGATCGTTCCGTCGTCAGCCCGTCCGGATCGACGCCATCGGATCCGCCGTGGCCGCACGCCAGGCGGGAATCGCGGCAGCCGCGAGTGCGCCAACGGCGAGCGTCGCCGTCGCCAGCACCCACGTCATCGGGTCCAGAGGCGAGACGCCGAAGAGGAAGGGAGCCACCCATCGCGTCGCCAGATACGCGATCCCGCCGCCGATCACGACGCCTGCGGTCACCAGCCGTCCGGCCTCACCGAGCACGAGGCGCAGGACGCGCGTGCGTGCGGCGCCGAGCGCGATCCGGATGCCGATCTCCTTTCGACGCTGCGACAACGTATAGCTCATCGTCCCGTAAAGCCCGATCACGGCGAGCAGCAGCGCCAACGCGCCGAAGAAGGCGGACAGCGTCGCGAGCATCCGCTCGCGGGCGAGCGATGCGTCCACCTGCGCCGAGAGCGTGGTGTAGGTGATCGAGAAGCTCGGATTGAGCTGCGCCAGCACGTCCGTCACCGTCGGAATGAGCGCCGCCGCCGTGGACAGGCTGCGCAGCTCGAGGTTGATCGAGGACGAGGCGGCGCCCGCGTCCTGCGCCATCGGTAGATACACCACTTCGCGCATGTTCTCACGGAGCGAGCGATACTTCGCATCGCGCACCATGCCGACCACCGTGACCACGTGCTCGCCACCGGGACCGTTCCGAAGTCCCATTCGCCGGCCGACGGGATTGGCGCCGCGGAAGAACTTGCGAGCCATCGCCTCGTTGACCACCGCGACCGGGGGAGCGCCCGCCACATCGTGGGCGTCGAAGTCGCGACCAGCCAGAAGACGGGTGCCGAGCGTCGCGAAGTAGCCGTCGCTCACGGCGTTGAAGAAGGCGTTGGCGTCACGACGGTTCTTCGGCGTATAGCCGTCGATCGACACCCCACCGTTCCAACCCGCGCCGCTGATCGGAGTGATCGCCGAGGCGCTCACCGACCGGACGCCCGGCGTCGCGCGCAGCTGCTCGAGCATCGCCTGCTTGGCGGCGCGGAGCTGCTCCTCGCCGTAGCCGGCGTCCCGCATGTCCACCGCCGCGAGGAGCACGCCGTTGCGCTGGAAGCCGGGGTCGAGGGTCGTCAACGTCTTCAGCGTCGAGAGCAGAAGGCCCGCGCCGAGCAGGAGCACGAGCGAAAGAGCGATCTGCCCGACGACGAGCGACTTTCCCGTCGCGAAGCGGCCGCGCATGGTACCGGCGTCCCGGTCGTTCGCCGTCATCGCCGAGTGCAGGTCGACACGCGTGGCTCGCCACGCTGGCGCGAGGCCGAACAGGAAGGCCGTCGCCGTCGCGGTAGCCAGCGTGAACCCAAGCACCCGACCATTGATCGCGAGATCGAGGAACACCGACGTATCGCGCGTCGAGAGGAGATGCAGGAGGAGACGACCGGCCCACGTCGCGAACAGCAGGCCGAGCGCACCCCCGCCGAGCGCGAGCAGCACGCTCTCCGTGAGGAGCTGGCGCACGAGGCGCACGCGTCCGGCGCCGATCGCCATGCGAATGGCGATCTCGCGCCGCCGGCCCACCGCACGCGCCAGCAGCAGGTTGGCGACGTTGGCGCATGCGATGAGCAGCACGATCCCCACGACGGCCATCAGCGTGATCAGCGCAGTACGATACTGTAGCCGCATTTCGGAGTAGCCGGTCGACGCGGGACTCGCCTCGAGCGTGCCGTGCACGAACGCACGCTGATCCTCGTCGCTCATACCGGGCGGTATCGCGGCCCCGAACACCGCCGGCGCGATCGCCGCGACGCGGGCGCGAACGTCGGCCGCCGAGAGGCCGTCGCGCTGGCGGCCCATGATGCGCAGGTACCACTGCTGGCGGTCGTCCAGCCCGTCGTCTCTGCCATCGACGATGGTCGTGGCGCAGAGCGGCGCGAAGAGCTGCGCGGCGCGTCCCACCTCGATGCCCGAGAACGCGGCATCGGCGACGCCGACGATCTCGAACGGATGACCATCGAGCGCGATCGTCTTCCCGACGACGCCGGCGTCCCCGCCGTAGGCTCGTTCCCAGAAGCCGTACGCCAGCACGGCGACCGGCGCGCAGCCGCGATGGTCGTCCGTCGGATGTAGCAGACGTCCAGTCGCCGCTCGGACACCGAGCACGTCGAAGAAGCCGCCGCTGACCCACGTGCCCTCGACCGGACGCGACACACCACCATTCGCCAAGTCGAAGCGCCGACGCGCGAAGGCGAGCATCCCCGAGAACGCGTCGTGCCGGTCGCGCAGCGCCTCCCAGAGTGGATTCGTGAACTCGCCGACGTGCCCGTCACCCATCCAGATCTGCACGAGCTGCTCGGGACGACGCACCGGCAGCGAGCGCAGCATCACTGCGTCGACGACGCTGAAGATCGCGGTGTTCGCCCCGATCCCGAGCGCGAGGGTGATCACGGCGATCGCCGTGAAGCCTGGGTTGTTACGCAGACCCCGCCAGGCGTAGCGCACGTCCTGTCGTACCGCGTCGAAGCGCTCGATTCTGCCCATTCGCGTCTCCCGTCGCATGGCGGAGTGGTGGAGCCGCCGGCGCGCGCCATCGCGCAATCCGAACCGTGCTTCGGCTTCGGCCTGGGCCGCATCGGGGCGATGTCCCTCGTCGATGAGCTGCCTGGTGCGCAGCGCGATGTGCAGACGGATCTCCTCGTCCATCTCGTCGGCGGTCGTCCGGTTGCGCCGGACGGCGAGTCGAAAGAGGCGCCGAATGCCGGGCCGGATCTCGGATGGTCGCATCACTGCTCCCTCACGCCGGCGCGGCGGCTCGGGTGAGAATGCCGGTCACCGTATCGGCATACCGAATCCACTGCGCGGTCTCGGCGGCCAGCTGTGCGCGACCCGCTTTGGTGAGCCTGTAATAGCGCGCCCGCTGGTTGTTCGGCGTCACACCCCACTCTGCCGCCGTGAGCCCGCGCTCCTCCAGGCGGTGCAGCGCCTGATACAGCGCGCTGTCCTGGACGCCGAGCGCGCCATCGGAGCGGCTCTCGAGCCAGGTGGTGATCTCGAAGCCGTGCATTGGCGTCCACGAGAGCGCTTTCAGCACGAGCACGTCCAGCGTTCCCTTCAATAGAGGAAGCGCGTCAGCCATCGATCGCTCCAGGCCTACAGAGTAAGACTACAGACTCTGTATACTATCGGGCTTGGCGCGACTGGCGTCAAGACGGACCGAGTGCTCGACCCGACACGGATGACGCGACCCAGCGTCGAGTGATCTGTCGGTGCACGCGACGGCGCCGTTCCAACCGTTTGGGCATTTGCGTGGTCCAACGATCGAGCACGGAATGCCGCACGCGGTATGTTTCTACGCGGTATGGTTCTACAATGTAGAATACACGCCTCGCCCACCCGATGCACGACCATCACGAGCAACCCGCCACACCCACCCCGCGACTCGTGTTCGCGCTCTTCCGCGTGCTCCTGCCACGCGCCGAGCGCGAGGAGCTGCTCGCGGACGTCCGGGCGGAGTTCGCCGAGCGCAGCGCCGCGAACGGCGACGCCGCAGCGCGGCGCTGGCTCTGGTGGCAGACGCTGCGTTCGGCGCCCGCGCTCGTCGGCTGGTGCTGGTGGCGTGAACGGACCGGCTTCGAACCCCCCGCGAACACCTATCGGCCCGGAGGGCCAATGCTGCAGACCTGGATCTCGGATGCGCGCTACGCCGCGCGGCGGCTGCGCGCACGGCCGACGTACACCCTGCTCGCCGTGCTCACCCTGGCGCTCGGCATCGGCGGGACGACCGCCGTCTTCGGCGTCGCACGTCCGCTGCTGCTCGATCCGCTGCCCTATGCCAACGCGGATGAGGTGGTGACCTTCTGGATGCCGTTCTGGTGGACTGAAGAAGAGTTTCTCTTCCTGCGCGACAAGTTCACCGGCTTCGCTGCCGTCGGCGCGCAACGTCCGGGTGACGTGACCTTGCGCGAGGGCGACGCGCCGGCGCGGCTGATCCCCGGCCGCCAAGTCACGGCGGAGCTGTTCGACGTGCTCGGTGCGCGGCCGCTGTTGGGCCGATCGTTCCGGCAAGGTGACGACGTGCAGGGCGCGGAGCCGATCGCCGTCATCAGCTACGGGCTCTGGCAGGAGCTCGGTGGCGAGCCATCCGTGCTCGGCCGGCGGCTCATGCTCGACGGCACGCCGCGCACGGTCGTCGGTGTGATGCCCCGCGGGTTCTGGTACCCGGATCCAGCGGCGCGCATCTGGCTGCCCAAGCAGCTGGAACCTCAGGGACGCAATGGCAGCTTCGAGCTGGTCGGCCGGCTCGCGCCCGGCATGACGGTGGAGCGCATGGGTCCGCATCTCGCGCGGCTCACGAGTATCATGCGCGACCGCTTCACCTACTCCGCGAAGGGCGACAAGACGAAGGACGCGAAGCTGATCCCACTTCGCGAGACGCTGCTCGGCTCGATGCAGCCGGCGATCGTGGCGACGTTCGTCGCGATGGCGCTGATCCTGTTGATCGCCTGCGCCAACGTCGCCGCGCTGATGCTCGGCCAGGTGGAGGGCCGGTCCTCGGAGCTCGCCGTCCGGTCCGCGCTCGGCGCGAGCCGAGGACGGCTGATGCAGCAGGTCGTCGTCGAGGCCTTGCTGGTCGGGTTGGCGGCTGGCATCGTCGGCGCCGTGCTGGCGGCTGGCGGCTTCCGGGTTCTCGCCCAGTCGCTGCCGATCGGGGCGTGGAGTGAGAGCGCGACGTTCGACTGGACGATGTTCGCCGTGGCGCTCCTGATCGCCGTCGGGGCCGTGCTGCTGGTGGTGCTGGTGCCAGCGATCGCGCTGCGTCGTGGCGATCTTCGCGGCTCGATGAACAGTGCGCGCACGGGTGGCATCCACGGGCGTGGCGGCCGGCTCGAGCGCGGTCTCGTGGTGGCCGAGGTGGCGCTCGCGATGCTCATCGTATCGGGCGCGGCGCTCCTCGTGCGAAGCGTCACCAATCTGTACGCGATCGATCCAGGTGCCGAGACGGCGGGCATCGCCGTCGTGGACGTCGTCTCGAGCCGGGAGATGGAATCCGGGCCGCGCCTGCAGAAGATCGAAGAGATCTCGGCCGCGCTGAGCGACATGCCCGGAGCGCGCTCGGCCGCCGCGGCGATGAAGATCCCATTGCGCGGCGCTGGAAACAGCTTCGGCATCAGCGTCGAGGGGCGCGAAAACGACGAGCGGTCGATCACGTATTTCCGCGTCGTGACGGCGAACTACTTCGCGACGATGGGAATCGCGCTGCGCGACGGCCGACTGTTCGACGTCAGCGACCAGCCGAGCGACTCCGGAGGCTCGGTCGTGATCAACGAGGCGCTGGCGAAGAAGTATTTTCCCGGCGAGAGCCCGATCGGCAAGCGTCTCCGTGGCGGATTCTCCGGCGCGTGGACGGTAATCGGCGTCGTGCAGAACGTGGCCGAAGGGGCGCTCACCGACGAGCCGGAGCCGGCGCGATACTATCTGGCGCGGCAGGTGGAGTGGTTCGACAACGCCGCCACGTTCGTGGTTCGTGCGATGCGGCCCGGCGACGAGGCCTCGTTGCTCGACGCCGCACGACGCACGATCAACCGCGTCGCTCCCGGGTTCGCCGTGCAGCAGACGACGACGATGTCGCGCGTCCTCGACCTCGCCGTCGGGCCGGCGCGACAGGTGATGACACTGCTCGCGCTGCTGTCGGGGCTCGCGCTCGTGCTCGGCGCGGTGGGCATCTACGGCGTCATCTCGCACTTCGCCTCGCGGCGCAAGCGGGACTGGGCGATCCGCGTGGCGCTGGGGCTGCCGGGCTCGCGCGTCGTCACGCACATCGTGGGGCAGGGCGTGGTCCTGGTCGCGGTGGGGATCGCGCTCGGCGCGATCGGCACGATCGCCCTATCCCGGCTCCTCACGAGCTTCCTCTACGGCGTGAGCAAGGTGGATCCGCTCGCCTTCATGGCGGCGAGTGCGGCGCTGCTCGCGGTAGGCGTGGCGGCCGCATTCGTGCCGGCGCGGCGGGCCGGCACGGTCGATCCGGCGCTCGTGCTGCGCGAGCAGTGAGGACACTCTCATGAGCGACGGGGCGAACGTCCCCCTCGGCGTGCTCGAGGAGCAGATCCTCGTCGCGGTCCTTCGTGCGCGCGACGACGCCTACGGCATGGAGGTGCGGCGCGAGATCGAGCGCGTCACGGACCGCGACCTGGCGATCGGCGCGGTATACGCAACGCTCGACCGACTCGAAGCGAAAGGGCTCCTGCGGTCGCGTCGCACCTTCGGCAACGGGCCGTCGCGGCGGCGATTCGAGCTGAGTCGCGCGGGTGCACGCGCGCTCACCGAGACGCGCGCGATGCGCGAGCGGTTGTGGGCGGGGGTGAGCGTGGCGGAGTTGAAGGGGATGGCGTACTAAGATTCCCAACCTTCACTCCGCACGCAGCGCCCGCACCGGGTCCGTCGCCGCCGCGCGGCGCGCCGGTAGGTAGCTCGCCGTCAGCGCCACCGCCGTCAACAGCGCGGCGCCGGCGACGAAGGTGACGGCGTCGAGCGGACTCACGCCGAACAGGAACGAGATCATGAGCCGCGTGGCGCCGAGCGCCAGCAGGAGCCCGATCGCCATGCCGATCGCCACGGGCCGCATCCCGTCGCCCACGACCAGCCGCAACACGTCGCGGCGGCCGGCGCCCAACGCCATCCGCACGCCGATCTCGCGCGTGCGCTGGCCGACCAGATAGGCGACGATGCCATACAGCCCGACAGCGGCCAGCAGCAGGCCGACGAAGCCCAGCACCGCCGTGACGAGCGCCGCCATCCGCTGCGGGGCGAGCACGCCGCTGGTCGCGGCGCTCAACGTCGTCACCGCGGGCGTGGGGAGCAGGGGGTCGAGGTCTCGCACGGCGGCGCGGATAGCCGGCGCGAGACGCGTCGGGTCCCCGCTGGTGCGCACGAGGAGCGTGGCATGGCCGGCCGGCGACGCGGTCTGCCCGCTCGCGAAGTAGACGAACGGCTGGAGCGCCTCACGGAGCGACGAATATTTCGCGTCGTGCGCGACGCCGACGACGGTGACGGTTTCGTTACTTCGACGGAACGTTCGCCCGACCGCGCTGCCGGTCGGCCAGAACCGGCGAGCGAAGGTCTGATTGACCACGGCGACCGGCGCCGCACGCTCGTCGTCGGCGGCGGTGAACCCGCGCCCCTCCACGATCGGCATCTTCACGACCTCGAAGTAGCCGGCGTCCGCTTCCACGAACGGCACGCGCGTTCCGCTCTCGCTCGCCGGCGGCACCGCCGACCCATCGATCCGCAGTGCGACGCTGTTGTAATTGCTCAGTGGAAGGTCGCCCGCGTACGCGACGGAGACCACGCCCGGCGTCTGTGCCAGCTCGTCCTTCAACGCCCGGTAGAAGAGGCGCGCTTTCGCGTCGTCGTACCGGGACATCCCGAGGAAGAATTCGGTGACCGCCACGTTCGACGGCTCGAAGCCGAGGTCGACGTGACGTCCCCGATCGAGCGCGCGCAGGAACAGGCCCGCCGCGACCAGCAGCAGGAGTGACACCGCCATCTGGCCGGCGATGAGAACGCTCTGCGCGGTGGAGCGCCGCGAGCCGCCGCCGGCCGAGTCGTTGCGCAGCCGCGTGGTGATGTCGACGCGCGCCGACTGCAGCGCGGGCACCAGGCCAAACGCGACGCCGGTGGCGAGCGACACGACGAGCGTGAAGGCGAGCACGCGCGCGTCCGGCGAAAAGTCGAGGGCCAACGGCAAGTTGATCGGCAGCGGAAGACGTGCGAGCAGGGGCGTCGCGTACAGCGCGACGAGCACGCCGCCGGCGGCACCGAGGGCGTAGAGCAGCAGACTCTCGGTGAGCAGCTGTCGGACGAGACGGCCGCGCGTCGCGCCCAGCGCCAGCCGCACTGCCGTCTCGCGCCGACGGGCGACGGCGCGCGCCAGCAGCATCGCCGCGACGTTGAGGCTGGCGATGAGCAGCACGAGCGCCGACGCGCCGAGCAGGAGCGCCATGAATCCGAGCACCCGGCCGTGCATGTCGAACGGGATGCCCGACAGCGATGCGAGTTGCACGGCCGTGGCCCGATGATCCGGATGGTCGGCGGGCTCGCTCCCCTCCACGACCCACTGCGCCGTGACGCGCGAGAGCTCGCGCTGGACCACGTCACGGTCGGCGTTCTCACGGACCCGCGCGAGGAGCTGGAGCCACCCGGGGCCGGGATTCGTCAGCAGGTCGTTGCCCGGCCGGAGCTGCGCCGGCGACGCCATCGGCACCCATGCGTCCGTGCGCAGGAGCGCGAAGACCCCGCCGAACTTCGGCGGCGCGACGCCGACGACCGTGAGCGGGTACCCATTCACCCGCACGGTGCGACCGATCACGCTCGAATCGCCGGAGAAGCGTGTCATCCAGAACCGGTGCGAGATCACGACGACGGGATGCGCGCCTGGCGTGTCGTCCTCGTCCGCCCTGAAGAACCGTCCGAGCGCCGGCCGCACGCCCAGCACGCCGAAGTAGTTCCCCGTGGTGATGGCGCCCTGGGCGGCGATGCTTTCGTCGCTGAGAGTGATCGTGAGCGGCATCATCGACCAGGCGGCGATGTCCGCCACCGCACGTGCGCCGGCGTCGTCGCGGAGGTAGCGGTAGTACGGGTACGACACCCAGTCGTTGCCGTCGCTGGCGCGGCCAGGCAGCGTGCGGTGCACCTCGACGACCTCGTCGACGTTCGACACGCCCGGGAGTGGACGTAACGCGATCGCGTTCGCCATGCTGAAGATCGTCGTCACCGCACCCGTGCCGAGCGTGATGACCAGTACCGCGATGGCGGTGAAGGCCGGGCTCTTGCGAAGCATCCGGACGGCGAAGCGGAGATCGTGCAGGATGGAATGCAGCATGGGTCTCACCGTTTCGCGGAGGGAGAAAAAGCGCCTGTGGATACTGCAGCGGCAGTTCGCACTATCGAATTCTCTCCCCCACCGCCGCCTCCAGCGCCGAGTACGCGCGGTGGTAGTCGTAAATCGACGCGATGCGGTCGTTCTCGGCGCGCTCGCGGTCGGCGCGTGCCTGCGCCACGTCGACGAACGTGTTGAGGCCGACGCGATAGCGCTCCTGCGC
Source organism: Gemmatimonadaceae bacterium (assembly GCA_045804245.1). Classification (GTDB taxonomy): domain Bacteria; phylum Gemmatimonadota; class Gemmatimonadetes; order Gemmatimonadales; family Gemmatimonadaceae; genus AG11. The sequence goes on along the minus strand of JBJMNN010000034.1, from coordinate 12,516 downwards.
GAAGCGCATCGCCTCGCGCGCCGAAGCGGCAGTGCGCTCCTGCAGCGCTACTGTCCGCCGTGCTGCGGTCAGGTTGCGGAACGCGGCCGTGATCTCCGTCTCGAGAAGCAGCTCCTGGGCGCGCTCGTTGTGCCGCGCGTCGTTGCGCGCCGCGACGGCTTCCTGCACCCGCTGCTCGCGCTGGAAGCCGTTGAACACCGGAATGCTCAGCGTCGCGCCGGCCGAGAACGGGTTGCGCTGGAAGCGGAAGGGGAACTGCCGGTTCTCCGCCAGCGCCTGCTCCGACTCGAGCGAGGTGAGCGAGACGCTGTCGCACGCGTCCACCGCGGCCTGGTCGGCCCCGGCGTTGGCGAGGCACTGCTGCCGTTTCGACTGCGTGCGCTGACCGAGCACGAAGCCCTGATCGGTGTACTGGTTGGTGTAGCCACCGATGCCGCTGAACAGGGTGAGCGTGGGCATGTACTGCGTCTGGGCGCTGCGATATGCGAGCTGCGCCGCCTGCTCGCGCGAGCGCATCTCGTCCAGCGCCGGATTGAGGCGACGCCCCTGCGCCAGCAGCTGGTCGAGCGTCTGCGTGACTTCGGACATCGTGAACTGCGACGTGAGCGCCACGCTGTCCGCACGCAGCGGTACTCCCATCTGCTGGAACAGGCGCAGCGTCTCGATCTCGGCCTGGTTGGCCGCCTGGACCAGCGCGACCTCCTGCTGCCCGACGGCGACTTCGGCGCGGCGCACGTCGAGCGGTGTCACCGCCCCGGCCTCGGCCCGCGCCCGCGCCAGCGTGAGCTGCGCCTGCGCCGCGGCGAGCAGCGTATCCTGCATCGCCGCGCGGGCGCGCTGCTGAAGCACGTTGAGGTACTGCTGAGTGACGGCGGTGCGCAGCCGCTGCACCGACCCGATGACCGCCGCCTCGGCGGCGTGCACGTTCGCGCTCTGCATCTTTGGCGTGAGCAGCGTGGCTCCGCTGTACTGCGCCTGGACGCCGATGTCGTAGCTGGACGAGATCTGGTCGGACGCCGCGCCGAACCGCTGGCCGGCGATGAGCTGCTGAAGTCCCTCGCGGTATTGCGTGCCGAACTGCGCGGTCACGTTCGGCACGAGCGCGCCGTAAGCGCTGCGCCGCTGCCAGCTCGCGACGGCACGGCGGTCGACGGTCGAGAGGTGCTGCGGGTTGTTCCGCTCGGCGAGGGCGATGGCCTCCTCGAGCGTGAGCGCGGTGATCGATCGCGGGGCGCCAGCGGGACGAGCCACGCCGGCATCGGTGGCCGCCGCGCCCTGTGCGTGGACGACGATGGGACCTGGCGCGGTGAGGAGCGCGACGAGGAGAACGCGAGACACGAACGACGGGATCTGCATCGGGATCAACGGTTCATTCGCTCTGCAGCGCGGCCGTCGGCGAGACGAGCGACGCGCGCCGCGCCGGCAGATAGGTCGCCGCGAGGGCGACGCCACTGAGGAAGAGCGGAACGAGGACGAAGGTGAGGGGATCGAGCGCGCTCACGCCGTAGAGCAGGCTGGCGATGAACCGCGAGGCGGCGAGCGACACGAGCAGTCCCACGGCGACGCCGAGCAAGGCGGGACGCATGCCCTGGCGTACGACCAGTCGCTTCACGTTGCCGGGATCGGCGCCGAGGGCCATCCGCACGCCGATCTCACGCGTGCGCTGGGCGACGGTGTACGCCATCACGCCGTAGATCCCGATCGCCGCGAGCAGCAGCGCCAATGCGGAGAAGCTCGTGAGCAGCCACACGCTCAGCCGCGGACGCGCGACGCTCTGCGCCACGCGCGCCTCCAGCGGCTGGACCTCGTTCACGACGAGATCGCGATCGATGTCTCGCACCGCCGCCCGAGCCGACGCCGCAAGCGACACGGGATCGCGATCGGTGCGCAGCGACATGTACACGCTGCGCGAGGGCGCCTGCTCGATCGGACGATAGATCTGCTGATACGGCTTCGCCGTCACCCCTTCCTGCGCCACGTTGCCGACCACGCCGACGATTGTCATCCACCCTGCTGTGTCGCTCGGGTTGCCGAAGGTGATGCGATGTCCGACGGGGTCGGCACCCGCGAAGGCGAAGCGCGCCATCTCGTCGTTGACGAGCGCGATGCGCGGTGCCTTCGCGTCATCGTTGGCGGAGATCAGGCGACCTCGCCGCAACGGCACTCCGAGCGCCGCGAAGTAGTCCGGCGATACCGCGAATGGCTGCACGTCCTCGGGCGGAGAGTCGGGCCGCGTATCCCGAGGCCCGATGCCCTCGATCGTGTAGCTGACGTAGCTCGCTCCCTCCATCGGCAGGCTGGCGCTGATCGCGGCCGTACGCACGCCGGGCAGCGACCGCATGCGGTCCAGCAGGCTCCGATACACGGGTGGCAGCAGCGTGCGGTCGGGGAACTTCGCCGATGGGAACGTCAGGTTGCAGGTGAGGACGGTCGATGGCTCGAAGCCGAGGTCGACGCGCGTGAGCTTCTCGAAGCTTCTGATCAGGAGACCCGCGCCGACGAGGAGCACGAGCGCCAGCGCCACCTCGCCCAGCACGAGCGTGCCGCGGAGCCGCGCCAGCGATCCACCAGTCGCCCCGCGCGCACCGTCGCGCAGCGTCGCGTTCAGCGGGCCGCGCGACAGGCGCAGCGCAGGCGCGAGGCCGAACACCAGCCCCGTCGCCGCCGAGAGCAGGAGAGAGAACACGACGACGGTGGAGTTCATGCCGATCTCGTGCTGACGCGGCAGAAACTCGGCGCCCGAGGCGCCGACCGCCGCGACGGCCCATGTGGCGAGCGCGATCCCCGCGACACCGCCGAGCAGGGCGAGCACCATGCTCTCGGTGAGGAGCTGCCGTACGAGTCGACCGCGTCCCGCGCCGAGCGCGACGCGCACCGCGACTTCGTGCTCCCGCACCGCCGCACGTGCCAGCAGCAGGTTGGCAACGTTGGCACAGGCGATCAGCAGCACGAGCAGCACCGCGCCCACGAACGCGTACAGCGCCAGTCGTACGTCCTTCACGAGGTCTTCCTCGAGCCCGATCACCTCGCTCGTGATCGTGGCATTGGTCTGCGGATACAGTTGCGCCAACTGCCGTATGACCGCTGCCATATCGGCGCTCGCCTGCTCGACCGTGACTCCGGGCTTCAGTCGCCCGATCACGTCGAGGTATTCAGCACGGCGGTTCATCACGGTGTCCACGACCGTCGGCGTCCACATGTCCACCGCCTGGCCGAACCGGAACTCCGGTGGCGCCACGCCGACCACCGTCCACGGCCGACCATTGAGCTGGATCTGCCGCCCCACGACTCTCGCCTCGCCGCCGAACCGGCGCTGCCAATAGCCGTGGCTCAGCACGACCACCTGCCGATCGCCGCTCATCCTGTCTTCCTCGGGGAGGAAGGCGCGGCCCAGCAACGGCTTCACGCCGAGCGTCGTGAAGAAGTTCGAGGTGACACGATCGGCGAGCACGCGCTCCGGCTCACCCTCACCGGTGAGCACGAACGCGCCGCTGTGCCTCGCGGCGAGCTGCTCGAATGAATGGCTGCGATCGCGCCAGTCGCGGAAGTCCGGTAGTGACGTGCCCGTTCGACCGAAATTGGGATAGCGGCCGTAGAGCACCACGAGCCGATCGGGCTGCGCATACGGCAGCGGCCGGAGCAGGACGCCGTACACGATGCTGAAGATCGCCGAGTTCGCGCCGATCCCGAGCGCGAGGGTGACGACGACGGCGAGGGTGAACCCGGGCGAGCGAAGCAGCGCACGCACGGCATAGCGCAGATCGGCCATCATGGCTCCATCCATCCATCCTTGAGATGGATCGTGCGCTGCGAGTACCGCGCGTTCTCGTCGGAGTGCGTGACCTGCACGATGGTCGTGCCCGCGGCGTTGAGCCGCGCGAACAGCTCCATGATCTCGCGCGCCTGCGCGGAGTGCAGGTTGCCCGTCGGCTCGTCCGCCAGGATGAGCGAGGGCTCGGCGACGACGGCGCGGGCGATCCCCACGAGCTGCTGCTGGCCGCCCGACAGCTGGCTCGGATACAGATCCTTCTTGCCGACGATGTTGAAGCGGTCCAGGACGTCGGCGACGCGCGCGGCGCGCTCGCTCCGCGCGACGCCGCGGTAGTCGAGCGGCACGCTGAGATTCTCCGCGACGGTGAGGTCGTCGAGCAGATGGTACTGCTGGAACACGAAGCCGATCTGCTCGCGCGCGTACGCCTGGCGCTTTCGAACATCCATCGCATGCATGGGGAGTCCGCGGAACCAGTACTCACCCGTGAACACCGGATCGAGCATGCCGAGGATCGCGAGGAGTGTGCTCTTGCCTGCGCCCGACGGCCCCATGATCGTGACGAACTCGCCGGGAACGATGTCGAGCGTGATGCGGCGCAGGACGTACGTCACGCCGCCACCCGTCTTGTGCGCCTTCTCGACGTCGCGGAGCGCGATCAGTGGGACACCCGGCTCGCCATCGCGGCGAACGTCGGGCGACTGTCTGGTGAGAATGGACACGAGGGTTCGCTCCGCGCGACGGGTTGGTGGACAGGGGCTCGCGACGACGCAGCGCTACGACGTCACCGAGGCGGTCCGGCCGCCCACGTGCGCCGTGTCTTCCACCACGCGTCCGTCGAACAGCTGCACCGAGCGATCGGCATGTGCGGCATAGCGAGGATCATGGGTGACCATGCAGATCGTCGCGCCACCGCGGTGGAGCTCCTGAAGCAGTCCCATCACCGCTTCGCCGTTCTGCGAGTCGAGGTTGCCCGTGGGCTCGTCGGCGAGCAGGATCGCCGGTTCACCGGCGACGGCGCGCGCCACGGCGACACGTTGCTGCTGACCGCCGGAGAGCTGCGCCGGATAGTGCTTGGTGCGATGCGCCATCCCGACCTTCTCGAGCGCCTCGACCACGCGGCGCTTCCGCTCCGTCGCGTCGAGCGCGGCGTCGCCCGTGCGATACGTGAGCGGGAGCTCGACGTTCTCGTAGACGGTGAGGTCGCCGATCAGGTTGAACGCTTGGAAGATGAAGCCGATCTGCCGATTGCGAACGCGAGCCCGCTCGGCGGCCGACAGCCCCGCCACCGGCTCGCCCGCCAGCAGGTACTCACCTTCCGTCGTCGCGTCGAGCAGGCCGAGAATGGAGAGCAGCGTCGTCTTGCCGCATCCGGACGGACCCGAGATGGCGACGTATTCCCCCTGCTGCACGTCGAGGTGCACCTCGACGAGAGCGTGGGTCTCCACCTCGTCGGTCACGAACACCTTCTTGATGCCGCGCATGCTGATCAGCGCGTCCCGGTTCGGAGCGAAGGACGACGGGTCGGCGGCGGTTGGCTGGGTCATGGGGATGGTTCGGGGCTCGAAGGGTTGGCTGCGCTACCGGAGCTTCACGCGCTCGACGTTGTCCCACTGGCTCATGTCGCCGATGATCACCTTGTCGCCGACCTTGAGTCCCTGGAGGACCTGGACCGTGTTCACCGAGGTGCTGCCGAGCTTCACCGGCACTCGAGAGGCGTACTTGCCGTCGGGATCGAGCTTGAACAGCCCGACCGTGCTCTCCCCCTGGCCGTACGCCGGCCGCGCGACGTGCAGCACGTCGGGCAGCCGCTCGATCTCGATCGTGCCGTCCACGGAGAGGTCGGGTCGCGCGCCACGCGGGAGCGCGCCGTCGAGGGCGACTTCCACGGTGACGGTGCCGTTCTGCACGGAGGGATCGACGCGCAGCACGTGGCCCTTGGCGATGCCGTTGCGCGTGTCGATCTCCACCGGCTGGCCGACGACGACGTCGCGCGCCTGGGTCTCCGGCACTCGCAGAACGGCCTTCAGCCGCCCGGGCTGCGCCACGGTGGCGAGCACCTGCCCCGACACCACCCACTGTCCCAGCTCGAGCGGCAGGGTCTGGAGCACGCCGTCCTCGGGCGCGCGGACCTTCATCGAGTTGACGCGTGCCTGCTGGAAATCGGCGATCGCGCGCGCGCGCTGCACCTCGCTTCGCTGGAGCGCGATCTGCTTCGACATGGCGGCGTCCATCACGCGCAGCCGGCCCTGCTCCGCCGCCAATCGCGCGCTCTGTTCGGCGGCGCGCTCGTTGGCCAGCGCCATGTCGTTGCCGCTCGCGAGCTGCTGCTTGCCGAGCGTGGCCATCTGCGCCGCCTGGCGCTTCGCGTCGCTCGCCGCCGCTTCGGCCGAGGCGATCGTCGCCTGCTGTGTGAGGCGCTGGGTGGCGAGCGTGGTCTCGAGGTTCACGAGCGCTGCCTGGGCGGCGGTGACCTGCCGGCCCGCCTCGAGTGCCTCGAGCTGCACGTCGGGATTGGACATCTCGAGCAGGTCTGAGCCGGCGGTCACCGTTGCACCGGGCCGCACGGGCAACCGCTCGATGCGCCCCGCGGTGAGCGCCGAAACGAAACGCACCTGCTCGGGAACCAGAGTGCCGGGCGCGCGCACGGCGCGCACCATCGTGCCGCGCTGCACGGAGTCGATGAGCAGGGTGGAGCGCTCCACCGAGGGCGCGGCGGTGGGAAGGCTGCCGAGCATCAGGGTGAGGAGCACGAGGGTCACGACCCCCGCACCGATGGCGATGTATTTCCCGCGCTTTTTCTTCGGCGTGCGCGCGATGTCCATGATGTGCTGCTGTCTTGATGAGCCACGATCGTACGGCGAGACTGCGGCGTCGTGTAAGGCGACGATCGTGCCTCGACGGCACGATCGCCAAGTGGCTCATACGGCATGACTTAGCGAGCGGTGTCGTCCGGCGCGCGCCGAATCGGCGTCCGGAAATGGGATTCGCCGTCCCGGAAACGGACACCGGTGTGCGCGCTGCGGCCTATTCCGCGTGGAGCGCGTTCGCGGGCTCGGTCGCCGACTTGAGAGGGCGACTCTCCTCGCGCTGGATCGGCAGGCGCAGCCGCGCCACGCAGCCGCGCGCCTCATCACGGTTCTCGAGCGTGAGCGTGCCGCCGTGCGCCTCGGCGATCTGGCGCGACAGGACGAGACCGATGCCGGTGCCCGTGCGCTTGGTGGTGAAGAATGGTGTGAACAGGTTCGCCGTCGGCGGAAGACCCGGACCCTCGTCGACGACGCGCAGGTCGAGCGCGCTCCCCTGCTGCGTCCAGGAGATCTCCACTCCGCCGCCGGTCTCGCTCGACGCGTCCACCGCGTTGCTCACGAGATTGATCAACAGCTGATCGAGCTGGTCGCCGTCGGCGGACAACGTGACCGCCGGACCGGGTCGGATCTCGATCGGGAGCCGCTTCTCCAGTTGCGCGACGCGATCCACCCACGTGCGCACGTTCACGGGCGCAAGAGCGGGCGCGGGGAGGCGAGCCATGCGCGCGTAGCTGCGCATGAACCGGCTCAACGCCTCGGCGCGCGTGCCGATCACGTCGAGGCCGCGCTCCAGGTCCTCGTCCGCGTCGGCCGGCCGCGGCGTGCGGCCGATGAGCGCGCGCAGCGTGCCCGCGATGGACTGAATGGGTGCCAGCGAGTTGTTGATCTCGTGGCTCAGCACGCGGACGAGCCGCTGCCACGCCTGGCGCTCCTCCTCTCGAAGCGCGTGGCGCAGATCGGTGAGCACGAGCAGCTGCATCGGCACGCCGCCCTGGCGGAAGGAGCTGCGCCGCAGCTCCCATCGACCGCCATCGGTGGGGAACGCCGCGTCGAGCACGCGCCGTGGCTCTCCCGTGAGACAGGCGCTCAGCCCGAGCACAAGCGCGGGCCGGCCGAGGATGCGATCCGCGGGGCGGCCGAGCAGACGCTCCCCGGCGCGATTCGCGAGTCGCACGACGCCCGCCTCGTCCACCGCGAACACGGCGACGTCGATCTCCTCCATGACGCGCTGGAGCAGCGCCGTCGCTTCGAGCGCGCCGAGCCGCTGCGCGCGCAGCGGCTCACGGAGCGCATTCACCTCGGCGAAGGCCAGCCCGAGTGGATCGTCGAGATCGGCGGCGCGCGCGTGGATCGAGTAGTCGCCCTCACGGAGCGCGGCGAGCAGGTTGGCCAGCGTCTGCAGCGGACGGACGACGCGCGCGCGCACCGCCACCGCGGCCGCGAGCCACGCGCCGACGATGAGCATACCGACCGTCCACAGCACGCGCGCCGGATAGTCGCGGGTGAAGAGGAGCAGCAGCACGCCGACGATCGCCGGGAGTCCACCCGCGAGCGCGAGCCCGACGATGCGAACGTCGTGCGGCAGTCGGCGGTGCGAGCCAGACGTCGGGCGCATGACGCGGGGACTCACAGACCGTAGTACTGCAGCCGGCGATACAGCGCGCTGCGACTGACGCCGAGCGCTTCCGCCGCGCGGCTGACGTTGCCGGCGTGGCGCGCGAGCGCGCGCTGGATCAGCAGACGCTCGGCGCCCTCGAGTGTGAGGTCGTCGGCGAGCTCTCCCGAAAGCGGCGTGGCTGCAGCGCGCGGAGACTGGAGGCCCAGGTCGTCCTCGGTCACCGAACTGCCACGCGCCATCAACACGGCGCGCTCCACCGCGTGGCGCAGCTCGCGAACGTTGCCGGGCCACTGGTGCTCGAGCAGGGCGCGCATCGCGCCCGGGGTGAGCGCCGCGGCGGGCTTCTTGTAGCGTACCGCCTGCTCGGCGAGGAAGAGGGCGGCGAGCTGCGGCACGTCGTCACGCCGTTCACGCAGGGGCGGCAGCCGGATCTCGACCGTGTTGAGCCGGTAGAGCAGGTCCTCGCGGAACCGACCTTCAGCCACCTCGCGTGGAAGATCGGCGTTCGTCGCCGCGAGCACGCGCACGTCCACGCGGCGTACGCGCGAAGAGCCGACGCGCTGCAGGTCGCCGCTTTCCAATACTCGCAAGAGCTTACTCTGTTGCTTCGGCGACACGTTGGCGATCTCGTCGAGGAACAGTGTGCCTCCATCCGCCAGCTCGAACGAGCCGACGCGGTCGGTCTTCGCGTCCGTGAACGCGCCCTTCACGTGGCCGAACAGCTCGCTCTCGAACAGCGTGTCGGCGATACCGCCGGCGTTGACGGTGACGAGCGGTCGGTCGGCGCGATGGGACGCGGCGTGGATCCAGCGCGCCACGACGTCCTTTCCCGTGCCGTGCTCGCCGGTGAGCAGCACGTTGACGTCGCTCGGTGCGACACGCTCGAGCTGGGCGAGCACGGCTCGCATCGCGCGCGATTCGGCGACGATCGTGGGACGAGCATCCGTGCCACGCAGCCGCTGGTTGTCGGCCGCGAGGCGCCGCGTGGCGCGGAGCGCGCGCGCGAGCGCGATGTGGGTGCGCAGCGTCGCGAGCAGCCGCGCGTTGTCCCAGGGCTTCTCCACGTAGTCGCGCGCGCCGAGCTGGATCGCCTCCACCGCGCTCTCGACCGAGCCCCAGGCGGTCATGACGATGACGGGAAGCGTATCGTCGAGCGCCTGGAGCTTGCCGAGCAGCGAGAGCCCTTCGCGCCCGCTCGTCGTGTCACGCGTGTAGTTGAGATCGATGAGCGCGACGTCGAACTCGGTGGCGTCGGCCGCGCGCAGCGTCGCCGCCGGGGATCCCGCGGTCTCGACGACGAACCCTTCTCCCTTCAGCAGCAGCCGCAGCGCCTCGAGGACGTCGGGCTGGTCGTCGGCGATCAGGACACGTGGCGGAAGCTCGGACACACTAGTATGCCACCCTCAACTCCTCGGCCGTGATCTCCTCCAACCGCCGCTGCCTCGTCTCCACCCCGAACAGGGCGACGAGCACCACCGCGAGCGCCATCGGGACGGCGCCAATCAGCGCCACCGTCGCGATCGACGGGGCCGCGATGCCGAAGGCGACGAGGGCGATGATCGCGACGCCGCCCGCCTTGCTCGCTCCCGCCGCGAACCCCGAGCCGCGCGAGCGGATGCGCGTGGGATAGATTTCGGCCGCGTACACCGACAGCACGGCGACGACGGAGTTGATTCCCCAGATCGGGATGACGAGCAGGACGTAAAGCAGGCTGCGGTTCTGAACGATCGCGTCGCCGGCGAAGACGAAGCCGAGCAGCGCCGCCGAGGTGAGCGCGGTGAGCACGATGATCGTCTTCTTGCTGCTCCAGAAGCCGTACATCCACGCCACCACAAACGTCAGCGGGAACCCGATCAGTGCCGCGTTGCGGAGGATTTTATCGGCGTCGGTGAAGCCGAGCTTCCGCAGGTTCGATGGGATCCAGAGGTTGAAGCCGAACAGCACGAGCCCGGAGCCGAGCGCGAGGACGCCGACGATCAGCGTGAGCCAGAGCAGCTCGCCGCTGAGGAGCTGCGACCAGCGGCTCTGCACCTTCGCCTCGACCTCGAGCTCCGAGTTCCGCTGCGGCACGATGACGGCGCCGAAGCGCTTCATCACGGCGTGCGCTTCCTCGTCGCGCGCGTTGGCGAGCAGGAAGCGTGGGGACTCGGGGATCCACCGGTTGAGCAGTACGAACAGCAGCCCGGTGGGCAGGCCGATGAGCCAGAGGATGCGCCAGCTGTACGTCGGCACGAGCGCCACGGCGATCCAGCTGGTGACGATGTACGCGCCGGCGATGTCGGCGCCGACGAGGATCATGAGCCAGCTGCGATGCCGCGCCGGGATGGTCTCGGCGAGCAGGGAATAGCAGATGGGGAGCATGCCGCCGACGGCGAGCCCCATGACGAAGCACATCACGAGGTTCCAGGAGTACGTGGGCATCGCGCCGCAGATCGACGTGCCGATGAAGCCGATCCCCGCGTAGAGGATCGACGCGCGCCGCCCGATCCGGTCGCCGAGCCAACCCCAGAGGAAGGAGCCGAGCACGGTGCCGACGATGCCGGACAGCGAGAGGTAGGCGACCGGAGTGGTCCCGCCCGGGTTGAGTGGCCCCTTGAGCCCGTACTCCATCGTCATCCCCGGGATCACGAACGCGAGCGCCGTGGGCTTCATGATGTCGATCGTCACGGCGATCATCATCGTCGCGACCAGCCCCCAGTGCGCCTTCGTGAGCGGTGCATCGTCGAGCGCGCTCACGCGCAGCTTCGACGCGAGCGCCGCATTCGGGGGCGGGATCTTCGGGAGCAGGCCGTAGACACTCACGACGAGCCCCACGAGGATGGCCGCCATGCCGACCTTCATCGGGGTCTCCATCGGCATGCCGGCGAGCCGGTAGCCCATGGGCTTGCCCATGAGATACATCGGCAGATGCGCGAGCACGCCGCCGGTGACGAGAGCGACGCCGATCCAGAACGCGGCCGGGTGGCCGAAGGTGACTCCGCCGACGCGACTGTCGCCGTGGCGACTCTGTTCCTGCATATCCGATTCTCTCCCGGTCCGACGAATGAATGCCGACGCCGGGTAAGAAACTCGACGGGCCGGCACCCTGCCAGCGCCGGCCCGCCCAACTGGAATGCAATGGCGTTCGAACACTTGGAACGGCAACGGCATTGCCGTTCGAGCCCCGCCCCGAACTGCCCCGGCCGATCGAGCTACGACCCGCCGACGGCGCGCGCGCGGGGCGGTTCGTCCGCCGCACGCGTGAACCTGAGCGGCGTCACTCCGTGCGCGACGAAGCGTCCGCGGCGGCGCATCGTCGCGGCGTCGAGCAGCATGCGGCCCGCCCACCGATAGACGTTGAACTCCTGCAGCAGCGCCCGCATGAGCCGCATCCGTGCGCGCTGCATGCGGACGGGCATCGTGAGCGCCAGGTCGAGTGCCTCCGCGCACTGGTCCGCGTCATACGGATTCACGATCAGCGCTTCGGGAAGCTCGCGTGCCGCGCCGGTGAACTGGCTGAGCAGGAGCACGCCGGCCTCGTCGTCGCGCGCGGCGACGAACTCCTTCGCCACGAGGTTCATCCCGTCGTGCAGGCTGCTGACGAAGCAGAGATCGGCCGAGCGGTAGTACTCGTAGACTTCGTCGGCGTCGTGGTGTGCGACGAGGAGCACGATGGCCGGTGCGCGCCGATTCGCGAATCGCGCGTTGATGCGTTCCACGAGCGCGCGCACGCGGTGCTCGTAGGCCTGATACTGCTCGATGCTCGTGCGCGAGGGCGCGGCAATCTGGATGAAGGTGAAGCGTCCGACCCACTCGGGATGGAGCTCGAACATCCGCTCGATGGCGCGGAACCGCTCCTCGAGCCCCTTGGTGTAATCCATCCGCTCGACGCCGATCCCGAGCGCATGCTCCGAGGGCAGGCCGTGGCGCGCGCGGACGATCGCGCGGCACGCGTCGACCGACGGCGCCGCGAGCGCGGACGCCGGCGGCCACTCGACGGAGATGGGATAGCGCTTGATCTGCGTGCGCTCACCCCGGTACGACACGCCGAAGGTCTCGCGGTCGACGCGCGCCTCGAGCTGCCGGTCGACGGTGTCGAGGAAGTTGTTGCAGTGGAACTGCGTGTGGAACCCGAGGATGCTGCTGCCGAGCAGCCCGTCGAGCAGCTCGTCGCGCCAGGGACAGATCGCGAAGGCCTCCGGGTTGGGCCAGGGGATGTGCCAGAAGGTGATGATCGTCGCGTCGGGAAGCCGCTCGCGGATCATCCGCGGCACGAGCGCAAGATGATAATCCTGCACGAGGACGACGGGGTCGCTCGTGCGCGATTCGGCGACGACGGC
>JBJMNN010000033.1:0-9190 GCA_045804245.1 Gemmatimonadaceae bacterium | reverse complement strand
TTGAGCGGACTCGGAAGCCAGCCGTAGAGCGCGAGGTGACCGATCGGCAGCCGCTTCTTGCGGATCATCGAGGGGCGGGTGAGAGACGTCGTAGAGTGACGGGCGCACCGAGGAGCGTCAAGGGCGACGCGGCACCGCGCGTGCATCGCACTTGCCGCGTTCCAATGGCGCTCATAGACTGCGGGCGCGGCGCACCCGCTCGCGTCGCTCACCTTCCATTCCTCGTGCTCGCGCTCACCCACGACGATCTCCTGACGCCTGGCGAGCGCTTCGCGCTCGAGCTGCTCGTCGATCTGTCGGCGGTGCTGCGTTGCGAGGGCGAGGGAGACGTCGTGCGAGCTCGCGTCGTCGGGGAGCAACGTCCGGCGTCAGCCTCCGAGCTGCGATCGCGCAACTGGGGAATCGAGGCGCTGGACGGCGAGATCCACATCGATCGAGCGCTCCTGCGTCTCGTGCTCGACGTCGCCGGCGCGGAGGTCGAGCAGAGCTCTTCGGTCGCCGATCGGTTCGGGCGCGTGCCGTCGAGCGAGACGGCGGCCGTGCGCGCATCGCTCGATCGCGAGCCGGTCGTCTCGCTCATGGCGCGCGCACTGGCGACGGCAGTTCGCGCCGCCGCCGGCCGACGAATGGTTCGCTTCATCGACCCGTGGCCGAATGGCCGCCGCTGGGCTGTCTCGCTGACGCACGACCTCGACGTCGTCGAGTGGTGGCCGGCGTTCACCGCGCTGCGGCTGTCGGAATTGCTCCGGCACGGCGAGCTCGCGCGCGTCGCACGCGTTGCCGCGGCCGCCGTCGCCTCGACTGGCCGACCGGTTGTCTGGCGCGCCGTCGCCGACCTGCTCGCCACCGAGCAGCGCCACGACGTACGCTCGACGTGGTTCGTGCTGTGCGATCGTCCGACGCTCGCCACGGCGCGCGCCGGCGACCTCACCTATCGTCCCGACTCGAAGCAGACGCGCCGCATCTTCGAGGCGCTGCGCGCCGCCGGTCACGAGATCGGCCTGCACGGCAGCTTCGCGACCTCGGACGATCACGCGCGCTTCGGCGCGCAGCGCTCTCTCCTGCGCACGATCATCGGCGCAGAGCCCTCCGGCGTCCGCCAGCACTACCTGCGCATGCGCGCCGCCACGACCCCGCGCGGCATGGCGGCCGCCGGTTTCGAGTACGACTCGACCTACGGCTTCGCCGATCGCAACGGCTTCCGGCTCGGCACCGCCGACGTGCTGCCTCTCTGGGACGCGGAGCGTCAGCAGCCGGTCGGCATCGACGAGGCGCCATTCGTCTGGATGGACCGCGCCCTGAGCAAGTATCAGCACGTCGAGTCACCGCGAGCCTGGATCGACGATGCGCTCGCGCTCGCCGAGCGCTGTCGCTCGGTGGAAGGATTGTGGATCGGAATCTGGCATCCCAATCTCGCCCCCGCGCTCGGCTTCCCCGATGCACCAGAGGCGTACGCGCACCTCGTCGCCGAGCTCGCGCGCGCCGACGCGCACGTCGCGCCACTGGGCGAGCTCGTGACGTGGCGCCGCGCGAGACGTTCGCTCCGCGCGCGACTCGCGCCCGACGGCGAGCACGCGAGACTCGTGTCTGTCGACGCGTCGCTCCTGACGACGTTCACGATCCGCGACGCCGACGGTCGCGTCGATCAGTCCATGCAGACGCGCTGAGCGTGCGCGTCCTCTTCCTCGCGCACGCCTATCCACGCTACGACGCCGATCCCGTCGGCTCGTTCGTCGGCAATCTGGCCGTCGCGCTGCGCGACCGCGGCGTCGACGTCACCGTCTCGGCGCCGAGCGCCGCTGGGCTCGCGCCGTTCGAGCGCGTGAACGGCATCCCCGTGCATCGCTTCCGGTACGCGCCCGATCGCTACGAGACGCTCGCCTACACCGGCACGATGGGCGCGCAGGTGCGCGACACGATGAGCGGGAAGATCGCCATGCTCTCCTACCTCGTGAATGCGTATCGCGCCGCCCGCGCGCTGACGCGACGCGAGCGATTCGATCTGGTGCACGCGCACTGGTGGTTTCCCGGTGGGCTGGTCGCGTCCGCGCTCAGGCGCACCACGAGCCTGCCCTTCGTCACGACGCTGCACGGCTCCGATCTCCGCCTCGCAACCACCTTCCCGCTCGGCCGCGCTCTCTTCGCGCGAGTGGCGAAGGAAGGCCGCGCGATGACGGCCGTCTCCACCTGGCTCGCGCGCGGCGCCGAGGAGCTGGCGCCGGCGCAGTCGGTCACGGTGGCACCGATGCCGGTGCTCACGGATCTCTTCCATCCCGGCGAGTCGCGCGAGCCCGACTTACTACTCTTCGTCGGCAAGCTCACCGAGCAGAAGGGACTCGCGCGCCTGCTGCGCGCGATGACGCGCATGCGACGGCGCGCTCGCCTCGCGGTGGTCGGCGCGGGACGCGTGGACGATTCCGCGCTCCGTACGATGGCGCGCGAGCTGGGCCTCGAGGAACGAATCGAGTGGCTTCCGCTGCTCACGCAGCCCGAGCTGGCCGCGCAGTATCGCCGTGCGGCGGTGCATGTCGTTCCCGCGCTCGATGAAGGGTTGGGACTCACCGCCGTCGAATCGCTGCTGAGCGAGACTCCGGTCGTCGGCTTTCGATCGGGCGGACTGCCCGACATCGTCCCCGACGGCGTGGCCGGCCGGCTCGTCGAGCCGGGCGACGAGCAGGCTCTCGCCGAAGCGCTCGACGTGGTGCTCGCCGACGCCGACGCGCGCCGCGCGATGGGCGCCACCGGCCGAGCGCACGCGGAGGCTCGCTTCGGAGCCGCCGCGGCATCGGAGCGATACGCCGAGCTCTATCGTCGAATCGTGAGCACGGCCGCGCAGCATTCGGACTGACAGGGCCGTTTCACTGGCGTCCACTCACGTATCCGGCCACTTTTGTCGTGATCGGGGCGCCGCGACGATCGCTCGGCCCGGTGATCGATCCCACGCGTCTACCATCGCATGAGAGCACCGACCCCACGCCCCGCGGCTCGACCAGCCGAACTGCCCGAGCCGCGCCTGGCGGCTGCCTGGGCGGCTCTGACCTACGCCGTGTGCACCATGCTGCTGGCGTGGCCCGCGCTCGGGGGCGGATTCCTCGTCAATCCGCGCAGCGACCAGTACAGCGGCGGATGGCCCGTCCGTGATTTCGCCGGAGAGGCACTGAAGGCAGGGCAGGGGATTCCCGAGTGGAATCCCTATCTCTTCGGCGGGCTGCCGTACATCGCGGCCATGCACGGAGACATCTTCTACCCCACGGCGCTCCTCCGACTGATCCTTCCGACGGACGTAGGGCTCACGTGGGGATTCATCATCCACATCTTCCTCGCCGGCTGCTTCACCTACGGCTTCCTCCGCGCGTGGGGGTTCGGATTCTTCCCGTCGCTCATCGCGGGGGTCGGCTACATGATGAGCGGCGAGCTGGCGGGTCTGGTCTCGCCGGGCCACGACGGAAAGCTGTTCGTCAGCGCGCTCATGCCGCTGACGCTGTGGTTCCTCGTGCGAGGCATTCGCGACGGCCGGCTGTGGGCGTGGGGCGGTGTCGCAATCGCCGTCGGCCTCGCCGTCCTCAGCCCGCATCCGCAGCTCCTGCAGTACATGCTGCTCACCTGCGGCGCCTTCGCGGCCTATCTCGCCTTCGCCGATCACCCGGGAGGCAGAAAGCTGCCGCGCAGCGTCGCGCTGTCGCGGCTCGGCATGGCCGCGGCGGCCGTCGCGGTGGGGTTCCTCATCGGCGCCGTCCAGTACCTGCCGGTGCTCGAGTACGTACCGTACTCGCCGCGCGCCGGCGGGAAGGGCTGGGAGCACGCCATCAGCTACTCCATGCCGATCGAGGAGCTGCTGAACGTCTATCTGCCGCAGTTCAGCGGCATCCTCGAGGGCTACTGGGGCCGCAACGGTATCCACTTCCACAGCGAATACCTCGGTGCGGCAACGCTGCTGTTGGCGTTCGCGGGATTCGTCGGCGCAGACACGAGGAAGGGGTTCCGGCGCTTCTGGCTCGGCGTGCTCGTCGTCGCGGTGCTCTGGGCGCTCGGCGGCTATACGCCATTTTATAACATCGTCTACGCGCTGGTGCCGGGCACGAAGTTCTTCCGCGCGCCGAGCACCATGCTCATGGTCGTGGCGTTCGCCATCGCGGTGCTGTCGGCGCTCGGTACGGAGCGGGCGCTCGAAGAAGGCCTCAGTCGGCGATATCTGATCGGCTGGCTCGTGGCGGGACTCGTGATCGCGCTGCTCGCCATCTCGGGAGCCCTCACATCGGTCGCGCATTCGCTCGCCGCGAGCTTCCCGTTCGACCGCGAAGCGGCGATCGACGAGAACCAGGGCGACGTCGCGCTCGGAGGACTTCGGAGCCTGCTGTTCCTGGGGATCGCGGCGGGGCTGCTCCTGCTCGCCGCGCGCGGCCGCATCGAGCGCCGAGTACTGGGGTGGGGACTCGTCGCCGTCGTCGCGCTGGACCTCTGGTCGGTCGAGCGGCTGTACTGGATCTTCTCACCGCGCGCCGCGACGCTGTACGCCAGCGATCCGGCCGTCGAGTATCTCAGGAAAGCCGACCCGGGGAGGGTCGTCGTGCAGCCCTCCACGAACGTGGGCCTCGCGCCGCGCGACCCTTTCTTCGGTGGCGACGCGTTGATGGTGCATCGGGTGCGTCTCGTCGAGGGCTACCACGGCAACGAGATCGGACGGTACCAGCGGCTCGCGAGCGTCGCCCAGATCGGCGACTACAGGAACTCTCTCAATCCCAACTTCTGGCGGCTCGCCAACGCCCGCTATCTCTACACGAACGGCGAGATCGGCGATACGTCGCTGAAGAAGGTGGTCGGGCCCGTGCGAAACGCCGCCGGCTCGACCGTCTACCTGTATCGTCTCCCGGGCGACAACCCGCCGGCATGGGTGACGCCGACGTTCGTGAAGGCCGGCGACGAAGCCACGGCCGGTACGATCCTCGACCCGCGCTTCGATCCGCTCCGCGTCGCCGTGTTCGATACGGCGTCGAGCGTCGCCGCCCAGGCGCTGAAGTCGCTTCCCAATCCGCTCGGCATCTCCACCCACGTCACGCGCTACGACCCCGGCCACATCGCGCTGGAGCTCAGCGCGCCCGCGCCGGCGGGCTCTGCGCTCGTGGTGTCCGAGAATTATTTTCCTGGCTGGAGCGTTAGCGTCGATGGGCGCGCCGCGATCCCGGCAATCCGCACCGACTACACGTTCCTCGGCGTTCCGCTCCCGGCGGGCGCGACCAAGGTCAGCCTCGATTTCCACGATCCTGCATATCAGAGGGGAAAGACCGTGACGTTCGTGGCGATCCTTCTCGCGCTCGTGGCGCTGGGCGCAGGCCTTCTCGTCGACCGCCGACGTGTCGTCTGAGCCGGCGCGGGAACGCGCGCTCGTCATCGTCCCGACGTACAACGAGCGGGAGAACATCCGCCGGCTGGTGGACACCGTGCTCCGGCAGGACGGGCGGCTGGAGGTGCTCGTCGTCGACGACGGGTCGCCCGACGGCACCGGGCAGATCGTTACCGAGCTCGCGGCAGAGGACTCCCGGGTTCATCTGCTGGAACGGCCGAAGAAGATGGGGCTGGGCACCGCGTACATCGCCGGCTTCCGCTGGGCGCTGGAGCGGGACTATCAGTACGTCCTCGAGATGGACGCCGACTTCTCCCACGATCCGGCCCATCTTCCACAGCTGCTTCGCGCGATCGAGGACGCCGACCTCGTGCTCGGCTCGAGGTATCAGCAGGGCCGAGTGACCGTCGTGAACTGGCCGATCAGCCGGCTCATCCTGAGCTATTCGGCCAACCTTTATGCGCGCGGCGTAACTGGTCTGCCTGTGTGGGATGCGACCGGTGGCTTCAAGTGCTTTCGCAGGGCCGTCCTGGAGTCGATCGACTTCTCGCAGGTGCGGTCCAACGGCTACGCCTTCCAGATCGAGATGAGCTTCCGGGCCTGGAAGCGGAATTTCAGGATCGTCGAGATCCCGATCGTGTTCGTGGACCGGACGGAAGGGACGAGCAAGATGTCGAAGTCGATCGTCCGCGAGGCCATCTGGATGGTCTGGCGCCTGCGCTGGTGGGCGATCCGCGGCACCATCTGACGCGAGGAACGAGGGACGCATGCTTCCGGCTGGACGGACGTTCTACAAGATGAGCGGCTCGGGCAACGACTTCGTGATGGTCGATGCCATCAACAGTCCGTCTCAGGACCTCACCGCCGCCGAGCGCGTGCAGGCGATCTGTGCGCGAGGGACGGGAATTGGTGCCGACGGGCTCGTGCTCCTCGAGCGGTCGTACGCGGCCGACTTCAGGATGCTCTACTTGAACAGCGATGGCTCGCGCGCGGACCTGTGCGGGAACGCTGCCCTGTGCTCGGTGCGGCTCGCCGTGGAGCTCGGGATCATGCCCGTCGGGGAGTGTCATGTCGAGACCGACGCCGGAGTCCTGAGCGCGCGTCTGCTGCCGACCGGCCCCGAAGTCGATCTCAAGCCCGTGTCCGAGATCAAGGAGAAGCTGCCATTTCGGCTCGCCGACGGCGAGCAGTGGATCGGCTTCGCCGTCGCCGGTGTGCCGCACCTCGTCGTTCGCGTCGAGGACGTCGAGCGGGTGGATGTCGTAGGACGCGGGCGTCCGCTGCGGTACGACCCGACGCTCGCCCAGGGCGCGAACGTCAACTTCGTCTCTCCGGACGGCACCGGCGGATGGCGGATCCGGACGTACGAACGGGGGGTCGAGGGCGAAACTCTGGCGTGCGGAACCGGAGCGGTCGCGACCGCCATCGTGCTCCACGAGAACGGCGACGCCGGGCTGGAGACCAACCTCCTGACGCGCTCCGGCCGGACGCTGCGGGTGCGCCTGGACCAGCACACCCTGAGTGGTTGGCACCCGACGCTGGCCGGCGAGGCGCGGATCGTTTACCAGGGCGTCCTGGGCGAGGTCTGAGCCCGATTCGGGGCTCGCAGGTGCCTCGCGGCGCGGCCAATTCGCGGTCAGAAGACCAAGGATAGCGACAGCGAACGCGACAGCCGCACTGAACATCGCCGCCAGCCTACGGTAGAGCGCGCTGGAAATCCCCGCCGCTAAACCTCTCTGTCAAACTCGCTGGCCCAATCGACAGCGGGACAGGGACTTACAACGTCATAAGCCTGACTGAAGAAGAAGTTCTCCACATTTCTCCACCGAGCTTAGTTTACATAATATATCTTATACGCACCTGGTCACTGGCGGTCTGGAGCGGTGTGTCGCGGTCCTGTCGGGTTCCGCGGCCCGTCCGTCGGCGCGTCGAAGTTCCGTCGAGGGTCCGTATGAGCGGCGGCCCAGCCGTTCCCGATGGTCTGCTCTACCTCCTGGCCCGATCGTTCACGTAGCGCGCTGTAGAGCGAACAGAAAGCGCTCTCGCGGCCCCTTGGAAT
The DNA here is from genome assembly GCA_045804245.1 of Gemmatimonadaceae bacterium. Classification (GTDB taxonomy): domain Bacteria; phylum Gemmatimonadota; class Gemmatimonadetes; order Gemmatimonadales; family Gemmatimonadaceae; genus AG11. The sequence continues at coordinate 1,790 of JBJMNN010000033.1, read as the reverse complement.
GCACGAACGGGCTCCCCATCCTAGGAGCCCGTTCAGCATACCTCTCGGCGTCTGTGGCGATCCGACGCGGCCTCCAGAACCTGGCCGGCCGTCCCGAGCCGAACCGCCGGCTTCTACGACTTCGCGCTGGTCGCCAGGAGCTCGCCCAACCGGACCCGAGCTTCCGCGGCCAGACCCGCATTGTCGGTCTGGTTGGCCAGCGTCTCCCACGCTTGGCGCGCCTTCGAGACGTTTCCAGCCGCCATCTGCGCCCGGCCGATCTTGGCCAGGATCAGCGCGCGCTCGTTCGGCGCATGGGTCGCCTGTGCGGCCCGCTCATACTCGGCTGCCGCTTCGGCATACTTCCCGAGCTGCGCGTAGGCATCGCCGAGGAGCGACCGGAGGGGTGATGCATAGGGTCCGGACTCGTTCCTCGCGGTGAGCTCCTTGAGCGTCGTCACGGCGCCCTGGTAGTCCGCCTGCTCGAGCTTCACCTGCGCGAGGAGCATCCCGGCTTCGGCACCAGCGCTCGTGGACGCATACTGGTCGGCGACCTTCTTGAGGTCGCTCTGCGCCAGCGGGAGGTTGCCGCTATTGAGGGACTGCTTGGCGGCGAGCAGCTTTCGATCGGCGTTCTCCGCCTTGAGGACGGCCGACCGGTTGTAGAACCAGAAGCCGAACGCGGCGGCGGCGACCACCACGGCCGCGACGGTCACGAGTCGGGAGTTGATGCGAAACCAGTCGAGGAAGCTTTCGGCCTTCGGCTGCTGCGAGACTGGGGCGTCCATCGTCGGGGTCGTCATTGCTCACACATGTCGTTTCGGTTGCGCCAACTGCGAGGCGGGATGCCCCTGGGGTGACTCGAACACCCGGCCAACGGTTTAGGAAACCGCTGCTCTATCCACCTGAGCTACAGGGGCAAGGGCTGGATTTTCTTAGAGTTAGGCCGGACACCTAATGTCTGTTGCGAGGATTCCGCGGAGGTTGTGTGAGGGTTTCTCCGAAAACCCGTCCTCACGATGCCCGGCCCAGACTCAAAAGCTAGAAGCTGGTGTCCTGCCCCGCCAGCGGTCGTTCAGGCGGCGTTGGTGCGGTAAGGGGGATCACGCACGCGTCCGCGCAGTTGCCCCACGCAGCCACGCGGGCAACGCGGTGATTCGTTGCTCGAGCCAAGCCGGCGCGGTCCCTTCGTTCGGGCGCCGGAGCACCATTAGGGTGGCGAGAGGATATAGGGTGCAGGCGATGGCGCGCGCGCTCTCGTCCAGGCGCTGGGGATAGTGGGCGAACTCCATGGGTTCCAGGCCCAACCACCACCTCAGTCCAAAACTCAGCAGCACCATGGCCATTGCCTCCCCCGTTCGGCGTGGCACCAAGAGCAGCGGGATGGTCTCGTACAGAGCCGGCGTTTGCGGCACGCATGCCAGCGCTGCGACGAGCCGTGCTTCAGGACGCCTCCAGCGCACGACGCACAGGAGTGCCAGGACGCCGCCGAGGTGAAGGATCGGTGCGGTGTACCCCACGCTGCCAGCCAGTGCGGTTCGCCAGGATGCGAGCCAGTGCGGCTGTAGCACGAACGCGGTGATCACGAGGAGCCCACCCCCGACGAGCGCCCACCGCGATGGGCGCGCGATCCAGAGGGCGGCGCCGATCGTAGGCTTTGCGGCCAGGACGACTCCAAGTGAAGGGATCGCGACGGACGCGGCGAGCAAGGGCGACCACTGCACACTATCCTCGGCCGCGAGGAGCGCCGCGCTCAAGAGACCCCACGCGGGCGCGAGGCCGTGATCCGTGAGCGCCCAAGCGAGCCCCGC
>JBJMNN010000032.1:0-9201 GCA_045804245.1 Gemmatimonadaceae bacterium | reverse complement strand
CGATTCTCGTGGTAGCGCAGCACCGCGCCGATCACGAGCGGGAAGTGGGGCTCGGCGTCGTCGTCATCATCGTCGTCATCCTCGTCGTCATCCTCGTCGTCATCCTCGTCATCGCCGACGACCTCTTCATACGAGGTTCCGCCGAGCGTGGCCGAGGCGGCCCAGGGCTCGGCTTCGTCGTCGTCGTCCTCGGGCGAGACGGTGTCCTGGATCGCACGCATCGTCCGCTCGGGGAGCAGCGCTGACAGCTCGCCGCGGACGCCGCCGTCCTCTTCCCACGCGGCGCCGACGACGATCACCGGCTCGCCGAACGCATCGCTCGCGAAGAACGCGTCCACGAGCGGCGCCGGATAGGCGTTGACCGCAAGCAGAACTTCGTCGGGGCCGGCCCGAGTGAACGCCACCGGCTGCTCGCCCGGTTGAGCGCCGGGCCGGTCCACGCGTTCGAGCCGGAGGAGGATCGGCTCCGGCACGAGGAAGGTCAGCGGATTCTCACGAGTGTACGGACCGTGCGGCTCCGGCGGCGTTTCCTCGGAGGGCTCGTCGTTCGCGTCGTCAGGCGGCTCGGGTGGTGTCCAGCTCATACCACAAGTTAGTCTCGCGCCCTTCGGCAATCGACGGTATTCCGATCAGCTCGGCACCACTGCTTCGATCGCGTCGCACAGGGCTTCGATCGTGTACGGCTTGGTGAGGAATGCCGTTCGATCACCGAGTGGCAGATCCTGCTCCTCCGCCGTATAGCCGGAGACGAACACGACGGGCAGCCCGGGCCGCACGGCGCGCAACGTGGCCACCATCTCGACGCCGCCGACCATCGGCATCACGACGTCGGTGACGACGACGTCGATATCGTGCTGCCGCTCGGCGAAGATGCGTTTCGCTTCCGCGCCGTCCGACGCCTCGACCACCTCGTAGCCCGAGCGCTGGAGGAGCCGGCGTGCCTGGGAGCGCACGCGCGGCTCGTCCTCGACGAGGAGCACGAGCCCCCTGGATTCGGCGGCCGACGCGCTCGCGGCCTCGGCGACGCCGCTCGATCCGCCGAGCGGCAGATGAATGCGCACGTGAGTGCCCGCACCGGGTGCGCTCCGCAGCGAGATCGCGCCTCCGGACTGGCGCACGATCCCGTACACCATCGCCAGACCGAGGCCGGCGCCCTGCGCCGGTCCCTTCGTCGTGAAGAAGGGCTCGAAGGCGCGATTGCGCGTCGCCTCGTCCATCCCGATGCCGGTGTCCTCGACGTCGATCGTGACGTACGGTCCCGGGATCACGTCGAGCACCGCGGCGGCGGTGAGATCGAGCATCTCCTCGCCGGTACGGATGGTGAGAGTGCCGCCGCGCAGCATCGCGTCGCGCGAGTTGATCGCAAGGTTGACGAGTACCTGCTCGAGCTGCCCCGCGTCGGCGACGACGAGCGCGCGCTCGACGTCGCGCCTCAGCTCGATCTTCACCGAGCTGCCGAGCACGCGCATGAGCAGCCGCTCGACGCCGGCAACGACCTCGTTGACGTCGAGCAGACCCGGCGTGCGCACCTCCTTGCGGCCGAAGATGAGCAGCTGGCGCGTGAGAGCCGCTCCGCGACCGACGGCGTCGCGGATGTCCGTCACCTCTTCCTGCAGCGGATCGTACGACGCGAGCGCCTTGCCCAGTGTCTCGGCGGCGCCGAGGATCACGCTGAGCAGGTTGTTGAAGTCGTGCGCCACGCCACCAGCGAGCCGACCGACGGCATCCATCTTCTGCGCGAGCAGCATCTGCGCCTGCAGCTGTTCCTGCTGATCGCGCACGCGAAGCTGGTCGGTGACGTCGTTGATCACGACGATGCGTACGCGGCGGCCGTCGAGCTCAAAGCCGTAGGAGATCGTCTCGACGTCGATCAGCTCCCCGTCCTTGCGGCGGTGGCGGAAGGCGCCGATTCGATCGGTGCCGGGGCTGTCGTGCGAGTAGTCGAGCGCGCGCTGCTGGTCCTCGCTCGGCCGGATGAAGAGGATCGTGTTGGCGAGGAACTCCTCTTCGGAATAGCCGTAGTGCTCGGTCGCGGCGCGATTCACGGCGACGAAGCGCAGCGACTCCGCGTCGTAGACCCAGGACGGCAGTGGCAAGGCGTCGAACAGCAGGCGGAAGTCGCGCGCTTCGGCGAACTGCTCGCTGACGCGCGTCCGCGGACCGGAGCTACGCGGCGCGATCCATCCACCCGACGAGCGCGGGGCGCCGAACTCCGAGCGCCGGCGCGTATCGCGCGCGACCGAGAAGGTGCCGCCGTCCTCGAGCAGGGTGGAGGAGATCTCGACGTCGATCGGATCTCCGTTCGCCGCGCGCACGCGGTGCATCGTCACCACCGACCCGAACGTCGCGAGCTCCTGTACCGGCGACGGATGCGCGGGGCGATCCGACTGCTCGGTGAGCTCCTCGAAGTGCCGGCCGACGAGCGCGTCGACCGGCTCGCCGACGAGCTCCGCGAAGGCGGCATTGACCAGCCGTACCCGACGCGACGCGTCGAAGACGATCATGCCGTCGGTCGCGGTGTCGAAGTAGTACCGGAAGTCCAGCGTCATCGCGGGGTAGGTCGGTGGCAACGCCGGACCGGGGGCGGGAATCGTCGGCATATTGAGATTATCGGCTGCACGGGGCGGGAGCGATACGGGGTTGGCGGGTGCGCGGGTGCGCCCGGCGGGCGAGAGACTCCATGCAGCGGGCCCATGAACGACGCCCCGATCGTTCCGCCTGCCCTGATTCGCCGGTACATTCCGAGCGCGGCGACGTACACCGCATGCCTCTCTCCCGCCACGGGATCCCATGCAGGCCAAGACCGAACCGGCGCTCCGGCTCACCAGCTCGGATCGCCCCGCGCGCGACGCCACGCCGCGCCCCCGTCTCACCGACGATCACGTCGAGCGGAACCCCGGCACGGCGCTCGACCTCGACGTCGTGCGCGCCCTGCGCGTGAACCGCAGCGCCGTCGAGCGGCGAGCCGCGACGATCCCGACGCGGCGTACGGTGAAGAAGGAGTGGCAGGCCGCCTGGCTGCTCCGCGCGATCACGCTGATCGACCTCACGACGCTGGCCGGCGACGATACGCCCGGGAACGTGCGCCGGCTGTGCGCCAAGGCCGCGCATCCGCTGCGCAACGACCTCATCGACGCGCTCGGCGTGGGCGACCTGCGGATCACGACCGGCGCGGTGTGCGTCTACCATGCGCTCGTGCCGACCGCCGTCGAGGCGCTGCGCGGCACGGGCATCCCGGTCGCGGCGGTGAGCACCGGGTTTCCCGCGGGCCTGAGCCCGCTCGAGGAGCGCGTGCGCGAGATCCGCGCGTCCGTCGGTGCGGGCGCACGCGAGATCGACATCGTCATCACGCGCGGACACGTGCTCACGGGCAACTGGCAGGCGCTGTACGACGAGGTGCGCCTGTTCCGCGAGGCGTGCGGCGACGTGCACATGAAGGCGATCCTCGCGACGGGCGAGCTGGCGACGCTCGGCAATGTCGCGCGCGCGAGCATGGTGGCGATGATGGCCGGCGCGGACTTCATCAAGACGAGCACCGGCAAGGAGAGCGTCAACGCGACGCTCGCCTTCAGCCTCGTGATGGTGCGCATGATCCGCGATTACCATCAGAGCACCGGCTACGCCGTGGGGTACAAGCCCGCGGGAGGAATCCGCAGCGCGAAGAACGCGCTCGAGTACCTCTACCTCATGAAGGACGAGCTCGGGAATCGGTGGCTCAAGCCCGACCTCTTTCGCTTCGGCGCGAGCGCGCTCCTCACCGACATCGAGCGGCAGCTCGAGCACTTCGTCACCGGGCGCTACTCCGCGGCGCACCGCCATCCCATGGTCTGACCATGACATCGGTTCGCGAAGTCTTCGACACGATGGAGTACGGACCGGCGCCCGAGGGAGACGCGCCGGCGCGTGAGTGGTTGGCACGCCATGGCGCGCGGTTCGGCCAGTACATCGCCGGCGCGTGGACGAAGCCGTCGTCTCCGTTCGACGTCAGCAACCCCGCGACCGGAAAGGTCATCGCGCAGGTGTCGCAGGGCTCGAAGCGCGACATCGACGCCGCGGCGAAGGCGGCGCGCAAGGCGCTCCTCGCATGGCAGGCGCTCGGCGGGCATGGTCGCGCGCGCTACCTGTACGCGCTCGCCCGCGCGGTGCAGCGCAACTCGCGCCTGCTCGCCGTGCTCGAGAGCATGGACAACGGCAAGAGCATTCGTGAGACGCGCGACATCGACATCCCGCTCGTCGCGCGGCACTTCTATCATCACGCCGGTTGGGCGCAGCTGCTCGAGAGCGAGTTCGCCGGTCATCACGCGGCGGGCGTCGTCGGGCAGATCATCCCGTGGAACTTCCCGCTGCTCATGCTGGCGTGGAAGGTGGCGCCGGCGCTCGCCGCGGGGTGCACGATCGTCATCAAGCCGGCGGAGTTCACCCCGCTCACCGCGCTGCTCTTCGCCGAGCTGGCCGATGCGGCGGGGCTGCCAGCCGGCGTGCTGAACGTCGTCACGGGCGATGGTGACACGGGCGCCGCCATCGTCGCTCACGACGGCATCGACAAGATCGCCTTCACCGGCAGCACCGAGGTCGGGCGCATCATCCGCAAGGCGACGGCGGGAAGCGGCAAGAAGCTTTCGCTCGAGCTGGGAGGCAAATCGCCGTTCATCGTGTTCGACGACGCGGATCTCGACTCGGTGGTCGAGGGCGTGGTGGACGCGATCTGGTTCAACCAGGGCCAGGTCTGCTGTGCGGGCTCGCGCCTGCTCGTGCAGGAAGGCGTGAGCGACCGGCTCATCGCGAAGCTGCGCGCGCGCATGGAGACGCTCCGGCTCGGTTCTCCGCTCGACAAGTCGGTGGACATGGGCGCCATTGTGGCGCCCGTCCAGCTCGAGAGAATCCGCTCGCTCGTCGACGCGGGGACATCCGAGGGCGCCGAGATGTGGCAGCCGACGTGGGCGTGCCCGCAGGAGGGATCCTTCTATCCGCCGACGCTGTTCACCAACGTGCAGCCATCGTCGACGATCGCGCAGGTGGAGATCTTCGGGCCGGTCCTCGTCGCGATGACCTTCCGCACGCCGAGCGAGGCGGTCGCGCTGGCGAACAACACGACGTACGGCCTCGCCGCATCCGTGTGGAGCGAATCGATCAACCTCGCGCTCGACATCGCGCCGAAGATCAAGGCGGGGGTGGTGTGGATCAACTCGACGAATCTGTTCGATGCCGCGGCGGGGTTCGGCGGCTATCGCGAGTCGGGGTTCGGCCGCGAAGGAGGACGCGAGGGGATGTACGAGTATCTCGTGCCCGACCGTCTCTCGGAGACCGATGATCTGGCCGCGGGACGCGCGGCGCGCGCCGCGTCGAAGTCCGCGCGGGGCGGCGGGGCGGTGCGGCCGCTCCGCCGCGCCGCGGAGCTCGACGATCCGGATCGCGGCGCGCCGCTCGTCGACCGCACGCCGAAGCTGTTCATCGGCGGCAAGCAGGTGCGACCCGACTCCGGCTACTCGATCCGGATCACCGGCGCCGACGGCCGCGCACTCGGCGAAGTCGGCGAAGGCAACCGGAAGGACATCCGCAACGCCGTCGAGGCCGCGCACGCCGCGGCCGCCGGATGGTCGAAGGCGACAGGGCACGCGCGCGCGCAGGTCCTCTACTACATCGCCGAGAATCTGAGCGCGCGGGCCGACGAGCTGGCCCGCCGGCTCGATGCACTCGGTGTCGGCGGCGCGGCGGAAGTCGAGGCCACCGTGCGGCGACTGTTCACCTACGGCGCGTGGGCCGACAAGTACGACGGGCAGGTACACCAGGTGCCGCTGCGGGGCGTCGCGCTCGCGATGAACGAGCCGATCGGTGTCGTCGGGATCGCGTGTCCAGAGGAGCATCCGCTGCTCGGCTTCGTCTCGCTCGTCGCGCCGGCGATCTGCGCCGGCAACACGGTGGTCGCGATCCCGTCGGAGCGCGCGCCTCTCGCCGCGACGGACTTCTATCAGGTGCTCGAGACATCCGACGTCCCCGGTGGTGTGATCAACGTCGTGACGGGAGTGAAGGACACGCTCGCCCGCACGCTGGCCGAGCACGACGACGTCGATGCGGTGTGGTACTTCGGATCGCCGGAGGGAGTGAAGGCCGTGGAGCTGGCGTCGGCGGGGAACATGAAGCGGACCTGGTGCGAGTCCGATCGTCGCGCCTGGCTCGATCCGCGCGAAGGTGAGGGCCGCGAGCTGCTTCGCCAGGCGACTCAGGTGAAGAACATCTGGATTCCCTACGGCGAATAGCCGTACGCCGGCCCCGATGCACGACGCCCGCCGATCGAGCTCGATCGGCGGGCGTCGCGTTGATGGATGGGTCGCTCGGGATTACGGGGCGACCACCGCGTTGCGGGTCATCGCGTCGACCTGATTCATGTCGGCGCCGATGTCGCGACCGTCGTAGCCCTTGCCGAGGTACGAGCTCGACGCGCTCAGACGGTAGTTCCCGCTGTTGACGTCGACGAAGCCGACACTGCCGAGCGTCGAGGGGAAGTAGTTGTTGGAGGGATACATCCCTGCTTCGCCACCGTCGGCGATCGCGTTGTTCGTCACCAGCGACCCCGACGTATAGGTGTTCAGCGTCGCCGTGCCTTCACTGAACGAGTCGCCCTTGATGCCGGAGTTGCCGTGGGCGAACACGTTCGAGTGGACGACGAGCCGCGGCAGCGTCGGCAGCGCGCCGAAGTAGATGCTGGCCGAGTTGCCGCCGTACGCGCCGACCATCGTGTTGTGCATCGTCACGACGTCGGATACGCCGCCGAGGAACTGGATCAGGCGACCGTCGCCCGTGTAGGTCGAGGTACCCACGTTCTCCATCACGTTGTCGGTGATCACGAACCGCGCGGCGGGCACCGCGGGCAAACCGGACGGGTTCGCGGCGATGTTGAACCCGGAGCCGACGTTGCGGATCCGGTTGTAGCGGACCGTGACGTCGGTGGTCTGGGTCCACGGGGTATCGCCGTCCTGGTTCTCCGACTTCAGGACCAACGCGAAGCCGACCTGCGCGTCCGACCAGGTGTTCTCGATCACGTTCCCCTCGATGAGGAGGCGCCGGGCGTGCTTGGACTCGATCAGGTTCTTGACCTGCCACACTCCCTTCCAGCTCGTCGGCCGCATGATGTGATTGCCGCGGACGGTGATGTCGGAAGGCGACACGTTCTGCGTCGTCACGCCGCCGCCGCCGAACATGATCACCTCATGTCCCGCCTCGAGGTGGTTGTTCTGGATGAGGTAGGGGCCAGGGCCGTTCCAGCCGATGATCGCCTGCGAGTCGCCGTCGTTGCTGTGGCACTCGGAGACCCATGAGTCGACGACCGCGGTGCTGGCGCTGTTCATCATGATGCAGCGCCGCGACGACAACTGCGGCAGGCCGTGGATGTACGTGCGATCGAGGATCAGGTTGTTCGCCGTGGTGGCGGCGCTGTTCTGGGCCGTCGTGTTGTCGCCGAACCTGACGATCGTGTTGATCCAGGGGGTCGAGCTCGTCGCGGCGATCTCGACGCCGGTGAAGCGATAGTGGTTGGCGCTGATCTCCGTCGTGATCGCGGAGTAGATGTTCGGCGTCACGATCTTCGCGAGGTTCGCGCTCGCGGCGCGGCTCGGCGTCATGCGCGTACCCGGTGCGCCGATCGCGCCGTCGGACAGATCGGTGCGGATGGTGATCCAGCTGCTCGTCGAGCCCTTGCTTCTCAGATAGAAGTTGCCGACGTAGCTGGCGCCGGGGGCGAGCAGCAGCTCGTCGCCGGGCTGCGCGGCGTCGATCGCCGCCTGGAGATCCGCACCGGCGGGGACGCGAGTCTGCCGGGCCGGCGACGGATACGCCGTGTTCACGCTCAGGCGCGGCAGCTCGGCCGGAGTGGCGGAGCCGTACGAGGCACCCGAGGCACCCGTTGGCACCGGCGAGGTGGACGATGTCGTGCTCGCGGAGTCGACCACCGTGATGACGATGGAGCGGACCGCCGTGTCGGCTTTGGCGTAGAGGGTGGCCGTGCCGACGCCCTTCGCGGTGACCAGTCCCGCGCTGGGGCTCGTGCTGGCGACCGTAGCGACCGTCGTCGGCGACGTCGACCAGGTGATCGGCACATCGGGGATCGGCGTGCCGTTGATGTCGCGCACGATGCCCGACACCTGTGTGACCTCACCGATCTTGAGCGTGGTGGCGTTCGCCGTGATCGACACCATGTGCACCGCGGGTCCGAGCGGCGTGGTCGTCGCCGAATCCGGCTTCGCCGTCGTCGTGTCACCCGCCGCTGGATCGGAGGTCGTATCCCCTGCTGCCGCTGCGGGAACGCTGCTGACGGTCATCGTTTGCGTCACGCCGTCCGCCGTGGCGGAGATCGTCGTGGTGCCCATCGTCGATCCACCGGTCACGAGGCCCGTGGTGGAGACGTTGGCGACGTCCTGCGCGTCCGCGGCCCACGCCACGATCGCGTTGTGAATGACGTTGCCCCGCTGATCCTTCACTTCGGCGCTGGCCTGGACCTGCTGCCCCGGGGTGAGCGACGAGTCGGGTGCGGAGAGCGTGATGCTGGCCGTCTGACGCCCGTTGTGTTGGGCGTTCGCGGTGAGGCCGTCGGGCGAAAGCGGGTCGAGAAGGCTGGAGGACTCGCACGAAACGAGCAGGAGTGCCTGGAGCCCGAAGAGTACGGGCGCGATGATACGGTACGAGCGCTGGGGTGGACGCATCGAGTAGCGAAACCTTTCGGAGTGGCGACGAACGCGCGAGAGTACACATCACTCCGGAGGGAGCGACGCGACCATGTTGCGTTGTCAGTTGGGTAGGAGCGTCGACGCGGTGGGGCACGCGTCGCGCACGAGCGGTGACCGCGTCAGCGCGTCGGTCGAATGTGACGATAGTTGGCGCGCAAACTATGCGCTGTGCCGGACGTCACAGTTGTGATCGTTTTGCGATTTTCCCCTATGAAAATCGCATCATCGCCATGTACACGCACGAGCTCGCCGCGAATCGCGCGCGAAAATTTGTGATGCGGTTGGCATGAGCTCGTTCCATGTGGCCTCGGTGAACGACCGCGCGATGTTACGGCAGCCGCGCGATCTTCCCCATGAACAGGATCGTTCCCGACAGCCGCTCGCGCAGCACGAAGATGAAGGGGCGATCGACGACGAATTGCCGACGCACGGGCAGCGACGTCAGCGTGATGCCCACGTTGGTCACCGCGGCGGCCTCGGT
>JBJMNN010000031.1:0-14165 GCA_045804245.1 Gemmatimonadaceae bacterium | reverse complement strand
TCGCCGCGCTCGACTTCGGAGAAGAACGCCTGGACGTCGTCCATTCACTCCGTCCCGTTGCGGAATGTGCGACCTCGCGCCTCGACTGCCCCCCGCAGCGCGCCGAGCGCCTTCGGACCCTCCATGAAGCGAGCCCTCCTCGTGAGGGGCGAGTCAGGAGAGCTGGCGCGCGTCACGCGCACGGATCAACACGACGCCGAATGCGATCATCCAGAGCGGAAGCAGGTAGTTGTTCAACGCCGCGACCGGCGCAACGATCGCCGTGACGTTCCGGAACATACCGACCCAGCCGAGGACTCCAGTGAGCAGCCCGGCAATGGCGATCCAACGTGGTGCTCGCCGCGACCGAAGCAGCGCCCACGCGCTCAGCACGAAGAACGCGCTGAACGACAGCTCACCCAGGAACTCACCGAGATAGTTGCCGGCGTAGATGTTGAACCCGTCGAACACCGCGGCGATCACCCGCTGCTCATCGGGGGTGCCCTGCACGTAGAGCTGAGCCAGCCGCCAATGGATCGTCGGCCACCGCATCAGCCCGAGCATCATGCTCACCGCGCTCAACGTGGCGAAGTGCATCGCCAGGAGCATGGCACCTGGGTGCGAACGCCGCAGCGCCTGATACGCGCCGACGCCGGCAGGCAGCCAGATGAGGGGGAGGAGCCCGTAGAATGCCCATGCGGCGCGCCCACCTGGGCCCGTGGCGAGGAGCGCCGGAAGCACCGAGCCCGCTGGCCCGTCCAGCACCGCCGGATAGTCGAAGCGTGCGGCCAGATAGCTGAATACGACTATGAAGCCCACAGCGCCGGCGACGAGCGCGACACCTCCCGCTCGCATGGACATGGTGGACTGATCAGCTGCGAATTCGGACACGCGGACTTCCTCGGTGTCGATGAGATGGTCAGGTCGGCGGCGGCACACTCACTCCGAGCGACCGCCCTCCGCCTTCCAATGGAAGAAGTGCAGCACCCGGTGGAATACCGGCGCCAGCAGGATTCCGGCGATGAGAAGGAAGATCAGCCCCGAGTACAGTGCGAAGCCGGCGGCGAACAGCTTCGCGCCTGTCCCTTCGATCGGCCCGACGGGCCCCATCCCGCCCAGCAGCATGGCCGAGTTGAGCAGGGCATCGACCGGGGTGAGATGCGCGATGACGGTGTAGCCGAGCACACCGAGAACGAGCGAGAACGCGACGAGGATGGCCGCGTACCCGCCGTGACGCATCATCCGCCGCACGAACAGGGCGCGCGAGATGGGGCGGTCGTGTCGTCCCTCGAAGTGCATCATGCTCATCGCTGCGTCAACTCGCGGGACTGAGGTCGACGAGATCCGATACCGTGATCGCGGCGACGCGTCTCCATTCGGCTGCCCAGCGTTCCACGAGCTGCCGCTCCGCCTCGGTGGCCTGGCTGCCCTCACGGCCCACGACGAACAGCAGTTGCCGCCGTCCGCCTCCGCTCGACACGAGCCCCTGCGACGCGAGCAGCTCCGCCAGCGACTGCGTCAGTGCTTCGGCCCGCGAGTCGTCTGCCGTCTCGTGAAGGTCGACCAGGACGGTGAAGCCAAGGACGGGACAGGGCGCACTCATCGCACGAGAATCGTCAGCGGTACGTTGGTCACCATGAATGCCTCGCTGAGAGCTCTGCCCGCAAGTATACGACGGCGTCAACCGCGCCCATCGTAGAAGCTGGGACGACGGCGCAACTGAGGTCGTCGTCACGTCCTGAACGATCTTGCGCGTTGCGCCGCGCGCAACGGGCGGTATGCTTGCGCACTACGTCGCGCGCACCGCGATGCCGGCGTGCGCTCGCCTGGACACACTCTCCCCACATTCTCCCCCTACGCGTCCCATGAAGCGCTTCGTCCTGCTGGCACTATTCCTCGCCGGATGCAGTCGGCCGGAGCCGGAGGAGCGCTACGGTTTCATCGCGCTACTCGGGCGCGACACGATCTCCGTCGAGCGGGTGACGCGTCAGGGAAACAAGCTCACGAGCGACGAGGTGGACCGATTCCCGCGCGTGCGGCAGCGGCACACGGAGATCACGCTGGGCGACAGTGGGACAATCCGTCGCCTCGTAATGGACGTTCGCACGCCGAGCGATTCCGAGAAGCAGCGCGAGCGCCACATCGTAGCCGACGTGTCGAAGGACACCGTGGAGCTCACGAAGCGCGACGCCAAGAGCTCGACGACCTGGAAGTTCGCCACCAGTGGCGGCGTCCCGACGGCGCACGTCGATCAGATGTACAGCCTCTACGAGCTGCGCTTCCAGGAGGCGCGCCGACGCGCCGCGGCGCAGCACCGCGCGGCGGGGGACACGGTGATGCAGCGCCAGTTCTACGTCGACCGCGAGTTCGACCGCTTCCCGATGAACCATGGCGTGATCCGGCTGCTCGCGGGCAACAAGGCGGAGATCGCGCACGACTGGCTCGCCGGCACCGGTGTGGCCACCTTCGACTCGAGCGGCCACATGCTGACCTACTCGGGCGCGCGCACGACCTATCTCGTCGAAGCGCGGCGCGTCTCCGAGGTGCCGGACATCCAAACACTCGCCACGCAGTTCGCCGCGGCCGAAGCGAAGAACGGCGTTCGCTCGCTGAGCGTGCGCGACACGGTCCGCGCCAGCATCGGCGCCGCCAGCTTCACGGTGGACTACTCCAGGCCGCTCGCTCGGGGACGTACGCTACTCGGCGGCATCATCCCGTACGACAACGTGTGGCGCACCGGCGCGAACGCGGCCACGCAGTTCACGACGTCGAAGCCGATCACGCTCGCCGGGCTGCAACTCCCGGCGGGCGGCTATACCCTGTGGACCGTGCCGCGGAGGAACGGCGTCGACCTGATCGTGAACAAGCAGACCGGCCAGTGGGGCACCAGCTACGACGCCTCACGCGACCTCGGCCGCGCCCCGATGACGACCGAGACGCGCACCACACCCGTCGAGCAGTTCACGATCTCGATCGCCGGCGCAGACGCGACGCACGGGACGCTCGCGATGGAGTGGGGCTCCTTCCGATGGACGGCGCCGATCATGGTGCGCTGACGCGCTACCGCATCACCGTCTCCGCCCCGACCGACGTGAGTGGCTCGGCGCGATACATCGTCTGCGTGCTCGTGATGAGGTGCCACACGGGCGTGCCCGCCGCGTTCACTTCGTAGACCTCGGTCGGCCCCGTCGAGCCGGCGATGCCGGCCGGCAGGCCGAACGCGATCATCGTGCTGCCGTTCGACAGGCGGCGCGCCGAGCCCACCGCGCCGGCGAAGTTGAGCGGCTGCGAGCGCCACTCCCAGACGGTGCGCGCCGTCCCTCCGTCGAGGGAGTACTCGACGGCGCGCGAGTAGCCGCCACGATTGACCCCATTGTCGAACATCAGCACGCGCCCGCTCGCGATCTCGCGCGGCGTGTGCTGCCCCGAGAACGCCTCTGCAACGGGAAGCGGGTACGTCCCGTTCATCCCGCCGAGCCGCCACTCGATCGTGCGCCAGTACCACACGACTTCGTCGTGCTCGTCGAGCATCGCGTAGCCCTTGAATCCTGTCGGCTCGAAGAGGTGCAGCATCAGGAGGGACGCGGTGCGTCGTCCCGTCACGCTCACCAGCGACGCGGCGAGGTCGGTGGGTACCGAGTCACTCATGAAGGTGCCGCTGGTCGACGTGCCGACGACCTGATACTGGTAGCTCCTCTTCGGCCGCAGCCGCGTCAGGGCGAGCGACGCCGACTGCGACGCGGGCGCCTCCACAAGGAGGTGAGAGTCGCCCTCGGTCCAGTACTTCACGGTCACCTCCGCCGCGCGGTCGAGCTCCACGTGCAGCGTGCGCACGAACGGCGCCGGCGCCGAGAGCTCCGCCGACAGCACGCGCGGTCCGCCGACGTCGGTGGGCGCACCGCAGGCGACGACGGCGAGCATGGAGAGAGTGACGAGTGCGCGGAGCGGCGTGGCGGCGCGCGGGATGCGGAGCTGCACTCGGTACGCTGAGAGCGGAGGCGGTCGGAGGTTGGTGCTGGCCGTACGGTAGACGGTGCTGCGCGTCGGTCTATTCCCCGTACGGCCAACGGTCACGGACCGCACACCAGCGCCGTCAGCTTGTCCAGTGCCATCCGCCACCCGGTCTCGTTGTCCGCGAGCGACACACCGGCCGGCACACCAGCGTGCGTCGCGACGAGCTCCGTCCCACCCTCGGCATCCGCCAGCGCGATCGTGATCGTCATCGCGCCGCGCAACGCCGGATCGTCGGCCTCGAACTCGTCACGCTCGACGATCAGCTCGTTGGGGATCAGCCGAACAAACTGTCCGTGATACGTGTCGGTGTGCAGCGTAGTCTTCCCCGTCGCAGCGAGATCCCGATACGAGAGCGAGATCCGCAGGCGTCCACCTTCGCGAGGTTCCCATTGGTGCACCTCGAGGTCCATGCCCTCGGGCACCTTCCAGCGCGGAAGCGCGGCAGGATCCAGCATCGTCCGATAGATGCGCGCACGTGGCGCCGGCACGAGACGGCGCAGTCGCGTCGAGCGCGTCTCGATCGAGCGGGCGCGGTCCATCAGGGGGTCCTCCTCCCGCCAAGCGCCGCGCCCAAGGCGGCACAGCCGGAGAGCACGACAGCCACGGCGATGATCCCGAACGCAGCCCGCGCCCCGAACAGAAGTGCCACCACGGACGACACCAGCGTTGCGGCGACGAGCGACGCGATGGTCGCCGACGGCGTTGCGACCCGTGCGCGCGCGAACACGAACACCATGCGGGCCACGACCGTCGCCACGAGCGCCATCCACACCATACGGAGATCGTGTCGAACGCCGAGCGCCGCGATCGTCGCGGCGACGAACGGCGCCACGGTGAAGAGGACAGCGAGGATGCGTCTCACGATCTCGTCATCCCTCACTCGTCGCCTCCCAGGCAACCACATCCCCGATCGTCACCACACCACCGTCGAGAATCTGGCCGAACGCACCGCCACGCCACTCCGGATACATCAGCGCACGCAGCCCCGCCACCGCCTCCTCCATCCGCTCGCACGGCTTCACCTCGCCGGCGATGCGAATCCTCGCGGTGCCGAGTCGGAGCACGCGTCCTCGGCTCTCGCGCAGGCCGATCCCGGCGACGAGCACGTTTGCCCTCCGCGTCTCGGGCCCCGCGTGGCTTCCCAGCTCCTGCATGAGTGCGTCCCACACCTCGCGCTCGAGGAGCGTGACCTGTCGCCGTCCGCCACGATCCGCGCTCCCCTCGACCCCTCGGCCGGCGACGAGCTCGATCGAGTCGCGCGCATCCATCGCGCCGCGGTGCGCGCGCTTCACCCAGAGCCGCTCGACGCGGCCGGGACCGGGACGCTCGCGCTCCATCAGGCCACGCCTGCCTTCCGCATCACTGCCGTCGTCGCCACCAGCGCGACGCGCGCGCTCTCCTCGGGCGACATCGTGTCGGGGATGCGCGGCCCGATCGTCTCCGGCGCGACGCCGCCGCGATAGCCGATCGCCTTCAAGGCTTGGAAGAATCCGAAGAGATCGATCACTCCTTCGCCGGGCAGCAGGCGCATGTCGTCGCGCACCTGCTCGGGCGGCATCGCGCGCGCATCCGAGACGTGCACGTGCACGATGCGCGACGCGTCGGCCGCACGGATGTCGGCGACCGTACCGCCCGAATGGTGCCAGTGCCATGCGTCGAGCGTCACGCCGACGTTTGCGCCCGACGCCTCGCACAGTGCGAGCGTCTCGCGCAGCGTCCACACGAACGGCGTGCGCGGAGGGGCGCGAAACACGAGCGGGCCGAGGAACTCGAGTCCCAGCCGCATGTCCTGCTTCGCAATCACGCCGGCCACGGAAGACAGTCGCCGCCGCACCTGTGTCCACCGCTCCGCTTTCGACTGGCCCTCGAGCGTCGTCGCGCCGAGCACGAGCTGGAACCGCCTGCACCCTATCGCGCGGCAGAACGCCGCGTTCTCGGCGAGCGCGGGCAGCTGCGCTTCGAACGACGCGTCATCCGGACCGAGCGTGCCATTCATCGGCAGGTTGACGATCGTCGGCACGATCCCGAGCTCGGCGAGCAGCGCGCGCGTGGCATCGACGCCGGCAGCCTTCGCCGGCCCGAACGCCCAGTCGATCCCCTTGTAGCCGACGCGCGCCGCCAGCCGCGCCTGCTCCGGCCATCCGACGTTGCGCGCCACCGCCCACGGCGGCATCGACACGAACATCGCCGACGACGCACCCCGTGCGACGCTCGAGGGCACTCGCACACACGACGCGCCGAGCGCCGCGGCACCGAGCGCCGCGCGCGTGAGAAACTCCCGCCGGCCGAGCGGAGGTGCGAGTGCCGTCATGCGAGCCCGTGGTTGTGTGGAGTAATCTGCCGGTGAGCTCGATGGTGCACTCGAGTGCCCCGCCCGCGCAACCGCGTGTGCGTCTCCGAGTCGCCGGCGGCAGCCTGATCCGTGTGGACGCGAGCGAATCGTGCTCGCGCGGCGCTCGCACCCCTCAGCGGTCCGACAACTCCACGAGCAGCGGGTAATGATCCGACGCCGTCCGCGCGACGTCCGGCGTTCGTCGCACCTCGCACGCGATCACGCGCGGGGCGTACGCCGTCGGCATGAAGACGTAGTCCAGGCGGACGTGCGGGTTCCACACGGGGAACGTGTAGCCCGGCTCGAGCTCCGAGTCGGGGTGCACCGTGCGCCAGGCGTCGGCGTAGCCATCGGCGGCCATCATCTCGATCGTGCTGCGCGCGATGTCGCGGCCACTGAGCCACACCATGCCGCGGATCCACGCCGGCATCGGTGACGGATCGAACCGCTCGCCGGGGGCGAGCGCGTTGAAGTCCCCCGCGAGCACGTGGAACGCGAACGCGTGCCGCTCGCGGATCAACTGCTCCTGGATCCCGTCGAGCAGTCCGCGCAGCTCGCGCGCGCGACGCTGCTCGTTCCATTTGGAGAACCACGCGCGAAGATGCAGGACGAACACGCGCGGCAGTCCGTCGCCGAACGACACTTCGAGCAGCGCGTGGCGCGTGCGCGGCGGATGGCGCCAGCCGTGCTCGATTACGGGCACGCGACTCAGGAACGCCGTCGAGTGCAGCGGACGCGATCCCCAGAAAGGGAATCCTGCCAGCGCCGCGATGCGCTCGACCATCGCTGGCTGTCTCGCTTCCTGCAGCGCGACGACGTCCGGACCGGCCGCGCGGATCACTTCGGCGATCTGTTCGACGCGGCCGACGCCGCCTTCGCGGATGTTGTAGCTGAGGAGTCGCACGTCAGCCGCGCACACGGACCGCGTCAGTCATCGCGCATCGTCTTCGCTGGCTCCGTCCTGTCGTCCGCCGGCTTCTTGAACAGCACGAGATACGGCTGATCCATCACGACGTCGCGCAGGAACTGCACGAGCGACGTCGTCGCCTGAAGGTTCACCGGTCGGCCGCTCATCGCGCAGAGCCGCTTGCGGAGCGGACCGAGGGCGGGCGACGCAAACGGGTGCGCCTCGCTGAGCGGCGCCGAGTGGATGCCGGGGATGTGGAAGTCGCGGAACAGCGTGACCATGTCGCCGCCGACGAAGGTGACGTCGAGGTCGCTCGTGCCCGGCCCTTCCGCGTCGAACGGCTCCTCCGAGTGCCACTTGTGGCCGGTCACCGCGCTGCCGCGGAGGATCACCTCGACGCCCGGCGGCGTCACTTCGTCGATGGCGCGGACGAACTCCGCGTAGCGGTCAAGATCGTCGTTGAAGGCGAGACGTACGACGCGCTCGCGGATCGTATCCTGATCGCCGGCATCCTCGCCGATCGCCGCACTGCGCGCGGCGCTGGGAGCGGGACGGTCGGATTCGTCGTGGCGGGCTTCGGCGGGCATCGGTCAGAGCAGTGGGGACGACGTGCGGACGCCAGAGCCCATGTCACCTCCCGTGCCACGCTCGGAGCCGACCCTCGAGGCCGCTGCGCGCAACACGGATCACGCCGTCACGCCGCCGGCTTCCAGAACTCCCACCAGCGCCGCCGCCGAACGGGCGCCGGCTCCCTAGCGATCATGCGCGCCGGCCGAGCATCGATCGCCACGAGCTCCACCAGGAGCCCGTGCACCGTGAGACACCGCAGGCTGCGCCCGTCGGCGAGATCGTAGTAGAAGTACGATTCAGGGGACCACCCGTTGCCGTAGTCCGGATCACCCGGGCCGAGCACGTCGCTCAGCTCGACCTCCGTGTGCTCGCCGAGCCGCAGCAGCGCCGTCGCCTGGTCGAGGGTGAGCGGTCCGCTGGCGCGGCCGACGAGCGGTGGCTCGCGGAATCGCAGCCCTTCCTCGACGACTCCCGTATCCGGCGCGAAGAATCCGGCGAGCTCGTACTCCGGCCAGAGTGTCAGCGGCCAGCGCAGTCGCACGACGTCTCGCTCCCGCTCCTGGCGCGGCTCCACGCCGTAGAACGCCGCATGCTCCTCGAGCGAGAGCAGCGTCTGTCCGGCGTTCCGCATGTGGAGATGACGCGTCCATGCGCGCCCGACGTCGGCCAGTTCCACGCCGCGGCTCGCGAGCCGGCCCCAGACGACCGGGAAATCCCGAAACGCCCAGGCGAGCTGCAGATCCAGTTGAGGAGGTTGCACCGAGTCGTCGTGTCCCTGGCTCGGGCCGAACGGCGTGCGATGCGCCCGCGTCGGCGATTCGCTAGCGTAGGGCCTCGCTCATCAACATTGCGCCATCACCCGCCGTCGGCGCTACCCTCGTTCGCTCTCAGCGGGCATTGCACTCATCTCGGCCGTCGCACATCCACGCGCGCGCGCGCCGTCCGCACGTCGCGAAACTTCGTGCCGTCCGGCAACCGCAGCTCCCCGACGAGACTGTCGCCGCGGACATCGAATCGCCACGTGCCGTTGCGCATACCGCACGCGACCTGCGCGCTCGCCGGGTGGAACCGGCAGCCGAGGACGCCCATCTCTTCCTCCGCGCCGTTCACGGTCTTGCGCGCGTCGATCGACTGACTATCGCTCGCGTTCACCGCTGCGATGCGATAGACGACGATCTCGTCCTTGCACGGCGACGGACGCACCAGGCAGCGCGACGTACCGCGCCACGTGCCGACGGGGCTTGGCGTCTGCTGCGCGCGGCGCGGTCGCTGTGTGCCCAATGGCGTGGAGAGCAGCAACAGCGCCGCCAGGGTCACCGCACCGCTGCGCGCGCGCGCTCGTGTCTGTGACATTCTGGATCCTCGGAAGGAGATGCCCGTCGACCTCATCGCACCACGCGACGGCCGCGAGGTCGACAGTATGACATCGTCAGCGCGGCGCCTGGCGCATCAGTCGCTCGATCTCCTCGACGTCGCGCGGGGTGGTGGTGATGCGCTCCACGCCGCGAGAGCCGATGACATAGTCGTCCTCGATTCGCACGCCGATGCCGTGGTAGCGGTCCACGGATCCCCGCACCCGCGCGACGAAGGCGCGGTTGCGCGGCGTAGCCGGAAGGAGCAGCAGTCGCTGCCGGTTCACGTACACGCCGGGCTCGATCGTGAAGGCGTCGCCGCGGGCGAGCGTCGGACCCATCGGCCCTGCCGCAAACGCGGGATCGTGCACCTCGAGCCCGATTCCGTGTCCGAGCCCGTGGGAGTAGAAAAGGTTGCTCTGCCGGCACGCGGCCGGTGTCGTCGTGCAGGAGGCGACCCACGGCGGATCGAAGCTCGCGTCCTCTCCCTCGATGAGTCCGAGCTTCGCCAGCCCCCGTGCGATGACGGCGCGGGCAGTGTCGCTCATCTCGCGCACGCTCGCCCCAGGTCGCGCCAGACGCTCCGCCGCCGCCTGCGCATCGCGCACCAGCTGATAGACCGCGCGCTGCTCCGGCGTGAACCGGCCGCTCGCCGGCACCGTGCGGGTGACGTCGGCCGTGTACCCCTGCCACGCCGCGCCGACGTCCATCAGCACGAGTGCTCCCGCATCGGCGACGTCGTCCGTCGCGCGATGGTGGACGATGGTCGCGTTGGTGCCCGCGCTCACGTTCGTCGCGAACCCCGGGCGATCGGCGCCGCGCGAGCGAAAGCCGTACTCGATGAGCGCCTGGATCTCGTACTCGCGCGTCCCCGGCCGGATGCGTGCGATCGTCTCGCGCAGAGCGGCCGACGTCACGTCGGCAGCGCGGCGGAGCTGCGCGAGCTCCGCGTCGCTCTTGCGCGCGCGCAACGAATCCAGTTGCGCGTCGGCCGGGCGCAGCGCGGGCGCCGGCGTGCGTCGACCCAGCTCGGCCGCGAATGCGGCGCCGCGCGTGAGCGAGTCGACGGAACCTCCGTACGGCCGAACGTCGCGAAGCGTGTGCAACATCGCGCCCGCAGCGAGCAGGGAATCCACTGCCGCCGGCAGCGCGGCCAGCGGACGGAGTGTGAGACCGGTGCGCGCGGCGAGCGCCGCGGAGTCCTCCGGCGGACCATCCGTGATCGCGTCGCGCGCGGACCGCGGCTCACGGAAGAGGATGGCCGACATGGCGCCTCCTCGGCGCACGAGGATGAGGGCGGCATCCGGTTCGAGGAATCCGGTGAGATAGCGGAACGCCGGCACCTGGTAGAAGGGCGGGAAGCCGATCGGCGCACGTTCCCCAAAGGCGATGACGGCGGCCCCGTCGCCGAGCCGCGCGAGCAGGGAGTCGCGTCGCGCCGCGTATTCGGAGGCTGGTATCGGCGCGGGCGCAGTCGTCCGCTGAGCAGTGGCCTGCTCGCCGTGGAGCGAGCAGACGAGAGCGGTCAGGACCGCGAAGACGCGCATGACGAGACGAAGCCGAGTGATCGATGGTGAGCCGAGCGGCTGACTACGCCGTCGGAACAAGTTGCTACTCATCATCTCGCTTGCAAGCTCCCGGCGCTCCCATTCTTTCTTACAGCCGGTGTCGAACCCTCGGGTGCGCTCGCGTCTACATTCGCGCCTTCAGGAAGGCCAACACCTCCGCTTCATGGCGACGCAGCGTCGGTCCATGCGGCCGGCGTTCCTGCCACACCGGCTTCGGCAGCGGCGGCAGCACGGCACCTTCGAGATACGCCTCGATCAGCACCGGATGGATGTAGTACTTGCGACACACGGCGCGCGTGTTGCCGAGTCGCTCGGCCGTGCGGTCGATCGCGCAGAGGACGTTGTGCTTCGCGTCGCGCTGCGTCGACGCGGGTCCCATCTCGCGCAGCGACTCGGCGGCGAGCATCGTGCCCGTCCAGGTGCGAAAGTCCTTCGCCGTGACGTCGCGGCCGCTGATCTCCCGGAGGTAGTCGTTGACGTCGTCCGCGTACACGATCTGACGACGCCCGTGCGCGTCGACGTACTGGAAGAGCTCGCGGCCCGGGAGCTCGCGACAGCGCTGCACGATGCGTGCGATGCGCCGATCCGTCACCGCGACGGCATGCGCGACGCCGCTCTTGCCGCGGAACTCGAAGCGGAGCGTCGCTCCATCGATCGACACGTGCCGGCGGCGAAGCGTCGTCAGGCCGAAGGAGCTGTTCAGCTTCGCCAGCTCGTGGCTGCCGACGCGAATCAACGTGCGCTCGAGCAGCCAGACGATCGTCGCCATCACTTTCTCCCGCGACAGACCAGGGAGCGCGATGTCGCGCTCGACGCGCTCGCGGATCTTCCACAGCACGTCGCTCAGCGTGACCATCCGCTCGAACTTCGCGTGATCGCGGTGCGCACGAAAATCCGGATGGTAGCGGTACTGCTTCCGTCCACGTGCGTCGCGCGCCGTGACCTGGAGATGTCCCTCCGGGAGGGGACATATCCAGACGTCGCTCCACGCCGGCGGAATCATCAGCGACCGGAATCGGCGAATGTGCTCTCGCTCGCGGATCACGCGACCGTCGGGATCGACGTACGAGAATCCGCGACCGGCTCGGCGCCGGTGGATGCCAGGCTCCGCGTCCGTCACGTACCGAAGCCCCGCCTCTTCCGCGGAATCGATGAACTCTCGAGACGGCCGTGTTTGGCGCATGATTTCTCGAGGAGCTTGCCGGTGACGTGTGCGCCGTGCGCGGGTTTGCGCTCCGGCATCGGCTGAACGACGGTGGCTCCGCGCGCCGGGCAACGTGAGCGACCGAATAGCCCCCGAAGCGGTCTCGCTCCGCGGGCTCTACGCCGCGTGGCGAGGCCATCGCCGACTCCTTCCGATGCTCGGTGCGATGAGCGCCGGGTTCACCGGGCGCGCGACTCGAGGTCGCGAATGTCACTCGCGACTTCCGACAGATCGTCGTTCAACTGATGATCACGCCCTGCCAATCGGCGCACGTGGGCGCGCGGAATGCTTGCGGCGTACAGCTCGACGTGCGCAACGGGAACGACGGCGTCGTCCTCGCCGTGATACAGGAAGACCGGCACGGCGACGGGGAGTCGTTCAGCGAGATCCGGATGGGCCTCGGTGTCTTCGCTTTTCCAGCCTCCCTCACCAATGAACGGCGCTGCGATCAGCACGATGGCATCCAGGGCGATCATCGGCGGCGACTCGGCCAGGAGATTGATCACCATCGTGCCGCCGAGCGAGTGGCCCACGACGATGGCGCCGTCCCGCAGCGACGCGAGCTCCGTCTCGAGAACTGGGCGCCACGTCGCCATCGTGGGGTCAGCTTCGTTCGGCATTCGCGGATAGCGGACCTCGTACCGCGCACCGAGCGCGCGGCGAAGGCTCTCGACCAGCTTGCTATCCCACTCCTCATGGACGCCCCTGCCGGCGCCCTGAACGAACAGCACGTCTTTCATGGCCGGCCGCCCGGTGGAGTCGCGTTGTCGAATCTGGATGGCTGGGCCGCTTTGACCGCTTCAGCGCCGCGTTAGCCGCCGGATGCGTAAAGCTCACACGTGGTAGATGGCCCAGCAGCAGATCCCGGCGACCAGGAGCCAGTACGCGCGGGTTACCGTCAGATACCACTGTAGTAGGCGCCGGCCCTGCGCGTCGTAGTTCGCCGCGTTCCGCCGCGCCGCGGCCGCGGCTCGCGTGAAGGCAAGCGCCCGACTCGGGTCCGGGCCGTCGATACGGTGCTCGACCATCTTGGAGGTGAACACGATGCGCGCCTGGCCGAGGACAACCACGCAGCGACAAGACCGAGGGTATAGGTAGTCGTCATGATGTATCTCGGTGTCCGGCTAACGCTGAAGCTCAGCGGCAAGCGGTCGGCGCAATATGCGGCTCACCTCACGAATGCACTAGCATCTCAACAGGCGCCCAACCGCAGCGCCACCGCAGCTTCTCGCGCTTGATAGTTGCAGCGATTCATTAGGCAGCACGGACGCACAGTTCATGGCTTGCGACGCGCTACGAAATGAAATTCCAACGTATCTGTGAGCCGATTCAAACGAGCAATCAGCTTTCCCCGCGTTTCGTACGGAGAGAAAGCTACGGGCGTGAAGCCGAGGCTATCTGGCGGACCGACCACGTTCAAGCCGGGGGGCAGACGTAAGATGGCAACGATTCGGTCCGCCGTATCGCGCACCGTGAGGCGAAAGCGGACCGTGTCTCCCGCGACGATCTCAGGTGGCTTCGGCTCGACAAGTACCCGCACGGCGCCGGGCGCGGAAATGACCCAGATGGAGTCGCTGGTTGTCTCCCCGGTCGGCAGTGTCGCGGTCACGACGGTGCGCCCCGGCCGCAACGCGACGATGCGCGCCCCGGCTGTGCCTGGACCGAACATCCACGAGCCCTTCGCGAGCGGGCGAGCACGAGCTACCTCGGGAGCCCCGATCAGCCAGCGCGGTACGACGCTCACGGTGTTCGCGCGCCAGCACCCGTAGCCGTTACAGCGAAGACGCAGCAAGACGATATCAACTGAATCACCAACCGCGAGCAGGTTCGCTGTGGCGTGTTCAGTTCGGATCATCCATGCGTACGTCTCCTTCGAACCCGGGTCCTTGGACCCAGGCTGTGCGGACAACGAGAAGGCATCACACAAGAGCGCGAGCCAAACCAGCAGTGTGCGGAATGATCCCATGATCTCTAAGTCCGCGTGGCACTCTGCGGCGACAGTGCTATGGGTGCTGCCTAACGCCTAAAGCTGCAAAGCGGTCAGATAAGAGTTGCGGCGAAGCCGCAACAATTCAATAGACGCTTTGGCAGCTTCAGCGTTCGTTAGGTTGCTCGCGCACAGGGCCGTACCTACTTCTTTGACAGTCCTTGAATCGCGAGCTTCAAGAGGTCGACAACAGAACCGGTCGTGTCGCCGCTGGCTAGGCTCGGAACCAGATCCGGTTGGCCGAAGAGCCGG
>JBJMNN010000030.1:0-7542 GCA_045804245.1 Gemmatimonadaceae bacterium | reverse complement strand
GCCGTCTACGGATTGCCCGCGCCGCGAGGCGCATCGCCGCAGTCCTGGGCGCGCTCGCGATCGGGTCGTGTGGCAGCGACAAGGCGGGAGGAACGACCGAGCCTGAGCCGGCGTCGGTGATGGAGATCAGCCTGGCCCCGGTCGAGCTCGCGCTGCTGGCAGGCGACTCCAGGACACTGACTGCTTCCGTGAAGTCGGTTGGTGTTCCACCGAGCGGCGGGTGGAAGCTCACATGGGCCAGCGCATCGCCTGCGATCGCGACGGTCAGCGAAGGTGTAGTGACCGCGGTCGCCGAGGGAACGACGACGATCACCGCCGCCTCGGGTGGCAAGACGGGCGTCACCACGGTGACCGTCGCCCCGGTTCCATCGGTCGCCGACATTGTCCTCGACGTGGCCGCGCTGACGCTCACATCGGGACAGCTCGGAGCGCTCACCGCGACGCTCACCACCAAAGGTGCAATCCCGGTCGGAGGATGGCCGGTGAGCTGGGAGTCGAGCAACCCGGCGGTGGCGACGCTGTATCCGGGCGGAGCGGTCCTCGCCTTTTCCACGCAGGCCCTCGGCGCGACGACCATCACGGCGAAGGCCGGCGGAAAGACTGCCAGCGCAATCGTCACCGTCGCGGCTTCCAACACGGCACTCCCGCCCGACATCATGAGCGTCGCCATCCTGCCCTCGGAGCCCGTCTTCGCGCCGGCTACGCTCACGACCATCGACGCGATCGTGACGACGGCGGCGACTCCGCCACCGACCGGGTTTCCCGTTGTCTGGACGTCCAGCGACCCGACGGTGGCGGCCTTTCCGGCGATCGCGTCGTCGCAGCTCCAGGTCGACGCGAAAAAGGAAGGAAAGACGACGATCACTGCCTCGTATGGGGGAAAGACCGGGACGACGACGCTGTACGTCGCCACGCCGACCAGCATCGTCGTGACGCCGATGACCCAGCAACTCGCTGTCGGTCAGCAGGTGAAGCTCGCGCCCGTGGTCACGTCCACCGGACCGTTGCCGGCTACGGGCTGGCCGGTGACGTACACGATCGGCTCGACGCTCACCGCGACGGTGAATGCGTCGGGCGTGGTCACCGGCGTCGGCGCCGGCACGACGCGGCTCTACGCGAACGCTCCGCCGAAGCAGACAACGGTCATCGTCACCGTCACCGGTCCCGGGCTCACGGTCGGTCTCACCGGAGACACGACGATGCAGGGCACACTCACCCAGTCCGGAGGCATGCAGGAGCTCGCGTGTCTCAACCCGCTCACGCTCGGCGCGAGCGGCGCCGGCACCGCGCTCTTCGGCAACCAGGAGATGGCGTACGACAGCGGACCATTCAGGGAGTACGTCGGGGTCAGCGTGAAGTATCGAACCCTCGCCGCGGGGGCGACGCTCGGCTGGCGTGTCCTCGCCAGCGAGAGCTTCACGTCCGCGGCGCTGGTGAGGGACTTCACCGTCACCACTCGCGTGCACTACGGAGTGAACACCTCCGTGCAGGACTACCCAGCGGTCTCGCCCGATTACACGAGCACACACACCTTCACCTGCAAGGTGCCCTGACGCACGAAGGCGGGGTCGCGGCCCCGCCACTGCGACGGTGTCGACGCCACCGCGTCAAGTGCTCGTAGCCGGGATGCCCACGCAGTGGCGCCCACGATGAGTCAGCCCGGAGGAGCGGGCGCGAGATCCACTCGCCTGACGGGAGCCGGAACGCTTCCTCGAGGCGCGCCACTGCAGAGTCGCGCCGCCCGATCATCAGTCGACCTATGAAGCAGTAACCAGCGCATAGGGCAGGTTGAGCGCGGGTGTGCGCCTGTACGCGGGCTACGATACGGTGCTCGCCCCCGCGCCGCGCTGGCGAGTGAGCGTGTTCAACTACGCGTCGACCGGCGATGCGTGTGTGGAGCCGGGCGCGGAGCGGCGCGTGCTCACGCCGAGCGAGCTCGCCGCGCTCGCGCGCGAGTGGCTGTACGACCGGCTCGGATTGTGAGGCGCGGTGGTACTGGTCAGAATCGGAGGCCGAACGAGACGGGCATCAGGAGCGGCGTAGAGCTGTCCGTGATCTCGTGTACCCGGGTCTCGACGAAGGCACTCATGGAGCCCAGCCTGAACCGCACGCCGCCGCCGCCACTCAGGCCGAAGCTCCACTTTCGCCCGTCGCCGTACTCGGTGGAGTAGGTGCCGGCGCCCGCGAGCGCGTACGGCTGCATTCGTGCCGATGCGGAACCGAACGGCAACACGAGGCTCAGCGAGCCGCTCGCCACGGTGGTGCGCGGCGAGAGCGGCCCGTTGTGCGTCTCGCGCCGGAACCCCTGCACGAGCGCGTCCGCACGCAGTCCGAGGCGGCCGAGGAGTTGCTCGCGCTCGAGCCCGAGCTGGGCGTGCACGCCGGTGCTGTAGTTCGGCCACCCACTCTCCGGGATGGGCGTCGCTCCGGCGGCTACTTCGAACCGGAATGCCGACTGCGCCGGCAGCGCCGACGCGAGGCTGATGGTGCCGAGGAACGCCGCGGCAAACTTCGTCAGTCGTGTGCGCATCTCTGTCTCCGGGCCTCGCCTCGAAGCTGATGAAGAGTTCGGATCGACCAGCAGCACGCCCAGCGGCACTCGAGCACACGCGAGTCGCACGGTGCAAGTCGACTCGTTCGACACCGAAACGCCGATGAGCGGTTTCCGGGCTGACGTCTGAACAGGGCCCTTCCTCACTGAGCTCACTCTTGCGACGTCGCGCCAATTGCATCCAAATTGGCGCCTTCATTCGGCGGTCATCCATTCGCAGGGGCGGAAGCTCCGCCAGGAGCTCACATGTCGCGTGCCACCTCGGTGATGACGATGCTCTCGGCCGGCGTGCTCTGCGCCTGCTCGAGCTTTCGCCCGCACTCGCGCACCGGCAGCGGCTCGAGGGGTGGTCTGTTCGTGCCGCGTCGCCCTGACGACGCACCCGGCGAGGATGGCATCGACGGGCGGGTTCTTCCCGCCGGATCGCCGTCGCCCGGTGCCGGACGAGCGGTCGGAGGTACGCGGCGCGTTTGTCGCGCCGGGTCGCGTCCCTCGGGGTGGATCGCCGTGGCGTACGTGAGCGCGAGCGACGGCGAGTGTGACGGGCTGACCAAGGCCGACTCGGGCGCGACGGCCGCCGTGCTCACCTATTACGCCGACCGACCGATCGCCGCGACCCTCGAAGTGTGCGCTGACGAGCCGGTCCCGAGGGGCTGGACGATCGACGCCGCGACCTCCGATCCGAGCGACAGCTGCCCCGGCGTCGAACGGCACGGCTCCTCGACGTACAGCATACGCCGCCTACGCTGAGCGACTGGCACTCACACTCGCCGCTAGCCGCACTCGTTGACCCAGCTCGGCGCTCGCGGTGATGGCGAACGTCCTGACATCGCGTTACTCGTGGTTCCGTCCCCTCTCGTCGCATACGACGGGCTAGGCTTCGGACGCCCTCCGTTCTCCGCTCTCCCGCTCACGACCAGCACAGTGGGATACGTCTACATCATCGCCGCTGCGCTGCTCTGGGCGACGATTGGCCCCGCGGCGCGCTTCGCGCTGCGTGCGGGGATCGAGCCGCTGGAGATCAGCTTCTGGCGCGCCGCCATCGCGGGGCTGCTCTTCGCGCTGCATGCGACGGTGCGCGGTCGCGTCCGGATCGCGCGGCACGATCTGCCCGCGGTCGGCGCGTTCGCGCTGCTCGGTGTGACGGTCTTCTACTGGTCGTACTTCCGCGCGGTGGAGCTGGGAGGCGCTGCTCTCGCGGCGATTCTCCTCTACACCGCGCCGGCGTGGGTCGCACTGGCCGCCTCGCTCTGGCTCGGCGAGCGGCTCACGGCGCGCAAATCGGCTGCCGTCGCGCTGACGCTCACCGGTATCGCCCTCGTGGCATTCGGAAGCGGATCGGGCGTAAGAGGCGGCGCGAGTGACGTGACGGCGCACGTGTCGGCGCTCGCCTGGGGGCTCCTCTCGGGGCTGGCCTACGCGGGCTACTACCTCTTCGGCAAGCGGTACTTCGGACGCTACGACGCATCGACGCTCTTCGCGTACGCGTTGCCGGTGGGCGCGATGCTGCTGCTGCCGGCCGTGAGGTTCGCACCGAAGTCGGCGGTGGAGTGGATGGTGCTTGTGTTCCTCGCCGTCGTGCCGACGTACGCCGCGTACCTGCTGTACAGCTTCGGCCTGGCGCGGGTGGAGGCGACCCGCGCCGCGACGGTGGCGACGTTGGAGCCAGTCGCGGCGGCGGTGCTCGCCTACGTGGTCTGGGGCGAGGCGCTGCGCACACTGGGCTACGTCGGCGCGGCGCTCGTGCTGGCGGGGGTGCTCCTGGTCGCTACCGAGCGGGAAGCGCGTGAGGCGCTGGAGCCACCACACGAGGGTCCGGCGCCGGTCCGCTGAGGCCTCGATGTTCCTGGCCGGTGAGAGCGCATACTCCTGCTCGCACTCGTCGTGACTCCTCGCTGACGGAAGGATGGCAGTAGCGCGACGACCTTCCGCGAAAGGCATCTCACAGGCGCGATAGGTGCTCTCAGCCGGGCTCCACTCCCGCGAACGTCGTAGGGCCGATCGTCGCCCAGAGCATCGCGGCGGCGATGATGTACGCATATCCCAAGGTCTTCTCGACGTGAGAGAGCGGCGGCGCGAGGAATTCAGGTCAGTACTTCAACGCACTTCAACGTCGTGCGCTACCGTCGCGTTCGTCACGACGATCAACAAATGACGACCTTATAGAATGAGATACGAAAACCATCCTTGCCGCATTAGGATGAAGTGATGCCTCTCTCGCCGCACCGATCGTGGTCGCGGCGCACCCATCCAAGCGCACGACTAGCCGATCCCTGCCATGTCCGCGAAAAACGATCACTCGGAGCCGCGTCCGGTCCCCACGCCGCCCGACGAGACACCCAAGAAGAGAACCGCCAAGTCATCGGCGAAGACCCCTGCAAAGGCCTCCGCCCGCGCGAAGTCTTCTTCCAGATCCGCAGCGAGTGAAGCGAACGAGACGGCCGCGCCGAAGCCGCGTCGCAAGGCCGCGATCGCAACGAATGCCGCGACGGCGCCCGTCGCGACAGACAGCGCCATCGATGCGCATGATGCGAGTGGCGTCAGCGACTCGCGCGACGCGATCGCGCTCGTCGAAGGCGAGGTGCGCGTTCGCGCGTATCTGCTCTCGCTCGCGCGCGGAAATCGCCCGGGCTCTCCGGATGCCGACTGGTATCAGGCCGAGCGGGAAATCGCGCTGAGCCGGCAGTAGTAGGCGAGCACGCCTGATCAATCGCAGCGGGGTGCCTCATCAGGACCCCCGCTGTGTTTCATCGGCGCGGTAGAGGCCATGCCGGCGCCTGCGGGCACGAGCCGCCACAAGCGTCCGCACGCGCGTGGATCGGCGCAGTCCCCTCCGGACGAGCGCCCAGTGCCCGCGCTGCGCGAGCCGCTTTGCTGCCTCGTGCCGCCAGCGCTGCTTCGCGCTTACTGCAGCCTGGGCTGCATCCAACGCCGACGCGGTGCGGCGGTGCGAAATCCGAGCGTTGAGGAAGGATCAGGCCGGACGATCTGAATGAAACGGCCCCGGCGAATGCCGCATTCGCCGGGGCCGTTCATGATCGCAAGCGGGAACCGCGCAGGAGAAGCGGCGGATCTAGTGCGATCGCTTCACCGCCTCCCTGTGCGCAAATGCCACGTCCGGTGAATTGAAGTTGAACAGTGAGACCTTCTTGAAGAGTGCCTTTGCGTCGGACGGCTGGCCCGCGCCATCCAGCGCCAAGGCGCGCTCGTACATGAGGTAGACGTCATTCGGGTTCGCCTGCGCGAGATGGCTCGCGGCCGCTGCGAAGTCCTTCTGCTCCAACGCCAGTACGCCGAGTATCGCATGGGCGCCCTGTTCCTTCTGTGGATCGTTGGTGCCTGCCAGCACCTTCCGCAGCTCGTCGGCCTTGGCCTTCGCCGCGAGGGAGTCTCCTTGGCGCGCTGCCAACATTCCCTCGTAGTACGCGATGCGCCCCTCGGCGATGCGTTTCACGGTCTCGTCACTGGCCCCAGCGACCTGTTCGCGGACGAGCGGCGTACGTAGCGCGATGGCGCGAGCGGCGCTCGTGAAATCGCCGCTCTGGGTGGCGACCTGAATCTCCGCGTCGAGCGCACCGATCTTCGCGCCAAGCGGATCGGACAACTTCATCCCATCGATCTCACCGACGAGACGATCCAGCTCCGCGATGGCCTGCTTCGGGTTGCCGGCGTGTACGGCCACGAGCGCCCGGAACACTCCGTAGGACCCGGCCTCATTCTGTTTGCCGAGCTTGATCGCCGCGTCGTAGTCGGCGCGGGCCGCGTCGTAATCCCCCATGAAGGAGGCGACGTGTCCCCGCTGCTGGAACGGCAGAGCCATGGTCGGATCCAGCTCTGCGGCGCGGGAGTAGGCGCTCCGCGCACGGGGCAGTTGATTCATCGCGCGGAAGTAGCTGCCCTGCGTGATGAATGTCTGTGCCTCCGTCGGCTCGAGAGCGATGAGCCTATCCACGTATGGTCGGGCTTTCGCCGCATCGGTGGGCTGCGCTGCCATGTACGAAAATGAGAGCTGTCGATGCGCGGCCGAGAAGTTCGGACCGATGGCGATCGCGCGCTCCAGGGTGCGGCGCGCCTCGACTTCGCGGCCCATCTGCTGCTGCGCGCTCGCGAGCGCGAGATACGCCCGCGGATTCTTTGGCTCCGCCGCGATGAGCTCTCGCGCCAACGATTCCGCGCCGACCAGGTCGTTGACGAGCGACTTCCGCGCGATCGCGATCTGGAGCTGCTCGGCGCGACTGGCATGCTCGGCGAGCTTGGCCGCCGCTCTCAGGTTCGCGTCGTACTCCGCGTACGATGTCGACGCGTTGGCGGCACCGAGCCGGGCGAAGGCCAGTGTGGAATCTGCCTCGATGGCCTGTTGGAAGTGCTGGGCCGCCTCGAGTGCGTGATTCGTCTCGAGCGCGCGCTGGCCGAGCATCGCGTGCATCTTGGCGGCCGCCGATGATGACGTCATCGGCAGCATCGCCAT
The DNA here is from genome assembly GCA_045804245.1 of Gemmatimonadaceae bacterium. Lineage (GTDB taxonomy): Bacteria > Gemmatimonadota > Gemmatimonadetes > Gemmatimonadales > Gemmatimonadaceae > AG11. Next base: position 523 of record JBJMNN010000030.1, on the reverse strand, counting down.
CGATGCCTCCGAGGGCCGGCCGGCTTGAACGACGGTCGATCGCTGCGAGAGCAATGCGTTGTGCAGTGGTGCCGCGAGGAAGAGTGCGGCGATGGCGCGGACGAGTGCGCGAGCCATGGTGGACCTCCACGGGTCCTGGCCGGCGACGCGCCGGCGGTGCTCTCCAGCTCGGAGCTGAGCTGTTCATCTTCAGGAGAGCAGGAGAGGCGTCGATACTAGCCCGACTCTGTCTCGCCGGTAAGACAATCTTTCAGGCGGCGCAGGCGTTCTCAGCTGGGAATGTGACTCCGGCGACTCTCTCGAACGCTCATCCAGAGCAAGCGATAAAAAAACGGCCCCGGCGTTCGCCGGGGCCGTCTCGCTCATACCGACCTGCGCTCAGGAGCAGGACTTCTTGACGCAGCTCACGGTCTTCGATGTCGAGTTCGACCCGCCGCTTCCCGTCGCCGTCAGCGTCACGGTATAGCTCCGGTTCGGCGGGAAGTTGTGCGTCGCTGTGACGCCGCTCCCCGTGCCGCCATCG
>JBJMNN010000029.1:0-8235 GCA_045804245.1 Gemmatimonadaceae bacterium | reverse complement strand
TTCGACTCGAAGAGCCGGACCTTCGTCTTCTCCCGTCATGCGCCGCCGGCCGACGCTCCCTCAGGCGTGGAGTTCGTGAGCGGCGCGATCGCTCCATTCGTGGGTCGTCTTCGAGAGCAGAGTGGCAAGGACATCTGGCTGATGGGCGGCGGTGATCTCATCGCTTCCTTTCTCGACGAGCGAGCGGTCGACGAGTTCGTCGTCAGCGTGGTCCCGGTGTTCATCGGCGAGGGCATTCCACTGATCGCGCGGCGACCACGCCAGGTACCATTGACACTGCAATCCGTCGAGCGCTTCGATGACGGTCTGGTGCAGCTGCACTACGAGGTCGAGAACCATTCGTGATGAGATGCAGCCCGCTGTCCAACATCGCAGAGAGGAGAAGAATCGATGCCGATGTATCTCACGCGGTTCAGCTACACGCCCGAGACCTGGGCGCGGCTAGTCAAAAAGCCTGAGGATCGCCGAACCGCGGCCGCGAAGTACATCGAATCCGTCGGCGGAAAGCTGCACGGCTTCTGGTACGCCTTCGGTGAACACGACGGCTACAACCTCTGGGAGGCGCCGGATAACGTCTCGATGGCGGCCACGGCACTCGCCATCGGCGCCGGCGGAGCCCTGAGCTCGATCCAGACGACCGTTCTCCTCACCGTCGAGGAAACGATCGCCGCGCTGGAGAAGGCTTCGTCGATCGGTTATCGCGCGCCAGGAGAATAGCTGCGGCTGATGGCGAGCCCGTCATCCGAGTCCGATGGCTCGCACGATCATCAACGCCCCCGCCGCGATGCCGACGATACCAACGGCTCTCGCGGCGCGCTCACCTGCCGGCGCGAGTCGCTCGAGCGTGATGGCCGCCGTCACGACGGCCATCGCGCGCAGGTCCATCACACCGAGCACGAGGAAGCTCGCCGTCAGTCCCGCACAGCAGTAGCTGCAGTGGAGACCGAGGCACAGGCCGTGTCGCCAGGCCGTGCCCGCGTCTGGCGGCAACGCACGAACGTGGCCGCGCGCGTCGTGGTCCCAGACGAGGTGGCGCGCCTTCCACGTGGTGAACTGTACTGCGCCGGCGAAGAGCACGACCACCCCGGTCATGATCGGAACGGCGCGCGCCAGCGCCGGCAGCCGCATCTCGGCGGCTGTCAGCGCGGCGCCGAAGGGAAAGACGACCATGCCGAGGGCGCTCCACACGACGAAGTAGCCCAGCGTCACCAGCGCCGTGAGCATGCCGGCGTGCGCTGCACCGCTCCCGCCGATGGCCTGGCGGTAGCGGCTCAGCATCGGCACGAGCGATGGCAGCATCATCGCGACCATCATCACGCTCCACATCGCGAGGAACGATGCCGCGGCGCCGGTCCACGTCTGGCCGGGCATCCGCATCCAGGCCATCGACATCGTCCAGCCGCCGGGCATCGACATCGTGCCTATCGCGGACATGGACGCGCTCCACTCGATCGTCACCGCCGCGCTGCCCGCAAACAGCAGCGCGGCGACACCGAAGAAGGCTCCTCGAGACACGCGCTCGGAGGACATTGGAGGTCAGGCTCAGCGCTGGCCGTACTCGTCGTGGCGGCGCCACCAGACACCCTGCTCGTTGCGGCCCTTGGGCGCGCGGTCCAGCCACTGGTACATGCCCCAGAGGCCGTCGAGTCCGCGCGCGTAGGTCGAGTAGGTGTGGTAGACGACACCGTCCTCGAGCACGAAGGCGCTCACGCCCGGCCGCTCGCGGGTGTACGTGGGCACGTCGGTGCCGGTCATGGCGGCGATCTGGGCGACGGGCTGGTCGCTCCCGCGCAGCTGCCACTCCTGCCACTTCTCGCTCGGCATCACCGACGCTTCGGTGACCGGTGCGTTGATGGGTGCCTCACGCCGGTAGTTGTACTCGATGCCCTCGCCGCGCTGCTGCGCCTCCGTGAACCCGACGCCGAAGTCCCGGTTGAAGTCGCCGTCCGGCGACGACGCCCACGGGAAGGTCCACCCCATCCGCTGCTTGTACGCCTGGAGCTTCGGGAACGGCGCCCGCGAGACGGCGCCGAGCGTGACGTCGTGATTCGCCAGATGGACCGCGATGCCGTTGAAACCGTCCGCGATGCTCGAGCAGGAGGGGCAGCCGGCCTTGTAATCGGGCCCGAACATGAACTGGTAGATGAGGAGCTGCGAGCGCCCCCGGAACAGGTCCATCAGCGAGACTCGACCATCCTCGTTCTCGAAGTGATACTCCTTGTCGATGCGCACCCACGGGAGCTCCCGCCGGCGCCGGGCCAGCTCGTCGCTCTGGCGCGTATGCTCCTTCTCGGCTTCGAGGAGCTCGAGCCGCGCGGCCAGCCACTCTTCCCGCGTTCCAACCAGTTGCGTCGTCGTCATCGCTCGCCTCTCCGTTCGTCGTCTTGGATTCGTTGTCGTCGGCCCGGTAACACATGGGCATGGTGAACGGGGCGTAGATTAGGAGCGGAAATCGGAGAGTGAGAGTAACAAGTTTGGCAGGATTCCAATGGACTCCCTGATCACCGCCGCGGCGCGTGCGCTCGCCACCGGTGATCCGCTCGGCGCACTGAAGCGGGTCGCCCTGCGCGACGATCCGCCGGCGCTCGCGCTGCGTGGCATCGCGATGGCGCAGCTCGGCGATCTCGATCGCGCGAAGGCGCTCCTGCGACGCGCGGCGCGCGGCTTCGGGTCGAGAGAGGCGGTGGCGCGCGCGAGGTGCATCGTCGCCGAGGCTGAGATCGCGCTCGTCTCGCGTGACCTGGCCTGGCCGACGAAGGAGCTCGACGCCGCGCGGGCGACGCTCGAACGCCACGGGGATCACGTGAACGCCGCGCATGCGCGGCACCTCGAGGCACGGCGACTTCTCCTCACGGGGCGCGTGGACGCGGCCGAGCGCACGCTGGCCGACCTCGATCCAACGCTCTTCCCGTCGGCGTCGAGAGCTGCCTACGAGCTGGTGGTCGCGGGGATCGCGATGCGACGCATCAGGACGACGGCCGCGCGCGAGGCGCTCGATCGCGCGGCACGTTCCGCACGCGACGCGGGCATCCCTGCGTTGCGGGCGGAGGTCGAGAGCGCGTCGCGCGTGCTCGACACGCCCGCGGCGCGGCTGATCGCGCGCGGCGAGGAGCGTCTCCTCCTGCTCGAGGACGTCGAATCGCTGCTGGCGGCGGACGTGCTCGTCGTGGACGCATGCAGGAACGTCGTGCGGCACAATGGCGTGGTGATTCCGCTGGCGACGCGGCCGATCCTGTTCGCGCTCGCCCGCGCGCTCGGCGAAGCCTGGCCCGGCGACGTGTCGAGAGACGCGCTCGTCGAGCGCGCGTTCGGGCCGAAGCACGCCGACGAATCACATCGCGCGCGGCTGCGCGTCGAGGTCGGTCGGCTTCGCGCCGAGCTCCGGCCACTGTCGGACATCACGGCGACGAAGCAGGGGTTCGCGCTCGAGCCACGCCACGCGCGCGAGGTCGTGGTGCTGGCGTGGCCCATCGAGGAGCAGCACGCGGCGGTGCTGGCCCTGCTCGCCGACGGCGAGTCCTGGTCGAGCTCCGCCCTGGCGCTCGCGCTGAGCGGCAGCCAACGCACCGTGCAGCGTGCGCTCGACTCGCTTGCGGGCTCGGGCAAGGTGCAGTCGTTCGGTCGTGGCCGAGCGCGCCGCTGGATGACGCCGCCCGTGCCGGGATTCACGACAACGTTGTTACTCCCCGCGTCGCTGCCGATCGACTAGGCTGACATCGAGCCGCCGAGTCGGCATCAAGAACGTAGGGCGAGTCTCTCGCGGCCCACCTCAAAACTCAGTTGCCGTTATAGTTGCTCCTGTCGTTGCCCTTGCATCCGCTCCATCCGCTTCATGCAACTGAACCCTCCGTGCTTGATGCATCCCGAGCGCGAGTAGATAGCGTGTCGAAGGACTTGTCGGACACCAACCAGACTACAGCCATGCGACGAGCGAACGCCGAGATAATTCGTGAGTACGGACCGTTTCCCGGGGTCAAGGAGGTGGGCGGGGTGACGTACGACGGAGAGCACGTCTGGTTCGCGGCGGGAGGCTCACTCAACGCGATCGATCCGGCGAGCGGGGCGAACGTGCGCACGATCGACGTCGCCGCGCACGCCGGCACCGCCTTCGACGGCAAGCACCTGTTCCAGATCGCGGAAAATCAGATCCAGAAGATCGATCCCGCGACTGGCCGCGTGCTCGCCACGATCCCGACACCTGGCGACAGCAGCTCGGGGCTCGCGTGGGCTGAGGGAACGCTCTGGGTCGGACAGTATCGGGATCGCAAGATTCATCAGATCGATCCGGAGACGGGCGCGATCCTTCGCACGATCGAGTCGAATCGATTCGTCACCGGCGTGACATGGGTCGACGGGGAACTCTGGCACGCCACGTGGGAGGCCGACGAGGCCGACGTGCGGCACATCGATCCTCGTACGGGAGAGGTGCTGGAGCAGCTGGACATGCCGAAGGGCGTCGGCGTGTCGGGACTCGAGTCCGATGGTGGCGACCGGTTCTTCTGCGGAGGCGGAGGCAGTGGTAAAGTGAGGGCCGTGCGGCGACCCCGGCGGGGGTAGGCTCGGCCGGCGCAGTCCCATCCTTCGGGCTGCGCCGTCAGCGACCACGCCGCGCCCGAGTGAGCGCACGGTCGAGCGCATTCGCGAACGCCTGCTTCTCGCGCGGTCCGTAGGCCGCGTGGCCACCGGTCTCGACGCCGGCCCCACGCAGGCTCTCCATGAAGTTCCGAACCGACAGCCGCTCGCCGATGCTCTCCGCCGAGTACTCTCCACCTCGCGGATCGAGCACGACGACACCCTTGGGCACGAGCAGCGCGGCGAGCGGAATATCTGCCGTCACGGCTACGTCGCCCGCGTCGGCATGCTCCGCGATGTACCGGTCGGCGACGTCGGGCCCACCATCGACGCGCACCGCCGACACGTGCGCGTAGCCGGGCGGTATCAGCACCCGGTGGTTCGCGACGAGGACCGTCTCCATCGCGAGACGGTCCGACGCGCGAAGGCAGATCTCCTTCACGTCGCGGGGCGTTGCGTCGGCATCGAGCCAGAGCTTCATCTGAACTGGTGCTGCGGGATACTGGGCATGATCGACGCTTCAGGTTGCCAGCCTGCGCTGGACCCAGGCGGGACGTCGGGCGAACGTTGTGAGAGTAAGCAACGCACCCCGGAGAAACATGGCAGCCTGGCAAGTCGACTTTTCCATCGTTCCGCGCCGCGCCCTCGCCGCCGCTGGCGTGGCGGCACTGCGGCCCTCTGCTGACGCCGACTGGTGGGCAGCCGCTGTCCTCCCATCCGACTACCGGGGCAAGCTCGCCGCGGTCGTGTCGCCCGCATCCGCATCGAGTGGAGATCTGCAGACCTGGGGCTCGGAGGACGGAAACCGCATCGACGTGTGGTCCGTGAATGGGCGGGCCACGAAGGTCACCGCGCGCGTCGACGTCCGCCGGCTCGACGCGAAGTTCGGCGCGATGCTCCTGCAGTTCGCGCGGACGGCCGACGCTGTGCTCGTGCGCGGGGACGGGCTCGTGGTCGAGCCGCTCGTCGGGGCATTCGGCGCGGCGCTTCGGAGCTCGGCAGCGTGGCGGTTCGCGAACGATCCGGCCGCGCACTTCGCGAAATACTCGGAGCTCGCGACGGACGACGAGTAGAGTCCATTCCACCGCTGAAGCGTCATACATGTCCGCGGGCCGTTCTCTGCGCCTCTGCGGGCCGCGGCGCGAGTGGCCGATCCGGGCGCACGGCTCTGCGCCTCTGCGTGAAACTCCGGCGGTAGAGTCCTTAGCGCCATGGGTTTTCACGCAGAGGCGCAGAGGGGCGCAGAGGCGCAGAGAACTGCTCTCGCCGTCGAGACTCCTGCCCTGGTGCAATGCTCCTCTCCGTCTACGACTTCAAAGTCTTTTTTGAGTTCGGCGGACAGATCTCTGCGCCATCCTCCGCGCCTCCGCGTGAAACCCCGCCAGTAGTGGCCTAGCCCACTCCGCCCGACACCGACACACGATCGGCATTCCGCCGTATTACAGTACGAGATTCGGCCCACGTACCCACCATCACTGGCGGAGAACTCTCCCTCGTGACGCCCAGCGTTCGTCGCGCCGCGTTCGGCGCGCTTGCCCTCCTCTCGGTCTCCAGCGCGCACCTCGGCGCACAGCGCGCGCATCTCGCGATCTCCCCGGCGCGGCCGCTCCCCGGCGCGCTCGTCACGCTCACGCTCTCGAACCTGGGAACTCGCGATCCGGTCGTCGCGGTTGCGGGGACGATGGCGGGCGAGCCGCTGCACTTCGCGTGGAACCACGGACGCAGCGCGATCGGTGCCGTGCCGGTGGACTCCGTGCACGCCGTCGAGGCGACGGTCGTCGTCACGCGCGCGTCCGGCAGGGCCGAGTCGCTGCATGTTTCCGTCACGCCACCGCCGCTGCCGCCGCCGAAGGAGCGGCTCCAGGTCGGCGCGCGATTCGGCCGCCCGCTCGACAGCGCGACCGAGGCGCGCGTCGCACGCGAAGGCGAGCGCGCGACCGCGGTCGGACGGAAGTCGCACGACTCGCCGCCGCGCTGGACGGCGCCCTTCCTGCGTCCGCGCGAGTCGGCGGTGAGCAGCGGGTTCGGCACGGGTCGCACGTTCAACGGTCAGGTCGCGAGCCGGCACCTCGGCGTCGACTTCCGCGGCGCGAGCGGCGCGCCGATCCGCGCCGCGAACCGGGGTGTCGTCGTGCTGGTCGACACCTTCTTCCTCGGCGGGCGCGTCGTCTATCTCGATCACGGCGGCGGCGTGACGACGGGATATCTGCACCTGAGCAAGGCGCTCGTCACGGTCGGTGACACCGTGGCGCGCGGTCAGCGGATCGGGCTCGTCGGCGCGACGGGGCGCGTCACCGGTCCGCACCTGCACTGGACGGCGCGCTACGGCGCGCTCACCGTGAACCCGCTGGACCTGCTGAAGCTGAACGCACTCTCGTCACGCTGATCGAGGCGCGCAGGTCCGCAGGTCCGCAGGTCCGCAACGGCAAGAGCCACGGCCTCGGGAAGCAAGAGCGTCCCGAGGCCGTTCGCGGACTACCGGACCAGCGGACCCGCGGACTAATTAGAGTACTCGACCGCTCTCGCCGTCTCCTCAAGACGCGCCGCCGCTCGACGCGAAGGATTCTCCGTGACTCTGCGCACGCTGCAGATCGCGATCCTGGCAGGTTCCCTCTGTCTCGGCACGCCGGCGACAGCGCAGGACGTCGCCTTCTCACCGAGCTTCCTCGCCACGCTGCGCCGAGCGGCGGACCTCATTCCCGGCGAGCGTCCGACGTCCGTCGGTGTGCTGACCCCCGACGTCTTCACAGTGTCGATCGCCTTCATGGTGGAAGGCGGATCGAGCGAGCGTGTGCCCGCCGGCCATCCCGCGTTTCAGATCCGCTTCCCGCGCGGATGGATCATGGTCGACGCGGCGATCGATCGAGAGATCGCCTCGGACAACAAGACCTTCTCGGACGACAAGTACCGGCGCATCCAGCAAGCGTTGCGTGATGCGCGGCTCGCCGTCGTCACGCACGAGCACCAGGACCACGTCGCCGGACTGATACGGTCGCCATTCCTCGCCGAGGTCCAGCGCCACGCACTGTTGACGCGAGCACAGATACGCGTGCTGCTCGACAAGCCGAACGACCCGCGCATCAAGCTGGACTCGGCGACCGCGTCCCGATATCTCGTCGTCGACTACGACCCGATCATGCCGATTGCGCCTGGCGTGGTGCTGATCAAGGCCGCCGGGCACACGCCCGGTTCGCAGATGGTGTACGTGCGGCTCGCGTCAGGGCGCGAGCTCGTCCTCGCCGGCGACGTCGCATGGCACAGCTCGGGGATCGCGACGCAGCGGCAGAAGCCGGAGGAGAGCACGAAGGATTTCGGCGGAGAGGATCGCGCCGCGATCGGGCAGCAGCTCCGATGGCTACACGATCTGCCGTCCGGGATCACGGTGATCGTCGCGCACGATCAGGCGTTCATCGACCGGCTGGTTGCGCGCGGGGAGTTGCGTCAGGGGTTCGAGCTCACGTCCAGATAGAGATGGCCACCGATGCCTCGAAGTACGGATCGTATCTCCAGCAGCTCGGCGTCGAGTATCCGTCGGTGTCGCCGTAGCGACGACGCGGCTACTTCGCAAACAGGTTCGGATCGCGCAGCGTCCCCGTGAACGGCCGCAGCCACACCGTGCCGTTCCACGAGTGCGCCAGATACGCATTCACGGCCGCCATCTCC
>JBJMNN010000028.1:0-36491 GCA_045804245.1 Gemmatimonadaceae bacterium | reverse complement strand
CCACGCGGGGGTCGCATGAGCGCGCGCAAGAAGCCGTCGGCGCTGGGCGAGGTGCTCGCCGGCGTGCTTCGCGACAGCGGGATCGCCGATCGGGTGGAGCAGGCGCGACTGATCCCGGAGTGGCCGATGCTGGTCGGTGCGCAGATCGCCGCGGTGACGGAGCCGACGTCGATCGCCGCGGACGGGACGATGTTCGTACGCGTGACCACGAACGCGTGGATGAACGAGCTGTCGCTGATGGAGCCGGAGCTGCTGCGCGCGCTGAACGCGACGGAGGGACGCGCGCCGGTGCGGCGGATCCGGTGGTTGCTGAAGCGGGATTAGGCAGAGTCTCGGCCTCAGATTTGTGAGGGGCAATCCGACGAGGAATCGACCCCCGCGAGGACCCGTCGGGCGGCCCTGGAGCGCCGCGCGTAAATCGTTGTGCCGACAGGCCTTACGAATGCCTCAGACTGTTGCGTAAACGGGCTCCCGAGGTTACATTTCGTGATCTGGGCTTGGGCCCATTTTCGGTATGTGTTCGGGTGAGGTTTTCTGGCGACGACAGACGAGTGAGTTCATGACCAAGACGAGCGACAAGCCCGCGACGAAGGAGTACGGCGCGGGACAGATCACCGTGCTCAAGGGCCTCGAAGCGGTCCGCAAGCGCCCGGGCATGTACATCGGGTCCACGTCGGAGCGCGGACTGCATCACCTCGTGTACGAGGTGGTGGACAACTCGATCGACGAGGCGCTCGTCGGATTTGCCGACCGCGTCAGCGTGATCATTCACGCCGACAACTCCATCACGGTGGAAGACAACGGTCGCGGCATCCCCGTCGACATCCATCCCATCGAGAAGATTCCGGGCGTCGAGCTGGCGATGACGGTGCTGCATGCGGGCGGCAAGTTCGACAAGGACAGCTACAAGGTCTCCGGCGGACTCCACGGCGTGGGCGTTTCGGTCGTCAACGCACTCTCGGAGCAGCTCAAGGTGTGGGTCAAGCGCGACGGCAAGGAGCACTACATGGACTTCGTCCGCGGCACCACCAAGACGAAGCTCAAGGTGCTCATGGACGTCCCCAAAAAGGCGGTGGGCACCAAGATCTGGTTCAAGCCCGACCACGAGATCTTCACCGAGCTGACGTACAACTACACGACGCTCGCCGCCCGTCTCCGCGAGCTGTCGTTCCTGAACAAGGGCGTCACGATCACCCTCAAGGACGAGCGCGCCGAGCAGGAGAAAGAGGAGACCTTCCTCGCGAAGAACGGGCTGCGCGAGTTCGTCCAGCACCTCAACACGAACCGCAAGGCGTTGCACAACGAGGTCATCTATCTCGAGACGACGCGCGACGACATCGGGATCGAGCTCGCGATGCAGTACAACGACGGGTACAACGACAACGTCTTCTCGTTCGTCAACAACATCAACACCCACGAGGGTGGCACGCACCTGACGGGCTTCAAGAGCGCGCTCACGCGCGTGATCAACCAGTACATCCAGAAGTCGTCGCTGGCCAAGAAGGACAAGGACATCACCCTCAGCGGCGACGACGTGCGCGAGGGGCTCACCGCCGTGCTGTCGGTGAAGGTGAAGGAGCCGCAGTTCGAAGGGCAGACGAAGACGAAGCTCGGCAACTCCGAGGTCGAGTCGGCGGTGAAGACTGTCGTCAACGAGTGGCTGGCGGCGTACCTCGAGGAGCATCCGCGCACCGCCAACCAGGTGATCGAGAAGGCGATCTCGGCGGCGCGCGCCCGCGAGGCGGCACGCAAGGCGCGCGACCTCACGCGCAAGAAGTCCGGGCTCGAGGTGGGCGTGCTGTCGGGCAAACTGGCCGACTGCTCGAACTCCGATCCGGCGATGACCGAGATCTACCTCGTCGAGGGCGACTCCGCCGGCGGCAGCGCCAAGCAGGGCCGCAAGCGCGAGTTCCAGGCGATCCTGCCACTCCGCGGCAAGATCATCAACGTGGAGAAGGCGCGCATCGACAAGGTGCTCTCGAACGAGGAGATCCGCACGATCATCACGGCGATCGGCACGGGGATCAAGGACGAGTTCGAGATCGAGAAGGCGCGCTACCACAAGATCATCATCATGACCGACGCCGACGTGGACGGCGCGCACATCCGCACACTCCTGCTGACGTTCTTCTACCGGCAGATGCCGGAGCTGATCGAGGCGGGCTACGTCTACATCGCGCAGCCCCCCCTCTTCCGCGTCGCCAAGGGAAAGGAGGCGTACTACGCGTACGACCCCAAGGAGCGCGACGAGATCGCCAAGCGCATGTCGTCCGACGGCAAGACGGGAATCAACATCCAGCGCTACAAGGGGCTCGGCGAGATGAATGCCGACCAGCTGTTCGACACGACGATGGATCCGAACACGCGCACCCTGCTCAAAGTGAACATCGAGGACGCCGTGCTGGCGGACGACATCTTCCGCACGTTGATGGGCGACGACGTGGAGCCGCGGCGCGTGTTCATCGAGGCGAACGCGCGATACGTGTCCAACCTCGACATCTGACGCTGACGTCGACCGGCGAGAACGAAATGGGCGGCCCGAGTGGCCGCCCATTTTGTTTTCGCTTGCGCTTCCGATCCACCGATCGCAGCGTACACGGTGAACTCCATCGGTGACCGACCATGACCCGCATGCCAATCGCACTCCGCACGATCGCGATCGTCACGCTCGCTACGGTTCCCGCGGCGGCGCAGGAGCATCACGCCGCGCACGCCGCCGAGCGGCTCGGCACCGTGCACTTCCCGACCTCGTGCGCGCCCGCCGTCGCGCCACGGATGGATCGCGCCGTCGCGCTGCTGCACTCGTTCGAGTTCGGCGCGTCCATTCGTGCATTCGACGAAGTGCTCGCCGCCGACTCAACCTGCGCGATGGCGCACTGGGGAACGGCGTTGAGCCGGTGGAGCAATCCGATGGCCACCATGAACCGTGCCCCCGCCCTGCTCGCACAGGGTCGCCGCTCGGCCGACGCCGCGGCACGCCTCGCCGACCGCGTGAGCGCGCGTGAGCGCAGCTACATCGTCGCGGTGGGACGTCTCTACCACGACTACGAGCACGTCGACCAGCGCACGCGCATCGCCGACTACGAGCGCGCGATGGCCGAGCTCGTCGCGCGCCAGCCGGCCGACACCGAAGCGAAGATCTTTCACGCGATCGCGCTCGTCGCGACCGCCGAGCCGACCGATAAGAGCTACGACAAGCAGCGCCGGGCAGGCGCCCTGCTCGACGCGCTGTGGGCGAAGCAGCCCGATCATCCCGGGCTCGCGCACTATATCATTCACACGTACGACTATCCCGCCCTCGCCACGCTCGCTGCCGCGGCGGCGCGCCGGTACGCCGACATCGCGCCCACGGCGGCGCATGCCCAGCACATGCCGTCGCACACCTTCACGCGACTCGGCTACTGGAACGAATCGGTCCGCGCGAATCAGCAGTCGTACGAGGCCGCGATGCGCGATTCGGCGCTCGGCGAGGCGCTGCACGCGTCGGACTACATGGAGTACGCCGACCTTCAGATGCGTCGAGAGGCCGACGCGCGCGCCGTACGTGACCGGGTGCCCGCCCTCGCGGCGCGATACGATCCCAATGCCGTGCGAGGTGCCGCGCCGCCATCCGCCGCAATCTTCGCCATTGCCGCGATCCCGGCGCGGTATGCGCTGGAGCGCGGCGCATGGGCCGAGGCTGTCGCGCTCGTGCCGAGGGCGAGCGACTTCCCGCACACCGAGGCGATGACGTACTTCGCGCTAGCGCTCGGTGCCGCGCGACTGCATCGACTCCCGGTGGCCCGTGAGGCCGTCGACTCGCTTGCGGCGATCGCGCCGCGACTGGTGGCGAGCAACGAGCCGTACTGGGCGGAGCAGGTGCGCATCCAGCATCTCGGCGCGCAGGCGTGGCTCGACCTCGCCGAGGGGCGCGAGGCGGATGCGCTCGCGCACATGACCGAGGCGGCCACCCGCGAAGATGCGACGGAGAAGAGCGCCGTCACTCCGGGACCGCTCGCGCCGGCGCGCGAGCTGCTCGGCGACATGCTGATGGAGCTCCGTCGCCCGAAAGAAGCGCTGGCGGCGTATCGAGCCACGTTGGCGAAGGAGCCTAATCGCTTTCGCGCGCTGGACGGTGCACGGCGCGCCGCGGCGGCGTTAGGGGAGAAAGCCGAAGCGGCGAAGTACTCGGCGGAGATCGCGCGCCTCATGGCTCTGAGCTCGACTCCTCAGTAGCCGTGCTGGGCGGTCTCACTCGGTACGAACGCACGGCAAGCATCATCGGACCGAGGGTTGCCGGCCGATGCCGGCTATGGTGGGACGGTGCTGCTCAACGAATGCCCGGATGTGCTTGACGTCGAGGACGATGCCGTTCCTCACCACGATTGGTTCACCGTTGAGATCGGGCTCGCTCCGCGTGACCGTCGCGACCGCCATGCCCCGTACCTGCCCCTCCACATCGAAGACCGGGCCCCCGCTCATCCCGGAGAGGCACGGGTGGTCTACGATGTAGCCGTCGTAGGCCTTGTCATCGACGACGGCCTGAGTCTCGTCGACCACGAAAGTCGGCTGCCAATAGCGCCGCACGTTGGCGACGAAGCGTCCCTGCGCACTGATGGAAACCTCGGCCATGGGATAGCCCGAGAGGCAGACGGATTCGCCGGGCCGCACCGCATCGCTGGACAGTTCCACGGCCCGCAGATAGTTCCTCCCGATTCTCCCGAGAAAGAGATCGCGCCCGGGGTCCCTTGCAACCCGCTTGATTTCGAACGGTGGTTGGCTGATCTGATCCGGCAGATTCCCATAGTAGTAGTACGTCGAAGCGGCGGGCGCGCAGTTCATGCAGTGATCCACGGTCACGAAAAGGCCGTCGTCGTCGACGCAGAAGCCCGTCCCGCTGACCCCGACGATCGGGCCATCCTCACGCTCGTACGCGTAGAAGATGGGGAAGATTGACGCGGTGAGCTTCGCAACGGCGTCAGCGAACATGAGGACCACGCTTCGTCGCTCTGCGTCCTGCCCCCCTCGGCAGCACTGGCTCGTCTCCGAGTGCGGTGCTGCGATTGCCGAGCAAGCCTCGTGTGGTCGAGCAGGCCGACATGTAAAGGGACCAGTAGTCCTGCTGTCGTTGCAGGAGCTGCTCGTGCGTCCCCGCTTCGGTGATGCGGCTGTCCACGAGCACGACGATCGGCGTGTCCGGCGGAATCGAGTCGTACCGATGCGTGGTGAAGATGATGATCCGGTGTTGCCGCTTGGCGAAGAGCTCGAACACGGCGCGCTCGCCCTCCGGATCGAGGCTCGCCACGGGCTCGTCCAGGATCATGACCGGGGCATCCTGGTAGATGAGCCGCGCCAAGGCCAGCCGCTGCCACTGTCCGCCGGAGAGATCGACGCGTCCGCCGAATCCAGCCCCGACCAGCGTATCGAGCCCGTCGGGCAAATCAGCCACCACCTCGCGAAGCCCCGAGAGCTCCAGCGCGTGATGGACGCGCACGTCCTCGTCACGTGTCCGCTCGTATCGCATCGTGACATTCTGCCGCACCGTCAGGTGCAGATGCGAAGGCTCCTGGAAGAGGACCGCCTTGGGCAGCTGCTCCGCGGGCACGCAGGTCCCGTCCGATCGACGGGCGAGGATCGCGCCGGACGTCGGCGCGAGCAAGCCGGTCAGCAACTTGACGAGAGTGCTCTTGCCGGCGCCGTTCGGGCCGACGATGGCCGTCGTCCCGGTGCCGAAGGTGTAAGAGACGTCGGTGAGCGCGACCTTCCGGCTATGCGGGTAGTGATAGTTCACACCTTGCAGGAGGAGCGCCATCGCGTCGAGCGTCGGATCCGACGACGGAGCCATCGTATGCGCCGGAGAGGCCAGCTCCATGTGACGTCTCCTACGCTACTGCGGGCGCGGGAGCACCCGCGCTCGTCTGCCCGTGCGCCGCTTCCGACTGGTCGAACGGGTGGTCGAAAAAGTCGAAGAGCTGCGTGAGATAGCCGAGGCACTCCGTCACAGCTCCCCAACTCGTGGCGAATGAGCGGCCATGAGCCAGCCCCATCACCAAGGCCGGCAACAGGACGGCGGCCTCGGCCAGCCCGGCCGGGCTTCGGCCCACGACCGAGAAGACCACTCCGAGGGCGAGCGTCATGACGGCCGCTGCACCAAGGCCGACGACCGCGCGGATCAGCTGATAGCGGCGCAGCAGTACGCGCAGCTCCGTGAGATAGCGGCTCGACAGGAAGCGGTACTCGTCGTCGAGGACCGTGGAGCGGTGGATGCGGATGTCCCGTTGCCAGGTGGCGTCGATGCTTCTCTGGGCCAGATACATCATGCGGAACAGTGCCGGGGATGCAGTGGTCTGCAGCTCGACGATGCGTCCATGATATCGGGCCTCCGCGGCCGTCAGCGGAAGCAGGACCAGCAAGAACACATCCAGGATCGGTGCGAATGCGAACAGCGTCGCCGCGATGGCGAGCGAGGCGACGAGCGCGCTCAGGCTACCGATCAACGCTTGCACGAGCTGGCCGGGCCGGTAGCTCGCCTGACCGATGAGAAGCGCGAACCTGCCCTGGAAGTCGTTGTCTTCGAAGAGATGGTACGGCACCTCCCCCATCTTGTGCATGATGCGCGCGTTTATCTGCTGGGCAGACTCCGCTTGCAGGAGACTCGTCGCCGTTTCGCTCACGATCCGCAGAATCGTCTCCAGCGCCAACAGGCCGAACAGGACGCCGAGCAGCACCATACCCCGAGAGACGAGGCCTGCAGTCGGGGTTGTCTCGAGAACCAGGCTCAGTCCCCGCCACACCACGAGCAGCACGAGCGGGTATACCAGAGACTCGAGGACGCTCGCGGTGGTGCCGATGACGAAGGCACGCCGGTCGACCTCATACAGCAGCTTCAGAGTGTTGCGCAGTTCCCGGAGGTCACGCCCCATAGGCCGCCTCGTTGCGGCGCAGCGGGGCCGACCGAGCCACCTCCGCCGGAGGGGAGTATTCTGTCGTCAGCAGGTCCGCCATGTTCGCTACCAGCGGCACACCGAGCTCCGCTTCCAGCCAGAGCCACTGCCCGTTCGGATTGAGGTCGAGGAACACGAACTCGCCCTCGGGCGTCACGATCATGTCGATCGACCAAAATTTATCTCGAACCTGCGCATCATACGGTGGAGCGCAGCCTGCACGGGCTCGGGGAGGTCAAACACCTCGTGCTCGACCTCTCCCTCCAAGTCGAGAGCTGCGGCGCGCCAATCCTTCCGCGCGCTCTCCTTGTCCTGTGAGTTGAGCTTGGCGGTGATGATCTTGTCGCCCATCACGACGCAGCGCAGCTCGAAGGCCTTCTCGATGTACGGCTGGAAGATGGTAGGGGCCTCGGCCACAGAGTCCAGCGCATGCCCGCGCGGTAGAGTGGTCGTGAGTGGAAGCCGGGCGCCTTCTGCGCCGTCGACGCGGGTCGCGATCAGCGGCTTGATGGCGCAGTCCGCATCTCCCAGCGCTTCGACGAACGCCGCCGCCCGCTCCGGGTCGTTGGAGATCAGCGTCGTCGGTATCGCCAGCCCGGCCTTGCTGGCCTCGGCGAGCTGCAGCGGCTTCACATCAGCCCAACGCAGCTTGAAGGGCTGCCCAACCCACAGCGTCTGCAGGCTGCCGAAGAGCGCGGTGAGGGTCGCGGTGGACTGCACCCTGACGAAATTTTCGAGGTCGCCCTGCTGCAGGTTCAGGCTCGGGACCGCCGCGAAGAGTCTCCGCGAGCGCCGGTACCATGCGGCGCAAATGTCGTCGAAGGCCACCCGATGGCTTCCATTGCGGATCTCGCCGCCGACGCGCCCGTCGCGGATCTCCATCGAGATGCGGCAGGTGCTCGGAAACTCTTCCGGATGAAACCGGAACACGGGGACCGCACGCCGGTCGAGCTCCTCGATGACCGCGTCGGCGTGCTCATCGTGGTCGTTCGTGATGACTAGGACGGTGGAAGGCATGGCTCGGGGCTCATGTGTATCAAGACGACGGCACGGGAACCGGCAACCTCGGCCTCGCGCTCCCGTGCTGTCGACTCACGAAGTTCCACCTCGCGGAGGAGAGATCACTCGGACCTCTCCTGCGAGCTGCGTCATCTCACGAAGCGATATCGTCAGGCGATGACGTCGTCGACCGCGACGTCGGCGGTTACGTCAACCTGGACGCCTGTGTGGCCGTTGAAGGAGGCGCTCCGCTGGTAAGTGCTGGTCTTGCTGGACAGCTGGATGTCTACTTCACCGGCGATCAGCTTGGGCTCGGCGAGTTCCAGCGCGAGCGGCAAGTTCTTCCTGGTGTTGTCCGACATGAGTTCCTCCTGCGTCTGGGTTCAGCTCGTCGGATCTTTATGTGCCGCGCCCGACATGCGGTCGATCCTTGCGTGTCGCCGACTGTGATTGCTGATGCTGCTTGTTGCGGCCGACAACAGCGGTCGTGCTCCGTGCACGACGATGGCGCGCAAAACGGGTACCGTGCACGACACGCTTCGGTTAGCCAGAGCAGGGCGCTGTCGCGTCATCGCAGAGCCCGAACGATTACACGAGCTTCAGCTCGCATCGTGCAGGAGAGCGCGCTGATGACACGCTCCGCGTGCGGCCGAGAGCTCGCTCGCGCAAATTGACTCTGCGGCCACACGTGTGTCAGCACGATCGGCTCGGCGTATCTCACCGATCGCGCAACTGAAGTTTCATCGCGGGGAGGGTGAGCGTCGGAGGCGATGCTTTGGTCGGCTCGCCGTCGTTCGTCGCGCCGCTCCGCAACGCCAGGTGGTTTACACCGTCCCGCGTCGGATTCCGAGCGATAGGATCGTCTCGATCAATCGCTCGTACTTGATTCCCGCCTTGAGCGCCGACTTCGCGAACTCTTCCTGACTCGCGATCTCCGGATTGGGATTGGCCTCGATGAAGAACGCCGTCCCGTCCGCGCGCAGTCGGAAGTCCAACCGCGCGTAACCGTCGAGCGAGAGGCTGCGGTAGATCCGCTTCGCGACGGAGGTGAGCCTGGCGCGTACGGAAGGTTCGAGGTCGGCCTCGCCCTCCGTGATCCCGTGCTTCTGTTGATACGCGAGGTTGTGCTTCACCCGCTCGGTCGCGATCGCCACCGCACCGGGTGCCGTCTTCTCGAAGAAGAGCTCCCAGGGCGGCAGCACCGTCAGTCGCGTGTTTCCGAGCACGCCGACGTAGATCTCGCGGCCATCGATGAACTCCTCGATCAGCGCGTCGCCGGTGATGCTCTCGTGGATGAACGTCACCCGCTCGTCGAGCTCCGCCTGATCCCACACCACGGACGCCTGCGCGATGCCGACCGACGCCTCTTCGGTGAGACTCTTCACGATGAGGGGAAAGGTCAGTCGCTTCGACCGCCGCACGCGCCGCCCCGACGGTACGACGTCGAACTTGGGAACGTGGATGCGGTGATAGGTGAGGATCGTCTTGGCGAGCGCCTTGTCGCGCGCCAGCACGAGACCGCGCGGATTGCATCCGGTGTACGGCACGCGCAGGAGCTCGAGGTAGCTCGCCACGTGCTGGTCGAGCTCCCGCAGCCCGAAGAAGGATTCGATCAGGTTGAAGACGACGTGCGGCTTCCACTCGAACAGCACCTGCCGGATTGGTCCGAGCTCGTCTCTCACCTCGAGCACGCGTGCCTCGTGGCCGAGTGCGCGCAGCGTCGTGAGGACGTCGATCTCCATCTTGAAATCGTACCGCTCCTGATCGCTCAACGCGTTCAGGTCGTCCGGCGGCGCTCGGCCGGTCTCGAGGAGTACCAGGACGCGCAGCTTGCGACGTGCGCGGCGACGATGACGTGCGGCACTCACAGCGGGATCGACTCCCGCCGACGGTAGAGGAAATGCACCGAGCGCGCCGCCAGCATCCCCGCGAAGTCGAGCAGCACGCGCTCGTCCGGACCTGCGACGCGCAACTTCAGCAACCGGCTGCGACCGATCATGTCGTGCAGCAGCTGATCGACGGTGAACTCGGATTCACCCGTCCAGCGAGCGACGAGCGCCCGGATCATCTTCGCGTGCCGTCTGATGAACCGCGACGCGAGCTCCCGGTGCGCGTATCTGGACGACGTCGAGAAGACGCGACACAGCTCGCGATCGTACGTGCTCGGGAAGTCGACGGCATAGAACGCCCGCTTCTCCTCGTAGTACGCGCGCAGCGTGGTCCCGAGCTTTGAGATCGGCGCGACACGGGCGCGCGTCCGCACCGGCGGCCGTTTGCCCCGGAGCTCCTCCATCAGCGCGTCGACGTATTCCAGCTTCTTCAACGCGCCCCATCCCTCATAGCGCTTCCGCCAACTCGCCCGCGGCTGCATCCAGACCGCGAACGTTTCGGCGAAATCCTCGTCCGGATGCGCCTGCGCGTAGTAGGCGCGCAGATGCTGCACGAACTGGCGGCTCGCGGGCTTCGGACGATACGACGTGGGATATTTCGTCGACGACCGGCCGAAGATCCGCTGATAGCTCGGCCGGCGGTGCAGTCGATAGCCGTGCTGGATCGCGTGCCCTGCCTCGTGGCGGAGGATGCGCATGCACTCGACCCTGGACGAGCCTTCCGCCTCGAGGACCATGCTCCGCTCGAGCCGGATGAGGCGGGGGTGGAGGAGATAGAACGGGATGGCGATGCCCGGGATGTTCTGCGGCGAGAACCACTCGTCGGACAGCCAGCAGTGGGGACGCAGCGCGATCCGTCGCTTCTCCAGCTCCCGATACAGCTCGTCGACGCATGCCTCCACCCACGTCCCGTCGAGCGAGAGACCGAGGTCGCGGATGCGCAGATCCAGCAGGCGCTCACGCGGCCAGTGTTCCCAGCGCAGGGGTGATCGCTTGCGCGCGGTCATGCGCTGCGCTCGGCGGGATCGGAGCGCGCTACGGTAACGCCTTCTTCAGCACCACGCCGTCGAGCTTCTCCGACGGCTTCACGCCGACGATCGCGGCGAGCGTCGGCGCGAGATCGACCGTGCGCACGAACTCCGTCACGCGGCCCGGCTTCACACCGGCGCCGTAGAAAATCAGCGGCACGTGCGAGTCGTAGTCGTACCCCGACGCGTGCGCCGCCACGTTGCCGCCGAAGATGCTGAGCGGGGTGAGGGTGACGATCAGCTCGATCGGCACGGTCGGCGGGAACTGGTGCGCCCAGCGACGCGCGATCGGGTCGCGGAGCGTGTCGGCCACCAGCTTCGTGAACCGGTCCACGCGCGCGACGCCCGCCGTGTTGCGGAGCAGCGTCGCCAGCGCGTCGAGCGTCGAGTCGGCGTTCACCTTGGCCGCCTTGAACGCGTTGCGGTCGATGAAGACGAGGTTGCCGTCGACGTCGATCTTCATCGAATCGAGATGCGCCGCGGGCATCCCGGCGCGAATCGCGCTGAGCGCCGGTGCGAGGTTCACGCGCTGCGGACGTGGCTGCACGCTCGGCGGGGCGAGCTCGGGGATCGTGCCCACGCCGTGGTCGGCGGAGAGCGCGATCGTGATCGTCGAGGAGTCGCGTAGCTTGAACAGGGAATCCAGCAGCGTGCCGATGGCGCGGTCCACCCGCAGCACCTGATCGTGGATCTCGCGCGAGTCGGGCCCGAACCGGTGGCCGATCACGTCCGTCGCGGAGAGCGACAGCGCGAGGAGGTCCGTGCCCGGGCCCGTTCCGAGCTTGAGCTTCGAGACGCCGTCGAGCGCGAACGAGACGACGAGATCGTCCATGAACGGGGTCGTGCGCACCAGGCTCGCTGCCTCGAAGCCATCGGCCGGCAGCGGATGCGGAAAGGTGAAGCCCTCCCCGTTCGATTCCTGCGGGACGCTGTCGCGCTCGGGGTAGGCGCTCTCCGGCAGGAGCAGCGTCCACTGTTTCCCGCCATAGCTCTGCGACATGCCGCCGTCATTGAACTCGCTCACCCACGCCGGCAGCGAGTCGCCGTAGTACTTGCTCGTCACGAAGCGGCCGTCGGGCGAGTACCAGTACACGTTGCTGCGCGAGAGGCCGATGGTCATGATCGCGTGGCGATCCTTCATCGAGACCGTGAGCTAGCGCGTCTGCGGATTCGCGCCGCGCAGCCAGTCGACGAGAGTAGTACCGGCGAACCGCGCGGGTGACGCGCCCGGTCCATAGCCGCCCCCCAGCAGTGGCGCCGAGCTGTCAGCGACGCCGATGGCGTTCATCATGATCCCGGTCGACCGCGGGAAGCGTCCGGCGAGCAGGGTGGCATGCCCAGGCGCGGTTTCCGTGATCGCGTGGTCGTGGTGCGCGTTCGTGAAAACGGCCCCACCGCGCACCAGCCGGGCGATGCCGCCGGTGAGCTGAGGCCCGAACCGCTCGAGGTAGTCGGCTCGGAACTGGTCGATCGTCACGAGCACGACGAGCGCCGGCTTCTTCGGCGCGGCTTGCGCGTCCGTCGCACTCGGGAGTCCGAGTAGGGCGAGGCAGGACGCGGCGAGGACGGCGAATCGCATCGCGGGAATGTGCGCGCCGCGTCGGCCGTGCGGCAAGGCGTCCCGGCCCGGCATGGCGCGACGGGCCGCGGCGCGCGATACTTGGCTCGTTCTCGCCGAGGACGTGGCCATGGGCTCCAATGGGTACAAGCTCGAACCGGGGACGCGGGTGGTGGTCCGGGCGACCGTGTACTACGCGGTTCTCATCACGGTGACGACGCTCGTCTGGCGGTTTCTACCCCTCAGCTCGAACGAGTTGCCCTCGTCGCTCGACGCGCTCTTCGGCGCCGGCGGCGGCGGCCGCGCTGCGGCGCGCGCGGCCGCGTCGGCGCCCCTCGACGAGGTAGCGCTGTCGATCACGGTCGCCGTGGCGATGCTCGCCGCGGTGCTGCTCTCGCTCCCCGTCGCGTGGGTCTACCTGCTGACCCGCGCGAAACGCGGCTATCAGCAGTCGGTCGTCCAGCTGCTCATCATCCTGCCGACCGTCGTCGCCGGGATCGTGTTGCTCGTGAAGTACAGCGTCGCGCTCGCGTTCAGCCTCGCGGGGATCGTGGCAGCGGTCCGCTTCCGCAACACGCTCGACGACAGCAAGGACGCCGTCTACGTCTTCCTCGCGACCGCGATCGGGCTGGCGTCGGCGGTGAACCTGCCCGTCGCCGCGGTGATCTCGATCGGCTTCAACGCGCTCGCGCTCGTGATGTATTACACGGACTTCGGCAGCGCGCCCGTGGAGCTCGAGGGGCGCATCGCGGAGCAGCGGCTGAAGCGCGCGCGCCAGCTCGCCCGCACGGGCACCTTCGTCGCCCGCATCGACGACGAGGTGTTCCGCAACATGACCCGCGAGCAGCTCGAAGGGGTCGCCCAGCGCGCGTGGAAGCGCGCGCAGGCAGGGGACGACGCGCCGGAGCCCGAGGAGGTGCGCGTGCGGATGCGCACTCGCGACCTCAACGCCCTGCGCCGCGCCGTCGATCCGCGGCTCACCGAGAACGCGAAGACCTGGCGCATCGGCGCAATCAACGAGATCGACGGCGTGCACACCGCCGAGTATCACGTGCAGCTCAAGAAGAAGACGACACCCGACGAGCTCATCGCGCTCATCCGCGCCTCCGGCTCGGATCAACTACTGAACGTCGAACTGATCTGACCATGCACACGCACACTCGGACCATGGCCTCCCGCGCAGTGACATCCCTCGCGCTGGCGCTCTTCGGCACCGGACTCGTCGGAGCGCTCGCGCCCGCGCCGGCGCGCGCGCAGGCAGCCGCGGAGAAGGACAAGGGCGCCAAGGGCGAGAAGTCCGACAAGCCCAAGGAGCCGAAGGACCCAAAGGGGGAGAAGGAAGTCCCTGTTCTCTTCAGATCCGAGACGCCGCTCGCCGTCACCTTCCGAACGAACATCAAGCAGATCCGCCGCGACAAGGCGGAGGCGCCACCCTGGCGCTGGGCATCGATGTCGTACAAGGACAGCGCCGGCAAGGCGGTCGAGGTGCCCGTGAAGATTCGCACGCGCGGCATCTGGCGGCTCAAGCACTGCGAGTTCCCGCCGATTCGCCTCAACTTCGCCGGCAAGGACACCAAGAACACGGTGTTCGACGGCCTCGACAAGCCGAAGCTGGTGAACTACTGCCGGGACAACGATCAGTACGAGCAGTACATGCTCCAGGAGGCGCAGCTCTACCGCATCTACCAGCTCCTCACGCCGATCAGCCACCGCATCCGCGTCGCCCGGCTCAGCTACGTCGACAGCGCGAGCGGCAAGATGGAAGCCGAGCGGTACGGGATGATCGTCGAGGACCCGGATCAGTTGGCGAACCGCCTCATGGCGAAGCCGGTGAAGACGAAAGGCGCCGGAGCCGCCGACATGGAGCCGAAGGAGCTCGCGCTCGCGTACATGTTCCTCTACTTCATCGGCAACCTGGACTTCTCGTTCAACGGCCTCCACAACACCGAGCTGCTCGGCACGATGGACGGGCGCATCCTGCCGGTCGCGTACGACTTCGACTACGCGGGCGCCGTGAACGCCTCGTACGCGGTGCCACCGCCGAACTACAACGTGCCGAACGTGCGGACGCGCAAGTTCCTCGCATACTGTGAGATCTCGCCCGAGTTCCCCGGTGCGGTGAACCGGCTGGTCGAGAAGAAGGACGCGATCTACGCGCTCTATCACGACGAGATCGGCAAGCTGATGTCGCCCAGCGTCGTGCGCGAGACGCTCGGATATTTCGACGACTTCTACGACCAGGTGAAATCGCAAAAGGACGCGGAGCGCAACATCTTCCGCAACTGCGTCAAGCCGCACTGACCCACTCGCCCCACCCGCTTCGATGAGAGTAGTCCGGTACGAGCTCCGCTCCGCCGTGGAGCTCGACACGTTGGCGCGCGCGCCGTTGCCGCTCGGGATCCATGCGGCGCAGCCGCGCGCCACCTCACACCGCGATCTCTACCTCGACACGCCCGACGATGCGCTGCGCGCCCGCGGGGTCGTCTGCCGGCTGCGCGTGGGCGCGCGGCTGCCGCACCGGCTCACACTCGTGCTGGGAAGCGAGGGTCCATCGGAGCGCGTGGAGGCGACGGTACGAGACGCGACGACGGGCGGCGCGCTCGTGGCCGACACGGCGGTTCGCCGGCGGTTGCTGAGCATCATCGATCCCTCGGCGCTCGTGGCGCGCGTCGAGCTCGAGGTGGACCGGCTCACGCGCGCCGCGAACCCGGACCTGCTCCTCCGCCACCGCGCCGAGATGCACTTCGACCGCGTCACCGTGCGCCGCGACGGTGAGACGCGCACGCTCTTCCAGCTCTGCGCACACCATCGGCGCGGTTCGACCTCGGAGTTCGAGCGGCTGGTGGAGGCACTCGAGCGCGAGTACGACCTCGTCGGCGCCGAGGGCGACAGGCGAGGACTGGCCGAACTGCTGCTGCGCTGGATGCGTCCCTCGCCGGAGAGCGGCACGCACGCGAGCTCCGACCACGAGTCGCCCTTCGTCACCACTGCAGGTGCGACGCCGGAGATGCTCAACCCGGAGCTGAGCCTGCTCGCCTTCCAGCGCCGTGTCCTCGCCATCGCCGAGGATCCGGCGACGCCGCTGCGAGAGCGGCTCCGCTTCCTCGGGATCGTGACGAGCAATCTCGACGAGGTGTTCATGGTGCGCATGCCGGAGCTGCGTCAGGCTGCGGCGACGCGCCCGCACGGCGGATACACGCGCGGCCTCGACGGGCTCACCGTTGGCGACCGCCTCGAGCGCGTGGAGCGCGAGATCACTTCGATCGTCGACGCGCAGGCGCGCTGCGCGATCGACTGCCTCAAGGCAGCCGAGGCGCTCGGTGTGCGCATCCTGCGGTGGACCGGTCTCGCTCCCGAGCAGCAGGCCAGTCTCCGCGCCCGCTGCCGCGACGAGATCTACCCCGAGCTCACCCCGCTCGCGATGACGCTGAGCCCGGGACACCCGCTGCCACACCTGCCGCACCTCGGCCTTTCGCTCGCCGTCGTGTTCCGGCGTGGCGCCGGCGGCGAGGCGCACCTCGCCGAGCTCGAGCTGCCGCGCGACACGCAGCGCCTCATCCCCGTGCCCGGCCGCGCGCTCGCCGTGATCCCCGTGGAGGAGGTGCTGCGCGCCAACGTGAACCTGCTCTACCCGAACGCGCGCGTCGACGGAGCGTATCTCTTTCGCGTCACCCGTGCCGGCGATCTGGAGCTCGACGAGCGCAGCGCGGACGACCTGCTGAGCGCGGTCTCCGACGCGACCGAGCGGCGGCCGTACAACCTCGCCGTGCGCGTCGAAGTGGAGCGGTCGATGCCGCACGCCGTCGGTGAGCTGGTGCTCGAGAACCTCCGCCGCGAGGCCGCGGTCCGCGCCGACAGCGCGCTCGTCGGCGAGGTGTCGGTGGTCAACGGACTGCTCGACCTGCGTTGCCTGGCCGATCTTCCCTTGCCGGACGATCCATCGCTCAGCTATCCGCCGCTCGCCGTGCGCGCGAACATCGATGCCGACCGGCCGGTGATCGATCAGATCGCCGACGGCGACATCCTCCTCCACCATCCGTTCGACGATTACGAGTCGACCGTCGTGCGCTTCCTGCGCGAGGCCGCAGCCGACCCGCAGGTCACGACGATCAAGATGACGTTGTACCGCGCAGGCGATCCCTCCGCCGTCGTGGATGCGCTCCTCGCCGCGGCACACGCGGGGAAGAAGGTCGCGACGCTGATCGAGCTCAAGGCGCGGTTCGACGAGGAGCACAACGTCGGCTGGGCGCGCGCGCTCGAGACGGCCGGCGCCCACGTCGTCTACGGCTTCGTCGGCCTCAAGGTGCACGCCAAGATCGCGCTCGTCGTCCGGCGCGAGGGCTCGACGCTGCGGCGCTACGCACACGTCGGCACGGGGAACTACAACACGCGCTCGGGACGCCAGTACACGGATCTGAGCCTCTTCTCCGCGTCGGAGGCGCTCACCGGCGACGTCGCCGACCTGTTCAACGCGCTCACGGGCTCCTCGCGTCCGCCGGAAGGGCTCACGCGTGGCGCGCTCGTCGCGCCGGTGCAGCTCCTCCCCTCGGTGCTGGAGCTGATCGAGCGCGAGACGCGCCATGCGCGCGCCGGCCAGCCATCGGGAATCCGCATCAAGGTGAACGGCCTTTCCGACGCCGAGGTGGTGCGCGCGCTCTACCGCGCTTCGGAGGCCGGAGTGCGCGTCGAGCTCCTCGTGCGCGGCATCTGTACGCTGCGACCTGACGTCGCCGGCCGGTCGGACACGATCCGCGTCCTCTCCGTCGTCGGCCGCTTTCTCGAGCACTCGCGCATCTATCGCTTCGAGAACGCCGGCGATCCGGAGTATTTCATCGGCTCGTCGGATCTCCGGCCGCGCAACCTGCGACGGCGCGTCGAGCTGCTCGTGCCCGTGTCCGGCATCGCGCACCGGGAACAGCTCGATCGCATCCTCGATCTGTACCTCAACGACGGCACCGGATGGGCGCTTCGCGCCGACGGTCAGTACGTGCGATCGGCCAGCGGCGGTCCGTCGGCGCAGCTGTCGCTGGCCGCCCAGGCGAACGTCACGCCGCCCGTTTCGCGTACTGTCGCACCGACAGGCTGAACACCGCGATCGCGATCGCCGAGAGAACCGCGAGCGATCGGGCGATCTCCTTCAATCCCGCGCCGCGGAGCATCACGGCGCGCATGATCTCGATGAAGTGCATCACCGGGTTCGCCTGCGCGAGCCACTGTGCCCACGCCGGCATGCTTCGCACGGGCGTGAACAGCCCGCTCATGAGCAGGTAGACGAGCACGATGAAGAAGGTGACGAACATCGCCTGCTGCTGCGTGCTCACCATCGTGGAGACGAGCAGGCCGACGCCGAGCGCCGCCAGCAGGTAGACCGACGCCGTCCCGAACACGAGGAGCACGCTGCCGCGCATCGGCACGTGGAAGACGAACCGCGCCACGAGCATGCCGATCGTCAGAGCGACGAGCCCCAGTGACCAGAGCGGGATCAGCTTCGCGGCGATGAATTGCCCGCGCGTCACCGGTGTGACGTTCAGCTGCTCGAGCGTCCCGAGCTCCTTCTCCCGCACGATGTTCAACGCGGTGAGCAGCGTGCCGACCATCGTCACGAGCTGGACGAGGATTCCCGGAACCATGTAGAAGCGGTAGTCGAGGTCGGGGTTGTACCAGCCGCGCGCCCGGACGTCGAGTCTGCCCTGGCCCGGCACCGGGCCCTCTCCATCGATCGTCGAAAGCCGCAGCGTCACGGCGAGCTCCGACGCGTACTCGGCGACGATTCGCTGCGCGTACGAGAGCGTCACGCCGGCCGCGGCCCCGTCCTCAGCGTTGAGCACGAGTTGCACCGGCGCGACTCGCGTCCGGACGAGGTCGCGCTCGAACTCGCGCGGAATGTGCAGGATCACTCCCGCTTCCCGACGCATCATCGCCTCGTCGGCACGCTCGGCGGAGGGCGTCGCCTGCACCAGACGGAAGCGACCGGCGGCGCGCATCCGGTCCACCAGCCCGCGCGACGTCGCACTGTGGTCCTCGTCGACGACGACGAGTCGCGCGCTGTTCACCTCGAACGTCGCCGCGTTCGCCAGCAGGGCCAGCTGGATGGCGGGAAACAGCAGCAGCTGCGCAACCATGATCCGGTCGCGGAAGATCTGCAGGTACTCCTTCCGGAGCAGGAAGCGCAGCGCGCGCATCGTCAGTCGAGCCGCGCGTGGAAGCTCCGCGTCGCGGCGACGAGCAGCAGCAGCGCCATGCCCGCCAGGACGAGCGTCTCGTGCCACAGATACCCGAGGCCCACGCCTTTCAGCATGATCCCGCGCGCGATGACGATGAACCAGCGCGCCGGCACGACGTTCGTGACCGGCTGGAGCCAGCCCGGCATGCTGGTGATCGGGAAGATCATCCCCGAGAGCAGCGCCGTCGGCATCATCGTACCGACCAGCGCGCCGAGCATCGCGGCGCGCTGTGATGCCGTTCGAGCGGCGACCAGCACGCCGAGCGAGAGCGACACGATGGTGTAGAGCACACTCTCGGCGAGCAGCAGCGTCACGCTGCCTCGCATCGGCACGTCGAAGACGATCCGCGCCGCGAGCAGCACGAGGCAGGTGATGGCGAAGCCGAGCGCGAGGTAGGGCAGCACTTTCCCGACGATGATCTGCCAGGGCCGGAGCGGCGAGACGAGCAGCACCTCGAGCGTCCCCTGCTCTTTCTCGCGCGAGAGAGAGATCGCCGTCATGAGCGCCGAGACGAGCGTGAGCACCAGCGCGATGAGGCCGGGCACGAACAGGTTGGCGCTCTCGAGAGTGGGATTGAACCGCATCCGGCTTTCCAGTTGGATCCGTACCGCTCCGAGGCCCATCGCGGGACGCTCGCTCTCGAAGTCGGCCAGCGCCGCGCGCACGTAGCTCTGCATCGTCGTCCCGCTGTTCGGGTCCGACGCATCGGTGATGAGCAGCACCGGCGTCTGATCGCCACGCGCCAGCGCGTCGGCGAACGACGTCGGCAGCACGATGGCGACGTCCGCGGCGCGGCGCTGAAACTGACTCTCGAGCGCCGCCGTGCTCGCGGCCACGGTCACGATGCGGAAGCGCGGTGTGGCTTCGAGACGGTTCCGGAGGCGAAGGGTGACCGCGTCGGGCGTCGGATCCACGATGGCTACGCGCAGGTCGCGCACGTCGGTGCGGAGCGCATACCCGAATAGCAGGACCTGCACGAGGGGCATCAGCAGCAGGATCACCAGCGTCTGCCGGTCGCGGAGGATGTGGTGCAGCTCCTTCCGCACGAACGCGCCGAGCGCGCTCGGAGGCCGCGCGCTCACGCCGCCGCTCCGGGCCGCGCCAGCCGCACGAACACGTCGTCGATCGTCCTGCTCTCGAACCGCGCCTTGAGCTCCGCCGGCGTCCCCAGCGCCGCGATGCGTCCGTCGACCATGATCGAGACGCGGTCGCAGTACTCTGCTTCGTCCATGTAGTGCGTGGTGACGAACACCGTCGTCCCCTGCGCTGCAGTCGCGTAGATCAGCTCCCAGAACTGTCGACGCGTGATGGGGTCCACGCCGCCCGTGGGCTCGTCGAGGAACACGACTTTGGGGTCGTGCAGCACGGCGACGGAGAATGCGAGCTTCTGCTTCCAGCCGAGCGGGATGCTCTTCACGCGCGTGTCGAGATCGCGACCGAGGTCCAGCCGCTCCACCAGCGATGCCGTGCGCTCCGCGATCGCGCGGTCGGAGAGACCGTAGATGCCGCCGTAGAGCGTGATGTTCTCCCGGACGGTCAGATCCTCATACAGGGAGAAACGCTGGCTCATGTACCCGATGTTGCGCTTGACCTGCTCGGCCTCGGTCGCGACCTCGAATCCCGCCACACGCGCCGAGCCGCCGCTCGGCGCGAGAAGACCGATCAGCATCCGGATCGCCGTCGTCTTGCCGGCGCCGTTCGCGCCGAGGAAGCCGAAGACTTCTCCGGCCGCGACGCCGAAGCTGATCGCGTCCACGGCGGTG
The DNA here is from genome assembly GCA_045804245.1 of Gemmatimonadaceae bacterium. GTDB lineage: Bacteria > Gemmatimonadota > Gemmatimonadetes > Gemmatimonadales > Gemmatimonadaceae > AG11. The sequence continues at coordinate 16,107 of JBJMNN010000028.1, read as the reverse complement.
AACGTGCCGAACCGGCGCGTCAGCCCGCGCACCTCGATCGCCGCCTCGCGCGCCGGCGCGCCCGTCACGCGGCCTCCGCCGGTTCGCGCAGCATCAGATCCATGAACACGTCCTCGATGCCCGGCTCGACCGGCGAGACATCGACGTCGGCGATGCCCTGCTGCTCGAGCTGTCGTCGCAGCTCCGCCGCGATGTCGGATGCATTCCGGTCCGCGCGCGCGTCCGTGTAGTGCACGGCATCGCCGAACGGGAACACGGAGTGCGCGTCCGGCAGCGCGCGCAGCGCTTGCAGGAGCCGCATGCGTTCGGCCGACCGCACGGCCAGCAGTGGACGGCCGAATCGGGCACCGATGCTCTGTGGGTCGGCGATGTCGAGGATGCGACCGCGTTGGATCAGCGCGACACGTTGGCAGCGCATCGCCTCGTCCATGTACGGCGTCGACGCGACGATCGTGAGCCCGTCGGCGCGCAGCGTCTCCAGAAGGTCCCAGAACTCGCGCCGCGACACCGCGTCGACCCCCGTCGTCGGCTCGTCGAGCAGGAGCAGCTCGGGGCGGTGCACCAGCGCACAGCACAGCGCGAGCTTCTGCTTCATCCCTCCGGACAGCGCACCGGCGCGCCGGTCGGCGAACGGCGCGATCTGCGCGTAGATCGGAGCGATGAGCTGCTGCCCCGCCTCCAGCGTGGTTCCGAACACCGAGGCGAAGAACCGCAGGTTCTCCTCGACGCTCAGATCCGGGTAGAGCGAGAACCGGCCAGGCATGTAGCCGATCCTCGAACGGATCGCGCGATACTCCTTCACGATGTCCAGACCGAGCACCTTCGCCGATCCGGCGTCCGGCAGCTGCACCGTGGTGAGCAGGCGGAACAGCGTCGTCTTGCCCGCACCGTCCGGGCCGATCAGCCCGAACAGCTCTCCCGCTCGCACGTCGAACGTGATGTCGTCGAGTGCGACGACGTCGCCGAAGCGCTTGCCGAGCGCCGAGACCGAGACCGCGGAATCCCCGCTCGTCACGTGCGGGCCAGTGCGGGGAGGGCGACGTCGGCGGGCATCCCGATCTTCAGCGCGCCACCTCGGTTCGGTACCAGGATCTTCACCGCATAGACGAGATCCGTCCGTTCGTCGCGCGTCTGCACCGGCGTCGGAGTGAACTCCGCCTTCGACGCGATCCAGCTCACCGTTCCCGGCATGGCGATCCTGCCACCCCCACCGCGATCCACGCTCACCTGCACGCGCTGTCCGATCTTGAGCTGCGCGAGCTGCGGCTCGGTGACGTAGGCGCGCAGCGTGAGCGTGTCGAGGCTCGCGAGGCGAAACAGCGGTTGGCCCGGCCGCACGTACTCTCCCGTTCGCGCATACGTCGCCAGGACCGTCCCCGCGAACGGTGCCGAGATCCGGCTCTTCGCTATTTGCTCGGTGATCTGCGCCACACGCGCGTCGCTCGCCGCGACGTCTTGGGTCACGCTGTTCCGCTGCGCCCGCAGCGCCGCGATCTGTTCGCCGAGCACGCGGTAGTCGCGCTCCGCCTGGTCGAGCTGCTGGGCCGTCGCTGCCTGCTCGGCGAACAGCCGCCGCGTACGCGCGTACGCGCGGCCGGCGATCTCGCGCTGCACCGCGAGCACGCCGATCTGCCGCTCCGATTCCGACACCCGCGCCCGGATCGCCGTCCGCTGCGCGCCGAGCTGCTGGCGGTCGAGCGCGAGCTGCGTCGTGTCGATGACGCCGAGCGTCGGTCCCGGCGCGACCTGCTGCCCCTCGACCGGAGTGAACCAGAGCAGCGTGCCGCCGGTCTCCGCCGAGACGACAGTCTCCGTAGCCTCGAAGTTGCCGTACGCGTCGGGGTCGTCGTTCTTTCCGCATGCCGCGAGGACGAGCGTCACGAACGCCGCGATGACGATGCGTGAGGATGTGACCGCGCGACTGAGCAACATCAGCGCACCTGCAGGCCGAGGGTGGTGAGATAGTTGGCGCGCGCCTGCGCGAGCTCCATGCGGTGGAGTCCGCGGCTGATTCGCGCCGTGAGCAGCTCCGTCTGCCGATCGACGTACTCCGCCGCCGTGATCGTGCTCTCGCGGAACCGCGAAGCCGTCTCGCGTACGATCTGCTCGCGAAGCGTGACGATCTCGTCGTCCGAGGCGAGCACCTGCTCGAGCCGGTCAATGGTCGCGATGTCACTCACCGTCTGCCGGCGCAGCGCATCACGAAACGCGGTGGCGTCCGCCGACACGGCGTCGCGCTCGAGCTCGAGCGTCTGCCGCTCTCGCGACGAGCGGCCCCAGTCGAATGGATTCCACTGCACCTGCAGACCACCGATCCAGTACGACTCTGGGCGCGTGCTCAGCATGTTGAGTCCGGGCTTGCCGACACCGCCTCGCGCGAACGCCGACAGACGCGGCTTCGTCTGTGCACCGGCGACCTCGGCCTGCCGCGAAAGCACGTCGCGCATCCGCTCGAACCGCTCGAGCTCCGGACGCGCCACGATCGAATCCTGCCGTGCGCGCGCCTCCGCGACGCGCTGCTCGAGCGCCGGCAGCGCGAGCGGCGCGTCGGGCGCGAGCTGTGTCCCGATCAGATCCGCCAGCACGCGCAGCGCCGCGCCGCGATCGGCGAGAAGCTGCGCGTCGTCCTGGCGACGGCGCAGCACTTCGGCACGGATTGCGGACAGCTCGCCGCGCAGCGCGGTTCCGTTGCGCACGCGCGCATCGACGACCTTCGCCTGCGCCTCGAGATCGGCGATGGTCGCCACGACGGCTTCGTGCCGCGCCGAGAGTGCCGCGGCGGCGAAGAAGCTCGCGTTCACCTGCTGCCGCACGCCGTACAGTGCGGTCGCGACGTCGGCGCGTGCGCGCGCGAGCTGCGCGCGCTCCGCCGCCGCGCGTGGCGAGCGCGTGGGATCGAGCAGCGACTCCGTCACGCCGACGTTCGCGTCGTACGTGTCGTGCGGGAGCGACGGGCCCGAGACGCCGGGCGCAGTCGGAAACTGCGTGACCACCGACTGGTGCTGCGCCTGCGCCGAGCCCGCGACGCTCGGCAGCGCCTCGGCGGCGATGGTGCGCAGGCGGAGCGCCGACTGCGACTCGCGGATCGCGAGCTGTCGGGCGCGCGGATCATGCCGCTCGGCCGCGGCCTGCAGTGCGTCGAGCCGCAGGGAGTCGACGCGCGTCTGCGCGCTCGCGACGCGCGGCAGCGCGATGGCCGCGACGGCCCAGGCGACGAAGAGGGTGCGCGCGATCATGGCCGAAGCGCCGCGAGGAAGAACGCGGGGATCTCGGCCTTCCGCTGCTCCATCGTCGCCGTAAAGGTCGCGTCGTCCAGCCCCAGGATCGCCATGACGAGCGGGCGCGCCGCGAATGGGTAGACGACCATCGACACGAGATTGAGGACGAATTCCGGCGGTCGAATGGACCTGATTGCTCCGTCACGCGCTGCGTCGTCGAGCTGTTTGCCCAGCGTGCCGAAGAGTCGGGCGCGCAGATTGGCCGGCGTCGTCCCCGAGATCGACTCGAGGAGCTGCTCGGCACGCTCCGGATAGTGATTGAGCTCGGCGAGCAGATAGCCGGGCAGATCCCGGTTCTTCTGGAGCATGTCGATCTGCGCCGCGGCGACCAGCCGCACCTTGTCCTCGAGCGGCGCCTCGGAGGTGAGCACGCCGATCATGACCGGGAAGAACTGGCCGATGGCGCGGCGGAAGACCGCCTCGGCAAGGCGCTGCTTGCTCCGGAAGTAGTAGTGCACGAGGGCGTGGTTCACTCCCGCTTCGCGGGCGATCTCCGTCATACGCGCGCCCGCGGTCCCCCGGCGCATGAAAACCGTGTGGGCCGCATCGAGGATGCGGCTCTCGGTGTCGGCGTCGATGGGCGCCTGAGCGGTCACGTCCGGAGATGTCTTTGCCATTCTGTTTGACAGTATTGTTAAACAGTGATGACAGTAATATCCGATAGTCGTTGCCGCAAGAGTGAGCTGGGTCGCCCGCCCCAGCGGCGCGACGAGATCAGCCCGGAACGATCTCGACCAGCCGCAGGTCGAAGGTCAACGACTCGCCAGCCAGGGGATGGTTGGCGTCGAGGGTCACGGTATCATCGTCCAGCTCCCGCACCGTCACGACGATCGACTGGTCCCCCTGCTCCATCCGAAGCTGCGATCCCTCCTCGAGCTCGAGGTCCGATGGCAGCTCGGTCCGGGGGAGCCGAAGCGTCAGCTCGTCGCGCCGCGGCCCGTACGCTTCGGCAGGCGGGATCGTCACCCGCTTCTCGTCACCGACCGACATCCCGGTGACGGCGTCGTCGAAGCCCTGAATGACCGATCCCGCGCCGATGGTGAAGGTCAGCGGGTCGAGGCCGCGCGAGCTGTCGAACTCCTGACCGTCCTCGAGGGTGCCCGTATAGTGTACGCGGACCGTGTCCCCCTGCTTCGCCTGGCCCATGCTCCCCCGTGGTATGCTCGTCGGCCGTTTGTGCGTCTCCGCGCATGCGTGCGGAGAGCATGCCAGAGCGATGCTAGAGCTCCCGATCGAGCGAGCCCTGCCACCGAGTGTCCATCTTTGGCGACGAGCTGAACGGGCGACAGTCCCTGCCGGATGGCCCAAACGCTTGTCCTCTGGCCACTTACGACCCGAAGTCGATTGCGGCTCCGAAGATGCAATTGGAGCCGGTGCAGGCGGTCGCAGCTTTTGACCGCGATGCCTGAGTCCTTCTTTCAGGAGATCGAGATGCGAGTTCCTCTTCATCGTCTGGCCGGCGTCGCTGCTGCCGCCCTCCTCGTCGTATCGGCGGGCACGGCGCAGGCGCAGGGCAAGGGGCACGGGAAGGAGCACAAGAACGCCCAGGCCGACGCGCGGGGCGACGATCGCCACCGCGACGACCACCGCGTGTACGACAGCCGCGGCGACTACGATCCGCGCTACGACCGCAGGCGCGACGGTGTGCCGCCGGGCCTCGCCAAGAAAGGCGGGTTGCCACCAGGGCTCGCCAAGAAGCCCGGTGGAATGCCGCCGGGGCAGTACAAGAAGCTCTACAGCACCCACCAGGGCGCGTCAGTCCTGAGCGAGGTGCTCGGCAGGCGCGGCTATCCGGTGGTGCGCAGCACCGACGCGGGCGCATCGGAATACGTGTACTATCGCGACCACGACGGACGGATCCGCCGTGCAGTCGTGAGCCCTGGCGACGACCGCCTACGGTTCAGCAACGTACCGAGCTCGCTCCTGAGCGAGGTCATCTCGCGACTGTATTGATCGCGCGCTCGGCGCGGTGAGGCTCACGAGAAGGCGGAGTCGCTCGATGGCGGCTCCGCCTCTCTCGTGCCACCGATCGCCGTCCGGCGTGCCCGATTCTTCGGCGCGCGAGGTGCAGCAGCGTGTACTGTTCCATGGTTCGCGCCCGGATCGGCTTCCACACCGTGACATCGATGTCGACGATCGACGAGGGAGCCCTCGTCCTCCTCGAAGCGCTCCTCGCCAGCGCACCGGTAGGCATCGCCTTTCTCGACGGCGACCTGCGGGTCGCGCGGATCAACAACGCGCTCGCCAACGTGCTTGGTCACGCGGTGGAGGAGTGCATGGGCCGAACGGCGCGCGAGCTGTCTCCGCCCGGGCTGTGGCCCGTGGTCGAGTTTGCGCTGCGCCGGGTGCTGAAGACCGGTGAGTCGATCCACGACTACGAGTTTTCCGGCCCGCATGCGCGCCGGGAGGACCGCCGCTACTGGATCGCCAGCGTGTTCCCGGTGCGAGTGAACGGGGAGCGAGTGAGCGGCGTCGGCGCGGTGGTTCGCGACATCACCGCGCGAGTACACGGCGCCGAGCGCGATCGCGCCCAGGCGAAGCGCCGCGAACGATCGTACGTGCTCGCCGACGCGCTGGTCGCCGCCACCACGAGCCGCGACGTGATCGCGGCGGTGGTGGAGCACGGTGCCGCTGCGATGGATGCGACGGGGTGCGTCGTGGCCTTGCGCTCTCCGGACGGCAGCAGCATCGAGCTTCTCGGCGCTCAGAGCATGTATCGCGACGGGGAGGCCGAGCGGAAGCGCGTCTCCATCGGCGCGTCGACGCCGCTGTCGTTCGTCGCACGAACGGGCAGTCCCCTGTTCCTCGAGTCCGCCGACGATTGGGCACGCCAGTTCCACGAGTCGTCCGGGAGCTCGGACGGCGTCGAACGGACGGCCAACGCGGTCGTTCCCCTCGTGATCGGCGGCGAATTCATCGGCGCGCTCGGCATCGCGTTCGAGCACGAGCGGCGCTTCTCGCAGGATGAGCGCTCCTTCGCCATGACACTCGGTCGGCAGTGCTCGCTCGCGCTCGAGCGCGCGCGGCTCCTCGAGTCCGAGCGCGCGGCACGGAGCGAAGCCGATGCGGCCAATGAGGTGAAGACGCAGTTCCTGGCGACGATGAGCCACGAGCTGCGCACGCCGCTCAACGCGATCGGCGGATACGCCGAGCTGCTCGAGCTCGGGATCCACGGCCCCGTCACCAGCGCGCAGCGCGACGTGCTGAGCCGGATCCAGCGCAGCCAGCATCACCTGCTCAGCCTCATCAACAATGTGCTGAACCTGGTGAAGCTCGATACGCATCACGTCCGCTACGACCTGTCGACGGTGTCCCTCGCCACGGTCCTCGAGTTCGTCGCCGAGGCAACGGGACCTCAGATCCGGGCGAAGCACCTGCGGTACGACACGAGCGCCTGCTCGCGCGAGCTCGCGGTTCGCGCCGACCCGGAGAAGCTGCGACAGATCCTGCTCAACCTTCTCTCCAACGCGATCAAGTTCACCGACGAGGGAGGAGCCATCGCCATCTCGTGCGGCGCGGAACGGAGCACGGCTCGCATCCACGTGAAGGACACCGGCATCGGCATCGCCGTGGATCAGCAGGAGAAGATCTTCGAGCCGTTCGTGCAGGTCGACCGCCGGCTGAACCGACCGATGGAAGGAACTGGACTGGGTCTCGCGATCAGCCGCGAGCTCGCACGCGGCATGGGCGGTGAGCTCACGGTCGAGAGCCGGCTGGGCGGGGGCGCGACGTTCACCCTCTCGCTGCCCCGCGTCGTTCCCTGAGCGGTCGCCGCGACCGAGTCATGGATGGGTGGTCCCGCGCGGCGAGACGGGATGTGATACTTCCCTGTCCGTCGTTCACCCGCCGCCGCGCGCCCATGCCGAGATTCCACCACTTCCTGCTCGCCGCCCTGGTCACCGGCTGCGCCACCACGGTGCCGATCGCCACGGGGCCGCGAGGTGAGCTGCCGCGTACACATCGCGCGGGCCCGACGAGCGCCGCGATCACGCCGAATGACCTGAGGTCGCGGCTGTACCCGTTCGCCGACGATTCGATGATGGGGCGCGAGGCGGGCACGCGCGGAAACGTCATGGCGACGGACTTCATCGCCCGCGAAATGGCGCGCATGGGGCTGCGGCCGGCGGGCGAGAACGGCACGTGGTTCCAGACCGTGCCGATCTTCATCGCGACGATGGACACGACGCGCACGCTAAACGTCGAGGGCGCAGCGCTCAGCTACGCGAAGGACTGGCTCCCCTTCCACTCGCAGAACGGCGGTCGGAACCTTCCGATCGGTACCGGTACGCGATCGTTCGACGGCGCCCGCGTGATCTACGGAGGCACCGTCGGCAGCGGCAATCTCGTCTCGCCGGCGGCGGCCGAGGGCAAGCTGGTCGTGTTCGCGGTTCCGGTGTCGACCACGACCGGCCGCCGCGACTGGCGCTTCCACACGTTCGGACCGCTCACGCAGTACGCCGGCGCGGCGGGGATCGCCGCGATCGCGCTGGACGTGATGCCGCGCATCACCCAGTCACGGCTTCACGGGGCGCAGGCGTTCGTGCGCCCCGAGAATCCCATCCCTACGCCAACGCCGCTGTCGCTGATCATCACGCCAGATGCGGCACGCGCCCTGTTCGGCGTAAGGTCGATTGACAGCCTGACAGTCGGACAGGAAGGCCGGGTCGTCATGGGCAACGTCGCCTTCGTCGACACTCCCGCGCCCTTCCCGTCGCGGAACGTCATCGGCATCCTCCCGGGCGCCGATTCCTCGCGGGGCGGCCAGTACGTCGCCGTCGGCGCGCACAACGATCACATCGGGATCAGCGCACGCGTGCTCGATCACGACTCCGTGCTGGCGTTCAACCAGGTCGCGCGCCGGGAGGGTGCCCAGGACACTCTGCGCGCGGTCACCCCCGCCGAAGCCGCGCGCATCGCCGTGCTCCGCGACAGCCTTACTCGCGCCCACGGCGGCCCGCGCGCCGACTCGGTCTATAACGGTGCCGACGACGACGGATCCGGAACGGTCGCGCTGCTCGAGATCGCCGAGACGTTCGCGCGCTCGGGACGGCCTCCCGCACGCTCGATACTGTTCGTGTCGCACACTGGTGAGGAGAAAGGGCTCTGGGGATCGCAGTGGTTCACCGACCATCCCACCGTGCCGCGCGATTCGATCGTCGCTCAGCTGAACATGGACATGGTCGGCCGAGGCAAGCCGACCGACGCCATGGGCCGCGGCCCGAACAACGTCCAGCTGATCGGCGCGCGGCGCCTCTCCACGCAGCTAGGCGACGTGATCGATTCGGTGAACGCGTCCCGAACGCCGCACATGGACGTCGACACGACCTTCGACGCGAACGGCCATCCCCTCAATCGATACTGCCGGAGCGACCATTACATGTACGCCCGCTACGGCATCCCGATCACGTACTTTTCGCTCGGCTACCACACCGATTACCACCAGGTGACCGACGAGCCGCAGTACATCGACTACGAGCACATGGCCCGTGTGGCTCAGTTCGTCCGCGACGTCGCGGCGGCCGTGGCGAATCGGCGCGACCGCCTCGTCGTGGACAAGCCGAAGCCCGACCCGAGAGCGGCATGCCGGCAGTAGTGCCCGCACGGGCTCGGTGGAACGAGTCGTGCCAAGTTCGGTCTCGACCTAGAAAGGGAGTTCGATTCGTGGCACCCAGTTTCGAGCCGGTTCAACCCGCGCCCGAGCCCCAGGGCGCGGCTGTCGAGGAGACGTTCAGGCAGGCCCTGATCAGATCGCACCATTCGCGCGAGTTCCTCGGCGAGGTGGAGGCGGCCGCGGCGCACTTCTGCCGTGCCCTTCGCCGACAGGGGGTGCCCCCCGAGCGCATGCTGATCGACGCCAAGCGCGTCATCGAGGAGGCGATCAACGGCGAGGACGTGCCCGTAGCGGAGCGAGCAGTCGAGAGCTGCATCCGGCACTACTATCGCACCGATTGATGCCCGCATGTCGCGCGCGTTCACTCGTGGTGCGCGTGGTGGTCTGGCTTGCGGTGCTCGGCGTCGCGTGCGCCCGGCAGGCGCCACCACCTCCAGCCCCCTCCCCCGAGCCAGCCGTCGAGACGGAGCCGCCGCCGGCCGCCGCGCCCAGGCCCGCGCCGCCTCCGCGGTCGCTGAGCACGATCGTCGATACGGTGTTCCTGCTCACGAACCGTGAGCGGACCCGCGCGAGCCTTACGCCGCTGCGGCGAAACGGTGAGCTCGCGCGCGCTGCGCAGCTGCAGGCCGAGCAGATGGCCGCAGCCGGCAAGCTCGCGCACGAGATACCGGGCTCGCGCTATCCCACGCTCGCCTCACGGATGAAGCTCATCGGCTACCAATACCGCAGCGTCGGTGAGAACGTGGCCGAGGGCTACACCAGCGGGGCCGCGCTCATGGCGGGCTGGATGACCAGCCCGCCCCATCGCGCGAATATCCTGTCGGCGCGCTACACCGAGACCGGCGTGGGGATGGCCCGCTCGAAGAACGGACGAACGTACACAGCGCAGGTGTTCGCCCGGCCGCGAACCGCGAGCGGCCAGTAGACCTCAGGCGGCCGGATGGTCTCCGCGCGAGACTGCGAGCAGCCGACGGCCGATCAGAACGTGCACGCCGAGCAGCGCGAGGAGCACGCCGGCTACGCTGAGCCACGAGATGAAGCGCAGTGTGCCGTCCATTCCCGACGACGCCGTCGGCCGCGTGCCGTAGAGGAAGAGCAGGAAGAGGGCGGCGATCCCCGCGCAGGCGGCGAAGGCGCCGAGTCCGGCGAGCTTGGCGATCTTGGGCGGCATGCGTTGATTGTGGAAGAGGGATGTCATGGAGTGCCATCGCAAGTCAGTCGCCCACCAGCAGCTCGACGCCTTCGCACGTGACGCGATGCGACACGAGCGGGAGCGGTGGATCGGCTTCGTCGGCGATCGTGATCGCTGCGCGCAGCGCGGCTCGGCCCACCTCCACCCCCGCGCGGTCCCGTGCGAAGATCGTTGCGAGAGGCTCGCCCGACTCCACCCAATCACCCGGGCGAGCCGAGATCACGAAGCCCACCGAGAGGTCGAGCTTGTCCTCCATGGTGGTGCGCCCGCCGCCGAGCGCGGTCACACCGCGGCCGACTGCGCGCGGCTCGACGCGCGCCACGAAGCCACGCCGCGCTGCGGAGAACAGCTCCACCTCCGCGGCCTGCGGCAGCAGCGCGGGATCGTCGACCACTGCCGGATTGCCGCCCTGCATCTCGATGATCTTCTGGAAGTGCTCCGCCGCACGCCCGGTACCGATCGCGATCTCCATCATGCGGCGCGCGGCGTCCACGTCCGCCGCGAGCTCGGCGAGAACGAGCATCTCGGCACCGAGTGCGTAGGTGACCGCCATGAGATCTGGTGGCCCTTCGCCGCGCAGCGCGGCGATCGACTCCTCGACCTCGAGCGCATTGCCGCACGCGCGGCCAAGCGGGCGGTCCATCGCGGTCAGCAGCGCGACGACGGGACAATCGCGATCGGCTCCGAGCTCGATCATCGTCATCGCCAGCTCGAGCTCGCGCTCCAGCTCGGGGAGAAACGCGCCCGACCCGCGCTTCACGTCGAGCACCAGTCCCGTCAGTCCCTCCGCCAGCTTCTTGCTCATGATGCTCGCCGCGATCAGCGGGATCGACTCCACCGTCCCCGTCGCATCCCGCAGGGCGTACATCTTCTTGTCGGCGGGCGCGATCTCGTCGGTCTGGCCGATCAGCGCGCATCCGACCTGCACGAGCTGCGCATGTGCCTGCGCGAGCGTGAGCGACGTCTCGAAGCCCGGGATCGACTCGAGCTTGTCGAGCGTGCCGCCGGTATGACCCAGCCCACGTCCCGACATCATCGGCACCGCGACGCCGAGCGACGAGACGAGCGGAGCGAGCACGATGGAGACCTTGTCGCCCACGCCACCCGTGGAGTGCTTGTCGATGCGCGGCTTTCCGAGGTCGCTGAGGTCGAGCGTCTCTCCGCTACGCAGCATCGCCTCGGTGAGCGCGTTCGTCTCGCCGCGATCGAGGCCGCGGAGGTAGCAAGCCATGAGGAACGCGGCCATCTGGTAGTCGGGCACGTGGCCCGTGGCGTACGCATTGGCCAGCGCACGGAACTCGCCCGCCTCGACGCGGCCGCCGTCCCGCTTCCGCTCGATCAGCCGGAGCGCGAGCATTGACCGCACTGTGGGGTACCCATAGGATGACCGCTCACCAGCATCCCGGAGCTCTGCCAATGCCCGTGTCCTTCGTGCTGCCGCGCCGCGTGCTCGGTGCCGCCGCGCTCGCGATCGCGCTGCCCGCGCTGGCCGGCGCGCAGTCGGCGGCGGATCACATCGCCCTGGGCGATCGTGATCATACGGCGATGAACGCGCCTGGTGCACTGCACCACTACGAGGAAGCCATAAAGCTCGAGCCAAAGTCGTACGAGGCGCTGTGGAAGGCGACCCGTGAGGCTGTCGACGTCGGCGAGTACGCGGCGCCTCCGCAGCGCGACTCGCTGTACACGGAGGCGGAACAATACGCCCGCCGCGCCGTCGAGGCGAATCCGAACGACGCCGAGGGACACTTCCACATGGCACGTGCCCTCGGCCGCAAGGCGCTCTCGCTCGGCAAGCGGGACCGCGTGAAGTACGCGGGGGAGGTTCGTGCGCATGCGCTCGAGGCGCTCAAGCACGACCCGAAGCATCCGGGTGCCCTGCACGTCATGGGGATGTGGAACTACAACGTGATGTCGCTGAGCGGCATGACGCGCTTCATGGCGAAGAACTTCCTCGGCGGCAAGGTGTTCGATTCCGCCAACTGGGACGACGCGCAGCGCTACATGGAGCAGTCGGTCGCCGCGGACCCGGACCGACTGATCCATCATCTCGATCTCGCGCGCGTGTACGCGGCGCGCGGCAACTCGGCGAAGGCACGCGAGCAGTACGAGCTCACGATCCGCGCGCCGCGCACCGAGTACAACGACGGGCACTATCAGGCCGCCGCCGCCGAGGAGCTGAAGTCGCTGAAGTAGGAGACGGCGCGAGGACTACACGACGGGCCGGCAGCCTCTCGAAGACGCTGCCGGCTCGTCGGCGTTCCGCCTAGTCCGCCACTCCCTCGCGCTCGAGCTCGCGCTGAAGCGCCTTGCGCGCCGCCTGTCGCGCCCGACGCCGTCGGAGCGACCGCGCTGCCGACCGCAGCTCGTCGCGAAGGTCCTCCCACGCGTCCTGACTCCGACGACCGGTGGCGCTGCTCAACCGCCGTGCCCGCGACCGGAGCGCGGCGCGCGTCTCCTCTCCACTCCGAGGCGCGGCGAGCAGCGCCGCGCCCGCTCCAAGAGTGAGACCGAGCGCCAGTCCGGCGCCGAAGAGGGCGACGCGCTGCCAGTCGGTCTCGTGCACATCGCCTCGATCAGCCGAGGCAGTGTCAGCACGGCGGGCTGCGGCGGAGGCGGTAGCGCCGATCGGACGGCTCGCACTCGGCGCCGAGGCGTCACCACGACCGGCGGAGCCGCGGGTGCGTGAGGCAGGTCCAGCGTAGGACATGGAATGAACAGTGGAGGTCGATGATGGTTTGGAAATTGCGTCCGACTCGTATCGTTGGTGACGTACGTTACTAAATGACTTCAGTCGGCGGGGCGTCCCCGGTACTGAAGGGCAGTTCGTCGTGCCGGGCGCCCCGGAGCGCCGCCACTCTCCTGCGGTCTCCTGGACGCGATCAACTCACGTGCAAGCGGTGAGGCCATTCATGGCTACTAATGGAAAGACCGTCCTGCTCGTCGAGGACAACGAAGACAACCGCATCGTCTATTCCACGATCCTCCGACATTTCGGCTACGAGGTCTCGGAGGCGTTGAATGGTGAGGAGGGGATCGCCAAGGCGCGAACCGAGCGGCCCGACCTCATCCTGATGGACATCTCCATCCCGATCATCGACGGATGGGAAGCGACGCAGGTTCTGAAGCACGATCCCGTCACGAGGGACATTCCGATCATCGCGCTCACCGCACACGCGCTCGCGTCCGATCGCGAGAAGGCGATGGAAGTCGGCTGCGACGGCTATCTCGCGAAGCCCTGTGAGCCGCGCGCCGTCGTGGCCGAAGTCCAACGGTTCCTGGGGAAGGACGCCGCACAGAATGCGGGCTGAGGAGAATTCGCCGCCCGGCGAAAGCGTGACGCCTCAGGCGGCCGACGACCGTTCGGAGACCGGCGCGCGCATTCTCGTCGTCGACGATCACGAGGACAACATCGAGGTGCTGCGGCTCCGTCTCGAGAGCTGGGGCTATCTCACGGACGCCGTGAAGGACGGCGCTGCGGCGCTGCGCGTCGTCGAGCAGGCGCCGCCCGACCTCATCCTGCTCGACGTGATGATGCCCGAGGTGAGCGGCATCGAGGTCGCGCGACGCGTGAAGGCGAACAGATCGCTGCCGTTCATCCCGATCATCATGCAGACGGCGCTCGACTCCACCGAAGCCAAGGTGGAGGGCCTCGAGGCGGGCGCCGACGACTACATCACGAAGCCGATCGACTTCGCCGAACTGAAGGCACGGCTGCGCTCCATGCTGCGCATCAAGCGGCTCCAGGAGGCGCTCGAGGAACGCGAGCGCGAGCTCCTGGAAGTGAACGAGCGGCTGCGGCACATGTCGCAGACCGACGGGCTGACAGGGCTCGACAACCGCCGTCACCTGAACGACCGGCTCGAGGAGATGTTCCAGCATGCCCAACGCCTCGCCGAACCGTTCTCCTGCGTGATGTGCGACCTGGATCACTTCAAGAGCGTGAACGACAGCTACGGCCACCAGGCCGGCGACGAAGTGCTGAAGCAGCTGTCGGCGATCCTCAAGGACGAAGCGCGCGAGATCGATCGCGTCGGACGGTACGGTGGCGAGGAGTTCATGCTGCTTCTCCCCGGAACGGTCCTCGACGCGGCGGTGACGTTCGCGGAAAGGGTGCGCAAACGGATCGAGGGGCATACATTCTCCTTCCCCGGCGGCTCGCTGTCGCGCACGGCGAGCTTCGGCGTCTCGGGCTGGCCGCACCCCAAGATCAAGGCGTGCGACTCGCTGGTGCGGGCGGCCGACGATGCGCTGTACGTCGCGAAAGAGATGGGACGGAATCGCGTCGTCCGCTTCGACGGGCCGGACTTCAACGCCCACCTAGCCCAGAAGGATGGAGCAGACGCACGCACTGCCGCCGCAGGCCGACCCTCTGTCCCAGAGCACGGAGCCGCCCTCTCCGGCTGACGAGCTCGCGCGTCTCCAGGCGCGGCTCGCCGCCGTCGAGCGCGAGCGGGATCACCTCGCTGCCATCGTCGACATCCTGCAGGAGGTCTCGTCGTCGCTCCACTTCGTCGACGTCCTCCAGACGATCGCGCGCAAGCTCGGCGAGTCGTTCGGTCTCGATCGCTGCTCGATCTTCCTCTCCGGCGACAGGGACGAGGTGCGCCTCGTCGCGAGCTACGAGGATCCGACGATCCGCAATCTCCTCGTCGACCTCAACCGCTATCCGGAGCTCAAGCGCGCGTTCGAGAGCGGAGAGACGGTGTTCATCCCCGACGCCGCGAACGATCCGCAGTTCCAGAGCATCAAGTCGACGTTCGAGATGCGGAACGTACGCTCGATCGTCGTGCTGCCCATCCGGTGGGAAGGCTCGGTGATCGGCGCGATCTTCCTCCGCACGGAGCGCGACGCCGAGCCGTTCAGCGATGCGGACGTGCGGTTCTCGCAGACGGTCGCGTCGCTCACGGCGAAAGCGCTCCGGAACGCGCACCGCTTCGAGACCCTGCTTCGCAGCCAGAAGGACGTCGCCGTGGCACAGCGCCGCGCCGAGCTGCAGCGCGTCGCCCTCGTCGGCTTCATGCGCCGCCTGCTCGACCGCTACGCGAAGGGCGAGGAGCAGAGCTGGGCCGAGACGCTGCTCCCCCGCGCCGCCGACGAGGAGCTCGAGCGGCTCGTGACCGTCGCGATGCAGGTGCTGGACGAGGAGGCCAAGGGCTGATCCGCACGCCGATGGCTACCATCTCTCCCGAACGGCGCGCGGCCGAGCTGCGCGCTCTGCTGCATCAGGCCTCCTACGACTATTACGTGCTCGATCGGCCCGCCCTTTCGGACGCGGAGTACGATCGGCTCTACCGCGAGCTGCAGGCGATCGAGCAGGAGCACCCCGAGCTGCGTACGGCAGATTCGCCGACCCGGCGCGTCGGCGCCGAACCCGCGAGCGCGCTCGCCAAGCACACGCACCTCGTGCCGATGATCTCACTCGGCAACGCCTTCACCGAAGTGGAGCTCGCCGAGTGGGAGGAGCGTATCGCGCGGCTCGTCGGCGACGATGCGCGGCGCGCCGGCTACGTGGCCGAGCTCAAGATCGACGGCTCGGCGGTGAGCCTCACCTACGAGAACGGCGTGTTCGTGAAGGGCGCGACGCGCGGCAACGGCATCGTCGGCGAAGACGTGACGGCCAACCTGCGTACGCTGCGCGACGTCCCGCTCCGGCTGCGCGGCGACGACCTCCCCCGTCTGATGGAGATCCGCGGCGAGGTGTACATGCCGTTCAGCCGGTTCGAGAAGATGAACGAGGAGCGCGTCGCGGCCGGCGAGCCGGTGTTCGCCAACCCGCGCAACTCTGCGGCGGGTGCGCTGCGGCAGCTCGACCCGTCCATCACGGCAAAGCGTCCGCTGCGCTTCTTCGGCTACACCGTTGCCGTCCCACCGGGCGTGGCGCTGCCGTTCGACACGCAGTGGGAGCTCCTCGAGACCCTCGCGAAATGGGGAATTCCCGTCGCGCCGGCACGGAAGTGCTGCAAGTCGCTTCCCGAGGTGAACGAGTGGGCGCGCGACGTCGAGGCGCGGCTGCGCGCGGAGCT
>JBJMNN010000027.1:0-11373 GCA_045804245.1 Gemmatimonadaceae bacterium | reverse complement strand
TGGTCGTCACGGCGGCCGGGGCGGGGTAGTACGAGACCGACGGTGCGTAGTAGGACACCGACGGCGTGTAGTAATAGGACACCGAGGGCGGGTAGTACGAAGCCGCCGGGGCGTAGTAGGAGACCCGGGGTGCGGGCGTGTAGACTGCCGGCGGGGCGTAGTAGCGGACGGCGGGCTGCGGCGGGTAGTACTGCACCCCCGGCGGGGTGAGGAAGACGGGGTCCGCCGTCACCCGGCCGGCCCCGAACAGAACCAGGGACGCGGCGGCGAGGGCCGGGGTCCACATCCGAGCGGAAAGCACCATGGTGAGCCTCCTGTTGCCTGAGCCTGGAAACGCCTCTGCGGGTGTTCTAGCCGTCCCAGCGTCCTGGCCATCCGTGCGATTACACCTTGGCCGTGACTGGCGGCGATGTCAACGCGCCGGCGACCCGCTGCGAAACGCCAGAACGCCCGCCGCCACGCCCACCGCCACTGACGCCACGAGGAGCCCGACGCCCGTCGTCACCTGCTCGTCGACGAGGTAGAAGTTGCAGACGCGCACCGGCGCCACCACGTAGAGCCATCCCACCACCGCCCACATCGGCAGCACGTTGGCGAGCACGAATCCTCGTCCCATCCCGCCGAGCGGCCGCCAGCTCAGCGCGAGCGGCGCCCCGACCACTAAGGGCAGACTGGCGAACTTCGTGACCTCCATCGCCGGAGACGCGAGCGCCAGGTCGAGCGCGCGCGGTACCATCCACCACGTGCTCGCGAGCAGTGCGAGCGTGGTTCCCGCTACGCCGCGCCGGTTCCACCCGGCAATCCGCGATCGCCAGGCCAATGGTACGCCGCGGACGGCCATCGCTCCCGCGAGCGCAAGCAGCGGGATCTGCACGAGCATGTGAGACGCCATCACGCCTTCCAGGGCGTCGCGCGACCCCGGCAATGCCAGCAGCGCGACGAGTGCCGTCGCGGCGAGGATCCAGATCATCGATTGGCCGCCGCCCTCGCGACACGCTCCGCGTCGCTCATCGATTCCAGCGCGCGACTCACGTCGAGAGCGGTCGCGTCGAGATCCAGCACGCGCGCCAGGCGGCCCTCCGCGTCCACCAGGTGCACCGCCGCATTGTGCTGGAAATCGGCTGGGGGCATCGGGATCACGACGATGCCGAACGTCTCGAGAAATGCGGCACGCGCGCCCGCGTCGCGGATCCGGGCGAAGCGCCACCTGCGTCCGTCGGCCGAGTGTCGCGACGCATAGTCGCGCAGCCGCTCTGGTGTGTCGCTCGAGTCGAAGCTGACGCTCACCAGCTCGAGGCGGCGTGTGCCGGCCGCGGCGCGACTGCGCTCCTCGCGGTCGAGCCGCTCGAATCCCGCGCTCGACACCGTGCAGAGCGCGCGACACCGGGTGTACACGAAGTTGACCGCGAACGGCTGCCCCCGATACTCGGCGAACGTGAAACGCCGCCCGTCCTGATCCTCCAGCGTCACCTCGGGAACACGGCGCGGGTCGCGCGCGATCGCGTTCCGCCTCGCCTGCTCGCTGGTCAATGCACGAAACCCGTCCGTGCCGAAGGCGATCAGCGCGCCGGCGATCGCGCACAGCGCCAGCGTGGCGGCGGCGGTGCGCCGCCACGCGAGCACCAGCTCACGCACCGATCGTCCGCATTCGCCGGAGAAATGACACGGCGAACACGAGCACGGCGGCGACCGTCACCAGCGCGAACGCTGCCCCAAGTCGGTCGAGTCCCATCCACTGTGCCTCGTGCACCGCCCATCGACGCGGAACGCTCATCGCCCCCGCCGCCAGGAACACGATGGCGAATGCCATCCCCGCCATCAGGTAGGCCCACAGCGCGGCACGATCGATCATGCTGTCGGCCGCCCCCTTCGCCGCGGTGAGGAAATACATGAACCCGAACTGCATCGCGGCCACGCCGAGCAGCAGATACATGTGAAAGTGTCCTGGCACCCACAGCGTGTTGTGCATCACACGGTTGATCGCGATCGTGCCGTCGACGATCGCCGGCACGACGCCCACACTCCAGCCCATGACGGAGATGAAGAGCAGCGACGACGTCACGTTCCACTTCATTCCGGAGCGATACACGTTCGCCAGCGTCGCGACGGCGGTGACGCCGAGCACGGGAAGCCCGCTCGTGTACGACAGGATCTGGCCCAGCACGCTCGCCCACCGCGGGTTCGCGTAGTCCATGAAGAGATGATGCGGGTAGACGGCCAGCACCATCAGCATCGTCGCCGTCCAGGCGATGAGGAACGGACGCGTCGACTTCCATGGTCTGCTCGTGAACGTCGGCAGGATCTCGTACACGCCGATCACCGACATGTAGATCGTCGAGTTGATGAACACATGGCCGAAGAAGTACGTCAGGTTCTTCGCGAGCAGAGCGTTCACGCGGAATCCCGGGGCGAGCGCATTGATCAGCGAGATCGTGAGGATCACCGCACCGATCGCGATCGCCGGGATGTTGATGATCGTCACCACCGTGCTCGCGACGACGGTCGGTGGCGGCGACTCGGCCGAGCTCCGACCGAACGCCTGCGGCCAGCCGAGCGCCTTGCCGAGGCTCCCGTACGTCCGGATGATCGCGCGCCCCGTGTCGAGGTAGAGCAGCAGGAACCCGACGCCCACCAGGAGGACTCCGGTGAGATACGCCGCCGTCGCGCCTGTCCCCCATACGCCGAGCGAGTGGGCCGGCAATGGGAAGAGGAACGTCCACGCTGCGGCGAACCCGCCGACGAAGATCGCGCCGAGCACCAGCACCACGCCGGCGAGGAAGCACGCGAGGTTGGCGAGCAGTACCCCTCGACTGAGCGACACGTAGCGTGAGAGGAAGTACCACATGACCGCCGCACCGCCAAGTCCGGAGATCGCGACCATGCCGATGCCATGTGCCGTCAGCAGCTGGTAGAAGCGGTTTGGCGGGAGCGCGATCACTCCCGCCTGCGACGCCCGCATCGCCAGACCGAACAGCATCAGCAGCGCGAGCACGACCGCCGTGATCGCCGTGTAGGTGGTCACCACCCCCTGGCCACGGGTCGAAGCGGGGGGCGGCGCGTAGGCGATATCAAGCTGGCGCGCACGTACACCCGCAGTGTCGGGAATCGTCATGTTCGTCTCCTACCGTTCGGCGGTGACGACGAGCTGCGACGCCATCGTGTGATGCCCCAGTCCGCAGTACTCGAGGCAGAGGATGCGATACGTTCCCGGCGACGAGAACGTGTATCGGATCACGTTCGTGTAGCCCGGCATCGCCTGCGTCTGCGTGACGAGGCGGCCGCTCGTGTCGTAGATGCCGAAGCCGTGGTTGACATCGGCTCCGGTCACCCGGATCTCCACGAGCGCTCCTGCCGGCACCGTGTCGGGGGCGATCGACCATGACCATTGCTGCCCCGACGCCAGCACGGTCACCACCGGCGTCACCCCCGCGACCGGATAGGGCATCCGAGTCAGCGAGTACGCGATCGTGGGCACGAACAGGATCGCAAGCCCCCACAGCGATCTGCGGCGCCAGCGCGCCGCCCCCGTCGCGATCTCCTCGGCGGTGCCGGCGTGTCCCGCCGATCGCGCCACCAGCGCGAACGTCGCGAGCAGGAGCACACCGAGCACGGTGGACACGACGACGGCGATGCGCTGTTCCATTGTGAGCCTCCGGCGACGAGGTCGCGGCAAGGCAGTCGAGCATGCACCCGACGGGTGCGCGCGGTCGAAGGTGCACCGTTTGTCGGAGGAGTCAAGCGCGGTCATGCGCTCGAGCAGAACGGCCCCGAGACGCAGGAGCGTCCCGAGGCCGTCGCGCAGCGCGCGGGGGGCATCGCGCAGAGCGCCTCCTGCTACAGTTCCGGCATCGGGCGCGTCACCCGGTTCTCCGACGTGCGCAGGATCGTCGCGGGCTCCGGCGCGTTCGGCTTCACCCGCACGCTCTTCGCCGGGATTCCGACGTAGACGTGGTACGGGCGCACGTCCTTCGTCGCCACCGCCAGCGCGCCGACCATCCCCTGCTCGTTCACGTGCACGCCCGCCAGCACCGTCGCGTGGTACGTCACTCGCACTCCGTCATCCAGCACCGTGAGCGCGTTCGTCACGTCCGCCTGCTCGACGATGCTGTGCGTGTGGCTGTAGATGTTCGCGTAGTCGCTGATCGAGACCTTGTTGCCGAGCCGGATCCCGCCGCGGTCGTCCAGCAGCACGTGGCGGTGCACCACCACGTCGTCGCCCACCTCGAGGTTGTAACCGAACGAGAATTCGACGTGCTGGAACGCTTTGAAGTTCGCGCCGCAGCGCTTGAAGATGTACGGCGCGAGCATCCGCCGGAGCTGAACACCCAGCTCGACGTTCTGGCCGGCGATCGGCAGCCGGTCGAACGAGTACCAGAGCCAGAGCAGCGGCTTCACTGGCTGGAACCGTGCGTCGTCGCAGTCGCTGTAATACTCCGGTTCTAGCGTCACATGGCGCGGGTCGAGCGCCGCGAGCGCCAGCCGGGTTCCTAGCGGCACCGACTCGTCCGCGATCGCCGTCTCCCAGTTGGCCGCGTACTCCGGATAGGCGAGCTCGGCAAGCGTCTCCCTACAAATCACCGCGCGCTCCGCTGCGACGTCGCCCGTACATGCAGCCAGCCGGTCGGCCAGCCGTTCGAGCCAGGCGGAGGTCAGCGCCTGCGATGGGCGCGGAGGCAGTGATCGCAAAGGGAGGTAGGGCATGGGATTAATGTGACGAGGTCGGACTTCGCGCGCACCTGGGTTAATTCCGACAAAACTTGACGGGATTGTGAAGCGGTCGATAACATTCGGCCGAATCGGCGAGGCAGGTTAACACTCGCCCCGAGTCATATCCGTAATCCAGACAAAAATACTCCCGATGCGTCATCCGCTCGTCGTCGCCCTTCTCTCCGCCACCGTATTCGCCTCGACTGCCTCTCGCCTCGAGGCACAGGAGCAGGGCCGGCCGGCAACCGATTCGGCTCGCTCCGCAGACTCATTGGCGCGACGGACGCGAGCCCAAGAGCTCTCGGCGATGCGGGTCATCGGCGAGCGTGCACGCCGGGCGCGCTACGCCGCGACCGCGTCCCGGACCGCGATGAAAACCGATACGCCGCTCCGCGACACGCCACAGTCGGCGACGGTCCTCACCCGCTCCGTCATCGCCGACCAGTCGATGCAGAGCATGGCCGATGTGGTTCGCTTCATCCCCGGCGTGACGATGGCGCAGGGCGAGGGGCACCGCGACGCACCCGTGATCCGCGGCCAGAGCTCGACCGCCGACTTCTTCGTCGACGGCGTCCGTGACGATGCGCAGTACTTGCGCGACCTGTACAACGTCGAGCGCGTCGAGGCACTCAAGGGCTCCAACGCGATGATCTTCGGACGTGGGGGCGGTGGTGGCGTCATCAACCAGGTGCGCCGCGAAGCGCCCTGGTCGCAGGTCGGCACGCTGACGCTCGAGGGAGGCTCGTTCGACCACAAGCGCGGCACGCTCGACCTCGGCGGCGCGCTCGGCGAGCACGTCGCGGCGCGGCTCGACGGCGTGTACGAGAAGTCGGGCGGCTTCCGCGACGCGGCGCGCCTCTCGCGCCGCGGCGTCACGCCGACCGCGACGATCGTCGCCGGAGGCAGCGTCGTCCGCCTCGACTACGAGTACTTCCACGACGACCGCACCGTCGATCGCGGCATCCCGTCGTTCGGCGGCGCGCCCTCGCCCGCGCCGATCACGACGTACTTCGGCGATCCGACGGTGAGCCGTTCGCGCGCCGACGTGAATGGCGGCGCCGTGGTGATCGACCGCGCGCTCGGCCGCGGGATCTCGCTGCGGAATCGTACGCGCGCGATGTACTACGACAAGCTCTACCAGAACGTCTTCTCCGGCGCCGTCGATACGAGCGGCACCCAGGTGAATCTGCTGGGCTACAACAATGCCACTGAACGCCGGAGCCTGTTCAATCAGACCGACGTCACCGGCACGCTCGCCACCGGCGCGCTCCGCCACACGCTGCTCGCCGGTGCCGAGCTGTCGCGGCAGCGGACGGACAACTTCCGCAACACCGCGTACTTCGACGGCAGCGCCACGGCAACGAGCACCCGGGTGCCCTTCGCCAGCCCGACGAATCGGGTGAACGTCGCGTTCCGCCAGTCGTCGACCGACGCGGACAACCACGTGCGGGCAGACGTCGGCGCGTTGTACGCGCAGGATCAGATCGCGCTCTCGTCGCAGTGGCAGGCCGTCGCCGGCGTGCGCGTCGACGCGTTCAGCGTGCGCTTCCACAACAACCGCACCGGCCAGGACCTCGAGCGCTACGACCGGCTCGTGTCACCGCGCGCTGGACTGATCTTCAAGCCCGTCGCTCCCGCCTCGCTCTACGCCTCGTACAGCGTCTCGCATCTCCCGAGCTCGGGCGACCAGTTCTCCTCGCTCACGGCGACGACGCAGACCCTCGAGCCCGAGCGGTTCCGCAACTACGAGGTCGGCGCCAAGTGGGACGTGCACGAGTCGCTCGCGCTCACCGGTGCGCTCTTCCAGCTCGATCGCAGCAACAGTACCGCGCCCGACCCGGCGAACCCCTCGCGCACCGTGCAGACCGGAGCGCAGCGCACCACGGGTTACGAGCTCGGTGCCACCGGGGAGATGACCTCCGCCTGGCAGCTCGTCGCCGGCTACTCGTCCCAGGTCGCGCGGATTCGGAGCCGCACGTCGGCCGGCGCCGAGGGGGCAACTGTGCCACTCGTTCCGCGGTCCACGCTCTCGCTCTGGAACCGCGTCCAGCTCGCGCCCGCTGTGGCGGTCGGTGCGGGTGCCGTCCACCAGGCGCGCATGTACGCCGCAATCGACAACACCGTCACGCTCCCCGCGTTCACGCGCTACGACGGCGCGCTGTTCGTCGCGCTGCCCTTCAAGTCGCGCGTACAGCTCAACGTCGAGAACCTGTTCGACACCCGCTACTACGCGACGTCGCAGGGAAACAACAACATCATGCCTGGGGCGTCACGGACGGTGAGACTTTCGTTGAGCGCGGATTTTTAGAAGGGAGGTAGTGGGTTGTGGGTTGTGAGTGACGGGTGATTGCGAACGCACTTCTGACGCTGTCACTCATCACTCACAACTCATCACCGGATCTTTCCCCATCCTCTGGCGCGCTCGTCGTCTCACCCGGCCCTTCCCGCCACCCCGGCTGCTCCACCAGCGACACCACCGCAGCGGCCAGATCGTCGCGTCCGACGTTCGTCGTCGCGCTGAACGGGATCATCTGCTCTTCGTCGAGCTGGAGCTGGAGCGCGAGCTCCCGCATGCGCACCGGCAGCTCCTGCGGGCGCAGCTTGTCGATCTTCGTGAGGGCGACGATCGTCGGCACGCCGACGTCGGCCAGGAAGTCGAGCATCTGCAGGTCGTCGCTGGACGCGGCGTGGCGTACGTCGAGTAGCTGCACCACGCCGCGCAGCGCGGGCGCCTGGCGAAGATAGCCTTCGATGAGCGGCAGCCACTCGGCCTTCCGCGCCTTGGCGATGCGCGCGTAGCCGTAGCCCGGCAGGTCGACGAGCACGAAGCGGTCGTTGACCTTGAAGAAGTTGATCTCGCGTGTCCGCCCCGGTGTGTTGCTCACCCGCGCGAATGCCTTCCGGCGCACGAGCCGGTTCAGCAGCGACGACTTGCCCACGTTCGATCGCCCGGCGAACGCCACCTCGGGCAGGTCGCTCGGCGGACGCCAACCGTCGGCGCTCGCCATCGGGCCGATGAACTCGAGCGAACGGATGACGAGCGGGTCGTCGGCGGCTCCGCTCAATGTGTCACCAGTGCGGCGGGCGACTCGCCCTGCCGCACGTCCACCGTGCGCGCGAGTGCCACGGCGAGCACCTCGTCCATCGTGCGGACCGGATGGAAGTCGATCCCCGCCTTCACCTCCGCGGGAAGCTCGTCGAGGTCGCGCGCGTTCTCCTGCGGCAGGATCACGTGTGCGACGCGGTTCCGCAGCGCGGCCACGGTCTTCTCCTTCAGCCCACCGATGCCGAGCACCCGGCCGCGCAGCGTGATCTCGCCGGTCATCGCGACGTCGCCACGCAGGGGGATACCGGTCAACGCGCTCACGATCGCGCAGGCGATCGCGATCCCCGCGCTCGGCCCGTCCTTCGGAGTCGCGCCGGCGGGGATGTGCACGTGCAGGTCGCGCGACCGCAGGAACTCGCGCTCGAGCCCGAGCGCGCCAGCCCGCGCGCGAGCATAGCTGAGCGCGGCGCTCGCCGACTCCTTCATCACGTCGCCGAGGGTGCCGGTGAGCTGCAGCCTGCCGCGGCCCGGGACGACGCTGACCTCGATCTCCAGCACGTCGCCGCCCGTGCTCGTGTAGGCGAGCCCCGTTGCGACGCCGACCTTGTCCTCGAGCGTGTTCGCCGCCGGATCGAATGGTGCGACGCCGAGCAACGCGTGCAGTTGGCTCGCCTGGACCGCGTCCTGCTCGGGTGGCGCGTCGACGGTCGTCGGCGCGTACGCCGAGCGACGCTCTGCGCGCGCGCGTGCCAGCTTGCGGGCCATGCGTCCGATGCGCCGCTCGAGATCGCGCACGCCGGCCTCGCGCGTGTAGGCATGCACGATCGTCGGCACGACGTCCGGCGCCACAGTGACGGTCCCCGGGTCGATACCGTGCTGCGTGAGCTGGCGCGGCAAGAGGAACTGTCGCGCGATCGCGTACTTCTCCTGATCGAGGTAGCCCGCGAGCCGAATGATCTCCATCCGGTCGCGCAGCGGATCGGGAATGCCGGCGAGGGAGTTCGCCGTCGTGATGAACAGCACCTGCGAGAGGTCGTAGTCGATCTCGAGGTAATGGTCGTTGAACGTCTTGTTCTGCTCGGGGTCGAGCACCTCGAGCAGTGCCGCCGACGGATCGCCGCGATAGTCGCTCCCGAGCTTGTCGATCTCGTCGAGCAGGATGACGGGGTTCACGACTTCGGCGCGGCGCATCGCCTGGATCACACGCCCCGGCATCGCGCCGATGTAGGTGCGACGATGACCGCGAATCTCCGCCTCGTCGCGCACGCCGCCGAGCGACATGCGGACGAACTTGCGGCCCATCGCGCGCGCGATCGAGCGGCCGAGCGAGGTCTTGCCGACGCCGGGCGGCCCCACGAGGCAGAGAATGGGACCGTCGAGCCGCTCGACGAGCGACAGCACGCCGATGTAGTCGAGCACGCGGTCCTTCACGTCTTCGAGCCCGTAATGATCCTCGTCGAGCACGCGGCGAGCATGCGAGACGTCGAGCACGTCGTCGGTGCGCTCGCGCCAGGGCAGGGCCGCGATCCAGTCGAGATACGTGCGAACGACTCCCGCCTCGGGCGAGATCGTGGCGAGCTTACGCAGCCGGCGCAGCTCGCGTCGCGCCCGTACGGCCACCGGTTCCGGCAGTCCCTTCGCCTCGAGCGCGGCGGCGAGGTCGTCGCCGTCTTCTCCTTCGTCGCTCCCCAGTTCGCGGTGGATCGCCTTGAGCTGCTCCTGCAGGTAGAACTCGCGCTGGTTCTGGAACAGCGAGCCGCGCACGTCATCGTCGATCTTCCGCTCGAGCTTGAGCAGATCGATCTCGCTCGTGAGCATCTCGCCGAGCGATTGCAGCAGGGCGGGGAGCTCGTCGATCGCGAGCAGCGCCTGCCGCCGGTCGAGTCGCGTGCCGAGGTGCGCCGCGATCCCGAACGCCTGCCGCGCCGCCGAATCGGCGCTCTGGATGATCGTCACCAGCTCGGCGGGCAGCCGCCGGTGCAGCGCGACGTATTCCTCGAACAGCGAGAGCGTGCGACGGAGCAGGACCTCGTCCGCTTCGGCGAGCACCGGCGCGGGCATCGGCTCGACGACCGCGCGCAGACAGTCGTTGCCTGGCACGTACCGCGTGACCCGAGCGCGCGTGATCCCCTCGATGAGCACGCGCACCGTGCCCGTGCCGAGCCGCGACAGCTGTCGGATGCGCGCGATGACCCCGACGCGATAAAGGTCGGCCGCCGCCGGCTCCTGCGTCTCCGGGTCGCGCTGCGCCACGAGCAGCACGAGCCGATCCTCCTCGTTCCCCGCCTCGAGCGCCGCCAGCGACGCCGCCCGCCCGACAAGGAGCGGCATGACGACGTAGGGAAACACCACGACGTCGCGCAGTGGCAGGACCGGGAGGCGGTCGGATGTGAGGAGGTCGGGGCCGTCGGTGGGGAAGGAGGGCATGGCTGAAGTTAACTGCTACTGAAGTACCCGGTACTCGAGTACCCGGTACCGAGTACCGGTGGGACGCCCCTGGAATGGCGCGAGCACTTCGAGGGAGAAGGATCAACCCAAAAGCGAAATCCGCCGCGACGTGGCGTCGCGGCGGGCTGGTGTCACCACTTTCCGGGTCGATACCCCGAGGGGATTACCGGGAGCCGGCTGACCGGTACTCGGTACCGGATACGCTAGTACTCGGTACTACAGTGGCAGTGCAGGCTCACGCTTCCTTCTTTCGCTTGGTGGGCGCCAGCTCCAAAAGCGGTGTCGTCCCATTCAGCACGCTCGACTCCGTGATCTTCACCTCGACCACGTCTTCACGGGTCGGCAGGTCGAACATCACGTCGGTGAGCAACTCCTCGAGGATCGCGCGGAGTCCACGCGCACCGGTGCCCCGCTTGAGCGCCTTGCCGGCGATCGCGCGCAGCGCCGAGGGCTCGAAGGTGAGCTTCACTTCCTCGAGATCGAACAGCTTCGTGTACTGCTTCGTGAGCGCGTTCTTCGGCTCCTGGAGGATTCGCACCAGCGACTCCTCGTCGAGCCCCTCGAGCGGCACCGTGACCGGCAGTCGGCCGACGAGCTCGGGGATGAGTCCGAACCGGAGCAGGTCATCCGGCTCGACTTCGGCGAACGCGTTCTTCGCCAGCTTCGCGGCCCGGATGGGGTCGGTCTCCAGCTTCGCGAAGCCGATCTGCCGCCGACCCGTCCGGGCCTCGATGATCTTTTCCAACCCGTCGAACGCCCCGCCGCAGATGAACAGGATGTCCTTCGTGTTGATCTGGATGTACTCCTGCTGCGGGTGCTTGCGGCCCCCTTGCGGCGGCACGCTGGCGACCGTGCCCTCGAGGATCTTGAGCAGGGCCTGCTGCACTCCCTCGCCGCTCACGTCGCGCGTGATGCTCGGGTTCTCCGACTTGCGCGCGATCTTGTCGATCTCATCGATGTAGACGATGCCGCGCTCGCACTCCGCGACGTTGAAGTCGCCCGCCTGCAACAGCCGGACGAGAATGTTCTCCACGTCCTCGCCGACGTAGCCGGCCTCGGTCAGCGTCGTCGCATCGGCGATCGTGAACGGGACGTCGAGAATGCGCGCCAGCGTCTGCGCCAGCAGCGTCTTGCCCACGCCCGTCGGGCCGATGAGCAGGATGTTCGACTTG
>JBJMNN010000026.1:0-54864 GCA_045804245.1 Gemmatimonadaceae bacterium | reverse complement strand
GCATGACCCTCGCCGCCCGCGCCCGCGCCGACATCGCCGCGCTCCGCGCGCGCACCGGGCCGTGATGGACGTCTCTCCTTTTGGCGCGCGGAGCGCGGGCGACGCGGCCGCTGAGATTCGTCGCCGCGTCGGCGACGGTGACGCACCGGTGCTTGGCATCATACTTGGGTCGGGACTCGGAGGACTCGTACGCCGCATCGACGAGGCGCGCGACGTCGCGTTCGCCGACGTCCCCGGCTTTCCCAGCGCGACCGTGATCGGCCACGCCGGCCGAGTGATCGTCGGCCGGCTCGCCGGTCGGCCGGTCGTCGCGCTCGCGGGACGCTTCCACATGTACGAGGGACACCGCGCGTCGCTCGCCGGCTTTCCGGTACGCGTGCTGCACGCACTGGGTGCGCGGACGCTGTTCGTCTCCAACGCGGCGGGCGGCATCCGGGCCACGTTCACTCCCGGCGACCTGATGATCATCACCGATCATCTGAATCTCATGTTTCGCAATCCGCTGATCGGGGCGCACGAGCCGGGCGACACGCGCTTCCCCGACATGAGCGATCCGTACGACCGCGCCCTCGCGGCCGTGCTCCGCCGCGAGGCCACGAAGCTGGGATTTCCGATGCGCGAGGGCGTGTACTGCGGACTACTCGGCCCCGCCTATGAGACCCCCGCCGAGGTGCGCATGCTCGCCACCCTCGGCGCGGACGCGGTGGGAATGTCGACCGTGCCGGAGGTGATCGTCGCGCGCGCGATCGGCATGCGCGTGGCCGGCGTCAGCTGCATCACCAACTTCGCGTCGGGCACGACGCCGAACCCGCTGTCGCACGCCGAGGTGCTCGAGACGACTGCGCTCGTCGCCTCGCGCTTCGAGTCGCTCGTCGAGCGCTTCGTCGCACAGCTGTGACCTAGGCGCGTTTCGCGCCGCAGCGGGGACGCGCTGTCCCCGCCGCCTTCTATCGAAGTACGTAACGGCCTGTGTAACGGCCCGGTGACGACACTGGCCGTCGTGCGTGACCCAAACGTGGCGGGAGGCAGGCTTCGCCGATACGCGGCTCCGCGATCTATCGGACACATCCTGCCACGCCCTTCCTGTGCAGGCGCCATCGCCCCTCGCACTGGGTCCGGTATGCACGCTCTCTCGTCACGACAGAACCATTCGCAGCGCCGTGAAGCTCCGGCGTATCTCTGCATTCGACCGCTCGCGCTGCTCGGGCTGGTCGTCGCGCTCACCGCGTCGGGAACACCGCTCGCCGCGCAGGACGCGACAGTCGTCGGTCGCATCACCGGCCGCGTCATCGATGCGGCCTCCGGCAGCGGTCTCGCTGACGTAACGCTTCACATCGCCGGCACGAGCAGCGGGACGAGCAGCGGCGTCGACGGTCGCTTCACGCTCGCCAGGGTCCCCGCTGGGGCGACCAGCATCCAGGCGCGCCGCATCGGTTTCGCGGCGAAGACGGTGACGGGAGTGCAGGTCGTCGCCGGACGCACCATCGAGCAGAACATCTCCCTCACGGCCGCCACCGTGCGGCTGGAGGCGATCACCGTCAGTGCCACGACGGAACGTGGCAGCGTGAGCGATGCGCTCGATCGGCAGCGCACCGCATCCGGCGTCGTGAACTCCGTCACCGCCGAACAGATCTCCCGGAGTCCGGACGGCGACGCCGCACAGGCCGTGAAGCGCGTGAGCGGTGTGACCGTGCAGGACGGCAAGTACGTCTTCGTGCGCGGCCTCGGCGAGCGCTACACGACAAGCTCCCTCAACGGTGCGCGCGTGCCGAGTCCGGAGCCGGAGCGCCGGGTCGTTCCACTCGATATGTTCCCGGCCGGCCTGCTGCAGGCCATCACGACCAGCAAGACGTTCACGCCGGACCTGCAGGGCGACTTCAGCGGCGCGCTCGTGGACATCAAGACGCGCGAGTTCCCGAGCACGCGCAGCGGTGCGTTCCAGATCGGCTCCGGATACGCCGGCGGCGCGACGGGCCGCGATCTGCTGCTCGCGCCGATGTCCGGCAGTATGCGCTTCGCCAGCATCGGCAGCGAGCGTGACGTGCCGGCGATCTTCCGCCGCGTCGGGAACATGCAGACGATCCCGCTCAATCAGAACGACAAGAACCTCCTGATCGGCTCGTTGCGGAACGTGTGGACGCCGTCGACGCGAAGCGGCAGTCCGCTGCTCAACACCTCCGGCTCGATCGGCGGCAACGATCCGATCCTGTTCGGTCATCGCGTCGGTTACCTCTTCTCGGGATCGTACTCGTCCGGGACGGACATCAAGGACGGTCAGCTGCGCGCCCTCGCGGACCGCGGTGCGACCCCCGGCTCCACGGTCGAGATGGACCGTTTCGTCGGCACGAGCACCAGCCAGAGCGTCCTCTGGGGCGGGCTCACGAATCTCAGCACGCTCGTCGGCGAGTCGTCGCGGCTGTCGTTCAACGGGATGTACAACCGGTCGGCCGACAACGACGCGCGCGTCGAGGTCGGTGAGTTCACGTCGGATGCCACGCCGGTGCAGATCACGCGCATGCAGTACACGCAGCGTAGCGTCTACTCCGGCCAGCTCGCCGGCGAGCACCAGGTCACGGGCGCGCAGAAGTTCGAGTGGAGCGCGACGGCGAGCGGCGTGCGGCGCGACGAGCCGGACAAGTCGGCGTTCGTGCAGGTGTTCGAGAAGAATGCGGCAGGGCAGGACGTGCTGCGGTGGCAGGGCGGCGGAAGCGGCGGCGCGGTGCGCAGCTTCTCGGACCTGAACGAGAACAGCCACGAGTACCAGGCGAAGTACTCGATCGATCTCAGCGCCGCCGGCACACCATCGACGATCAGATTCGGCGGCCTCTATCGCGCCACGGGACGCGACGCCCAGAGTCTCTCGTACAACGTCAGCAGCATCCGCCTCACCGACGCGCAGCGCGAGCTGCCGCTCGAGCAGATCTTCGACGGCCGCTTCACCCAGCAGGGCCAGAGCGTGTTCGACATCGGTCCGCTCTCGCAGGGCGGCTCCTACGTCGCGCGCGATCGACTCGGCGCCGGCTTTCTGATGGCCGAGGTGCCGGTGAGCGACCGGCTCAAGCTCGTCGGCGGGGCACGCTACGAGAGCGATCGGCTCGAGGTGGACGCGGCCTCGACGCTCGGATCGCCGGTCTCGACGATCAAGCTGTGGAACGACTGGCTCCCGTCGCTCGCCGCCACGCTCAGGCTGACCGACGCGCAGCAGCTTCGACTCTCGGCATCGCGCACGCTCGCGCGTCCCGAGTACCGTGAGCTCTCGCCGATCATCAGCCGGGACGTCATCGGAGGCGAGAACGTCCAGGGCGACGAGAACCTGCAGCGCACCAACGTCACGAACCTCGACCTGCGCTGGGAGACGTACCCTTCGGCGGGAGAGGCGGTGAGCCTCGCGCTGTTCGCGAAGCATTTCAGCAATCCGATCGAGCGCGTCTACGGCTCGGGAAGCGGCGGCACGAGCTACGTGTTCTTCACGAACGCGCAGGCGGCCGACAACTACGGGGTCGAGCTCGAGCTGCGGAAGCGCCTCGGCATGCTCGGCTCGCTCTTCGACCCGTTCTCCGCGTTCGCCAATGCGACGCTGATGAAGAGCGAAATCGAGCTCGCGCCGAACACGGCCGCCGCCGCGACAAATCTCAACCGTCGCATGGTGGGGCAGGCGCCGTACGTCCTCAACACCGGAGTGACCTACACCTCGCGCGGTGGCGGCACCAGCGCGACGGTCCTGTTCAACCGCGTCGGCGAGCGCATCGCCGCGGCGGGTGCGAGCCCGCTCCCCGACGTCGTCGACCTGTCGCGTAACGTGCTCGACTTCTCCGTGCGGTCGTTGCTACTCAACGGTGCGACGCTGCGCTTCGACCTGAAGAACCTGCTCGACTCGCCGTACGAGACGAGGCAGGGCACCGTGGTGCGCGAGCGCTATCACGCCGGTCGCGTCGTTCAGCTCGGCCTGCAGCTCAATCGCTGAGGACCGTGACCCGTTCGTGACGGGGCCGTTGTCGATTGCCGACAGCGGCCCCGTTGTTTTGAGCTATGGCTCGCGCGCACGCGCGATGTCCCGTTCGATCGACCGAACTTTCAGCGGAGAGGATACCTCCTGATGCGCATCAGTCGTGTGTTCGCGGCCATGATGGCCGTGGCGCTCGCAGTAGGATGTGGTACCGACAGTGTCACCGATCCAGGGCCGCAGACCGTCCTCGGCCTCAGCGTCACGCCCAAGGGCGCGACGAGCGTCCGGATCTCGTTCACCGGCACCCCCGGCGACGCGAGCTATAGCATCGAGCGCGCGACCGGTGCGGCGGGCGCCTTCGCCGCCGTCGGATCGGTTCCTGCCCCCGCCACCGGCGGCACCGTCACGTGGGATGACACCGGACTGACCCCGAACACGGTGTATCGCTATCGCGTCATCACGGTGCGTGGCAGCGCCAGCAGCTCGGCGTCGGGTGAAATCTCCGCCACCACCGCCGCTCCCGGAACTGCGGCGTTGACGATCAACCTGGACATCTCGGCAAATCGCACGCTGTACCCTGATACGGCGTACACGATCTCCGGCTTCGTGCACGTTCTCAACGGTGCGACGCTGACGATTCAGCCCGGCACGATCATCAAGGGCGACTACAGCGTGCTCGGTTCGTCGCTCATGATCATGCGCGGCGCCAAGATCAACGCCGTCGGCACGGCCCAGGCACCGATCGTCTTCACCTCGTCGCGCCCGGTGGGCCAGCGTCAACCCGGCGACTGGGGCGGCCTCATCATCGTCGGCAACGCGCCGAACAACCGCAGCGGCGTCGTCAACATCGAGGGCTCCGGCACCGACGGCGCGACCGTCGTCAGCGGCAAGAACTACCCCGTGCAATACACCGGCGGCACCGTCGCCACCGACAACTCCGGAACGCTCGCGTACGTGCGCGTCGAGTTCAGCGGCTACGCGCCGATCCAGGACCAGGAGTTCAACTCGTTCACTTTCGCCGCCGTCGGCTCTGGCACGCGGGCGTCGTACCTCGAATCGCTCGCCGGACTCGACGACTCGTACGAGTTCTTCGGCGGCGGCTTCGACCTCGATCACCTCGTTGCCTTCGAGACCGCCGACGACGTGCTCGACATGTCCGAGGGCTTCTCCGGTCGCATCCAGTTCGTCGTCGCGCAGGCGACGACGCAGCTCACGCCGCGCACGGGTGCCGGCTTCTATTCCGTCGACCTGGAAGGCATCGAGAACGATGGCTGCAACGGCACCGGGTGCGATCTCGGCTTCAACTCGGCGCCTTTCACCATCCCCCTCGTCGCGAACTTCACGATCATCGGGTGCGGTCAGGCCTCGTGCGTCGGCACGGGCGGCGGGCACGGTCTGATGCTCCGACGCGGCACGGGCGGCTACTACGTGAATGGCGTCATCGCCCGATGGCCGGCCGACGGCATCTCGCTGCGAGACGCGCTCACCTACGACCGGGCTGGTACGACGCCCACGCCCAGCGCGACGGCCGATCTGCAGGTCAAGAACATCGTGTTCGCCGAAACGAACGGGAAAGTCTTCCAGGCACCGTCGGCTACTCAGTTCGCGCTCGACCTGACGGCAAACAACCTGACGCTCAGCGCGGCCACCGCCGCGTCGCTCTTCGCGAGCATCCCCGCGGTCGGCGCCGCGCCCGCGAGCGTCAACGACTTCGACTTCACGCCGGCGGCAAACTCGCCGATCGCCACCGCGGGACTGTCGACCTTCAGCGGCGCGATCGCCACGAAGGCTGGTACGTTCGTGACGGCGACGCCGTACGCCGGCGGCGCCGCCCCGGGTGGCGCGAAGTGGTGGCAGGGCTGGACGAGCTACGCCCGCAACTGATCCTGATCACGCTGGCGACGGCCGGCGCTCGTGGTGAGCGTCGGCCGTTCGCGTAGTCTTATCCGATGCGCCATACACTCATCAGCTCCGCCCTCGTTCTGCTGGCGGCCTGTACGACTCGAGAACGCGCCGGCGCCGATTCGCTCGCGGTTCGCCGCGACTCGATCCGTGCCGACTCCGTGGCGCGGGCGAAGCAGGACTCGATCAATCGCGCCATGCCGGGCTACGTCATCGACTCGCTCCTCCCGCCGGAAGAGGAGGCTAGGCGCTTCCGTGCCGAATATCCCGGCGACAGCGCGACGACCCTTGTCGGCGGTGAAGGCTCTCGCGACGCACTGGTGCGCCGCTTCGTCCGCTCCCTGGCCGCCGCCGACACCAACGATCTCCGAACGATGGTCGTGACCCCTCGGGAGTTCGTCGACCTCTACTACCCGGGCTCCCCGTACGCGCGTGGGCCGTACCACCAACCCGTCGGTTTCGCCTGGCAGATGATCCAGAACCCGAGCGACGCGGGCTTCCGGAAGCTGCTCCGTCGTGCTGCCGGCCAGCCGTGGACCTTCGTCCGGCAGCGCTGCGAGCCGAAAGTCTCGCACGACGGCGCCGTCGACCGGTACTCCGGGTGTTTGGTTCGGATCGTCGACGCTCGCGGCGACTCCGCAACGAAGCGGCTCTTCGGCTCCATCGTCTCGTACCGGGGCGCCTTCAAGTTCCTGAGCTACACCAACGACATGTAACGCGTAGTCCTCCAGCGCATTACCTCCTGCTTTGCGGATCATCACGGGACTGTATCTTGCCCGCAACGAAACCGTATCGGACCCGACGGGCCACTCGCGACCTCTCGTGCCGCGCTTCTGCGGGAGGACTTCGCCATGCTGCTGCTCCGCGCGCTCGTTGCGACTACGATCGTTCTGTCGCCAGTCGGTGCTCGCCCGGATACGACGCTCGGTGCGAAACGGGCCGAGGTTTGCTCCGCCGGCGTCGCCCTCTCCGATTCCGCCGCGGCGAATCTCACGGCGGCGCTCGATGTCCATGGTGGCGCCGTCCGCTGGGACCTGGCACGCGGTCCGATCCACGTCTGGGTGCAGCGTCGCCCCGACTTCGCCGCTGACGTCTCCGTCACGCTGGCCGAGTGGCGACGCAGCGTGTTCGCCGCGTCCGATGTGTGGCGCGACGTCGTGCCCGGTTTGGCCTTCGCGCTCGAGTCGGATTCCGCGCGCGCCAACGTCATCGTTACGTGGGAGCACGACCTCGAGAGCGCGCCGGCGTCGTCTTCGCGCCCGGCGGAATGCGCTACTCGGTCGAAGACGTTCGTGCCGTCTCGCGGCACCGCTCGACCCTGCGCGCGCTCTATTCGCTCCCGATCGGTGCGCGCTGCACCGCTACGCGAAGTGGTTGAGCGGTCCGTGCCCGGAGCCGAGTCCGGGCGCGCTCGCGATCGCGCGGTGCACGTACTCGAGTCCGAGCTCCACCGCGTTCAGTAGCGGCACCCCGAGCGCCAGCGCGGCCGCGATCGCCGCCGACAGCGTGCATCCCGTTCCGTGCGTGCTCGACGTACGGATCCGCGGATAGGAGAACCGTCGGAGCTGGCGGCCGTCGTACAGCACGTCCACGAGTTCGTCGCCGCCCAGGTGGCCGCCTTTCACCAGCGCCGCGCGGGCGCCGTGCTGCGCCGCGAGCGCTCGTGCCGCCCGCTCCATCGCCGGCACGTCGCGCGGCCGCTCGCCGAGCAGCAACCCGACCTCGTCGAGGTTGGGCGTCACGAGCGACGCCAGTGGAAACAGCTCGGCCACGATCGCCGAGATCGCATCGGGCGTCAGCAGCGCGTCGCCCGACGACGCCGCCATCACGGGGTCCAGCACGTAGGGCGACAGCGCGTGACGTCGGACGCCCTCCGCCACTGCACGCACGACGTCCGCGTCGCCGAGCATCCCGCTCTTGATCGCTGCCGGTCGCAAATCCTCCGCGACCGCGTCGATCTGCGCGCCGACGAGCGCGGGGGTCACGCGCTCCCATGCGCGCACGCCCATAGTGTTCTGCGCGGTGACCGCAGTGATCACCGACATCCCATATACGCCGAAACGCGCGAACGTCTTCAGGTCCGCCTGGATTCCCGCGCCGCCTCCGGAGTCGGAGCCGGCGATGGTGAGCACGATTGTGCGCGATGCGTCCGTCATCCGAGGAAGATGCACGGTGACCGCACGGACTGCACGAAGAAACGGCCTCGGAGCGCGAAGCGTCCCGAGGCCAGCCGAGAACTGTCAACCGACAACCGTCAATCCGTCATTTCACCTCGACGCTCGCGGTGTCGGCGACGGCGGCAGCGCGCGGATCCGCGCCTTGAACTGCTGATAGCGCTGCGAGTCGGTGCTCAGCGACCGCAGCGTCGCGGGGTTGATCTGCGCGATCATTGCGCGCGTGTTGGCGATGCGATCCTCCTCCATCGGGTGCGTCGAGAACCATCCTTCGACCGCCGACGGATTCGACTGCCGCTCGTTCAGCAGGATCTGGAACATCTCGGGAATGCCGTTCGGGCTGATCCCCGCGCGCACCACGTTGCGGATTCCCTCCTCGTCGGCTTCGATCTCATCCTGACGACTGAACTTCGCGAACAGCGCCGTGCCGCCCACCTGGATCGCCGCCTGGCCAGCCTGGCTCTCGCAGATGCGCGTCAGCACGCAGGCCAGCGTCACGCCGACGTTCGCGCCCTGTGCCTGCTGCATCTGCTTGATCGAGTGCCGCCTGACCACGTGCCCGATCTCGTGACCGAGCACCCCCGCGAGCTGGTCCATCCGCTGCGTCCGCTCGATCAGGCCGCGGTTCACGTAGATGTAGCCGCCCGGCACGGCGAACGCGTTCACCTCGCGGCTGTCGACTATGAAGAACTTCCAATCCGGAATGTCCGACCTGGAGGTCAGCCGCGCGATCGAGTCGCCAAGTAGGTTGATGTAGCGATTCGCTTCCGGGTCGTTGATGATCGGAAGCTGCTGATTGATCTGCGCCGCGTACTGGCCTCCCATCTCGATTTCCTGTTGCGTCGAGACTCCGCAGCCCGTCAATGTCACCGCCAGCGCCAAGCCAGCCAGTTGTCGTCTCATTGTGTCTCCCGGTCGAAAGCGAGCACCGTGATCCTGAGCAAGAGCCATTCCGTCACGGCTCGTTCCTAACGCCTTGAAGTTGCTCACCTTAGCACGCGACCTCAGGCGAAGGAGAGCCCGTGAGCGCCAGCGGCTCTTCGTTGCCGAAGGAGTTCGCGCCGTCGAAGAGCTCCTCTCCTCGCCGCTTTCCGTTCGCGGTCTGCTCGTCGCCCCGCAGCTCACCGACGCACCACGTGGCTCCGCGCTGCTCGACGTCGCGCGGCGGCGAGGTGTCGAGCTCACCAACGTCGACGCGCGCGAGTTCGCCAGCGCGGCCGAGACCGATTCGCCGCAAGGCGTTCTCGCCGTCGCCGAGATTCCCCAGCGCCGACTCGAGGACGCCCAGCTTCCCGAACGGGCGCGTCTCGTCGTGCTCGATGCGCTCCAGGATCCCGGCAACGTCGGCACGATCCTGCGAACCGCCGCCGCCCTCGGTGCCGCGGCCGTCCTCGCCATGCCCGGCACCGTTGACCTCTGGAACGCCAAGGTCGTCAGAAGTGCGATGGGGGCGCTGTTCCACGGCCCCGCATTCATGAGTACCTGGCCGGAGCTCGATACGTTCCGCGCGCGCCATGGCGTGGCGCTCTGGGGCGCGGATGCGAGCGGCACGCCGCTCGAGCGCCTGCAGGCTCCCGAGCGGCTCGCGCTGCTGGTCGGCAACGAGGGAGCAGGCCTCTCTCCGGAAGGGCGCGCGCGCGTCGAGCAGTCTGTGTCCATCCCGATCGGCTCCACCGTGGAATCGCTCAACGTGGCCGTGGCCACGGGCATCATTCTCTATCAGCTTCGTCCGTGATTCCGCTCCCACCCACGCTCGCCACGATCTACGCGTTCGTCTTCGGCCTCTGCGTCGGGTCGTTCCTCAACGTGTGCGTCGCCCGCTGGCCTCATGACCTGAGCGTGGTCCGCCCGCGCTCGCGTTGTCCGCACTGCGGCCATCAGCTCGCGTGGTTCGAGAACATTCCGCTCCTCAGCTGGATCGCGCTGCGTGCGCGTTGCCGCTGCTGCGCCGAACCGATCTCGGTGATCTATCCCGCGCTCGAGCTCCTCGTCGGTGTGCTCTGGGCGCTCTGTGTGCATCACTACGGGCCGACGTTCACGGCGCTGCGGCTGGCTCTCTTCCTCACGCTGCTGCTCGGCGTCGCCATCACCGACCTGCAGCACTACCTCATCCCCGATGGCTTCACGATCACGGGATTGATCGTCATGCTCGCGGGAGCGCTCATCGCGCCCTTCGTCGGCGAGTCGGAGATCTTCGCCGGTCCGTTCGATGCGCTCGTCGGCGCGTGCGCGGGTGCGGGGCTCATCGCCATCGTCGGCTGGCTCGGCGAGGCCGCGCTCGGCCGCGAGGCGATGGGCATGGGCGACATGACGCTCATGGCGTTCGTCGGTGCCGCGCTCGGCCCCGCGCGCTCCATCGCCACCGTGTTCGTCGGCGCGACGATCGGCGCGGTGGCCTTCCTCGCGATCGTCTACCCGATCGCCATGCTGCGCCGTGGCCGCGCCGCCGCGCAGACGGAGCTGCCGCTCGGAGCGGACCAGCACCCGCTGCGGCTTCCACTCGTGCCGTTCGGCGTCTTCCTCGCGCCCGCCGCCGCGGTGATGCTGATCTGGGGCGACCGCCTGCTCGGGCGCGTCTTCCTCTCGCCGTAGCACGTCGCGCGATCCGAGTCGTCGCGTGCGGTGTAGGAAACATCGCCCACGCCGCGCGCGTACACCTCGGTGTGCTGCACCAACAGCCCGCGCCGGATGGTGGCGACTTCCTTGCGTCCCCTACTCCCGCGTGCTCGTTTCGGCATAGCTCCAAACGCGCGAACCTCCGAACCCGCGAACCTCCGAACCCCGCGTCGTGATCGACGATTCCTTTCGTTCCGAACGCTCCGACTCCGGTGCGCTGGCGCGCTTCACGCGCGATCTCACCGCCGACGCGCGCGCCGGTCGGCTCGAGATCGTCCGCTGCCGCGATGAAGAGATCGCCCGCACGATCGATATCCTCCTGCGCCAGGGGAAGAACAACCCCGCGCTCGTCGGCGCCGCCGGCGTCGGCAAGACGGCGATCGCCGAAGGCCTGGCCCAGCGCATCGCTGCGGAGGCGGTGCCCATCGCCATGCGAGACCTGCGCCTGCTATCGCTCGATTCCGTGGCGCTCCTCGCGGGCACGACGTACCGCGGTCAGTACGAGGAGCGCCTCCGCGCGCTCGTCGCCGAGACGACTGCCGCCGGTGACGTGCTCCTGTTCGTCGACGAGATGCACAACCTGATCGGGCAGGGAAGCGCGAGCGGCTCGGCGATGGACGCTGCCAATATGCTGAAGCCAGCGCTGGCGCGCGGCGAGTTCAGGATGCTCGGCGCCACGACCGACGAGGAGTACGAGCGCTGGATTCTCGGTGATCCCGCGCTCGAGCGACGCTTCCAGAAGATCGCCGTGCGCGAGCTGTCGCCGGCGGAGACGCTCGAGATCCTGCGCACTCGCATCCCGTCGCTGGCGGCCCACCATCATGTCGTCATCACCGATGCCGCCATTCGCGCCGCGATCGAGCTCACGGACATCTGGGTCCCCGATCGTCGCCGCCCCGACAAGGCCATCGACGCGCTCGACGAAGCGTGCGCGCACACCCAGGCGACCGCGGCGTACTCGCCGCGACTCGAGCAGCTCATCTCGCAGCGTCGCGCGTGGGGGCGCCGCGCGGCGACCTCCTCTGCGGGCCCGCGCGGCACGGGTGATCCGCAGTTCGATCGCATCGCGCGCGACGGCTTCGCCGTGCTCGAGCGGCTCGGTGCGCAGCTCGAAGCCGCGTTCGCGCAGCCACAGCCGGTCGAGAGCTTTGCCGACCAGCGGCCTCAGGCCGCGGCACCACCGGCCGGCGCGAGCGCTCCCGCCGAGCCGACGGGCGCCGAACGTGCCGCCCTCGACATCGAGCTCGAGCGCCAGCTGCTCGACGAGGGAATTGTCGTGCGTGGCCACGACGTCGCCCGTGTCGTCGGGCTCATGATCGGCCGCCGCGTGGAGTGGGAGGAATGAGCGTGCAGCGCGCGCGGCTCGCGGCGATGGCGATGCTCCTCGCCGCCTGTACCAGAGGGAAGGATCTCGGCTCGGGACCGTACGCACGCGAGGTCGCCGAGGCGATCCCGCGCATCGAGCAGGCGACGGGACTCAAGTTCAAGACACCACCGAAGGTGGAGGTGCGCACCAAAGAGCAGGTGCGCGCCTTCCTGCTCAAGCAGTTCGACGAAGCCACCCCCGCCGCCCAGCTCACGGGAGAGGAGAAGGCGTACAAGCTCCTCGGACTGATTCCCGACACGATGAGTCTGCGCGCCTTCTTCGTGCGCGTGCTCACCGAGCAGGTCGTCGGCTACTACGATCCCAAGGCGAAGACGCTCTACGTGGTGAATGGCGCCGACGAGCAGGTCGTCGGCATCACGATCACCCACGAGCTCGTGCACGCCCTTCAGGATCAGTACGTCAATCTCGACTCGATACAGAAGTCCGGCTCGAACAACGATCGTCTCGGCGCGGCCCAGGCGCTCATCGAAGGTGAGGCGCAGTTCGAGCAGATCTCGATCATGCTCGGCGGGCCCGATCAGATCGAGACGCGGCTTCCGGGCGCGTGGGATCGCGTGCGCGAGGAGATTCGCAATCGCCAGGGCGAGATGCCGGTATTCGCCACCGCGCCAATGGTGATTCAGGAGTCGCTCCTCTTCCCGTATCTCAGCGGCGCAGAGTTCGTGCACCGTGTGAAGGAGAAGCGCGGGAATCACGATCTCTTCCGCGACATCCCGCGCTCCACCGAGCAGATCCTCCATCCGGCCCTCTTTCTCGCGTCGCCGCCCGACGAGCCGACGATGATCACGCTGCCCGCGCCTCATGGGGCGACGAACGTCTACGAGAACGACATGGGCGAGTTCGGCACTCGGCTCGTCGTCTACGACTACCTTCGCGACGCGCAGACCGCGCAGCGTGCCGCGGCGGGGTGGGACGGTGACCGCTTCATGGTCGTCGAGCGCGGAAGCGATCGCGGCTTCGTCTGGGCGATCGTCTGGGACTCGCCCGTCGACGCCGGTGAGTTCACCGATGCGATGGTGCGCGCCACGATGCGCCGTACCGGCGCTCCACAGCGAAGCGTGGGCGCGGGAGTGAGCTACACGGCGAAGGGGCGCACGATCTCGATCCAGCCGGTCAGCATCGGTGACCGTGCGCTCGTCGTCTACAGCAACGTGCCCGAGGGAATGGGATCGGTGATCGATCCCGCGGCGATCAAGTTGGGGAAGTGACCGCGTCGTCGGCGATCTCGTCGAGCGCAGACTCGTCGAGCGCCGGCCCGTCGGGCGACATCACGGACGGAACCAGCGCGCCAGGCTCCGTGGTGAGCGGAACGACCGTCGCGGACTCGGTGTGCGTGCCGCCGAGTGCGCGCGTGTCGTCGGGCGGTGCCGTGTCGCTCTCCACCGGCGGCAGCAACGCGAGACGCAGCACCTCGTCCATCCGCTCGACGAAGGTGAAGGTCACCTGCTTCTTCACCTCGTCGGGAACGTCGCGCAGGTCCTTCTCGTTCGCCTTCGGCATGATCAGGTGCCGCAGGCCGGCGCGATACGCCGCCAGCACCTTCTCCTTCACGCCGCCGATCTCGAGCACCTTACCGCGCAGCGTCACCTCGCCCGTCATCGCGACATCCCGGCGCACCGGCCGATAGGAGAGCGCGCTCGCGATCGCGAGCGTGAGCGTGATTCCCGCGCTCGGGCCGTCCTTCGGAATCGCGCCGGCCGGCAGGTGGACGTGGATGTCGTAGTCCTTGAACGCGGCATCGGGAATCCCGATCGGCGCCGCACGCGACCGCACGTACGAGTATGCCGCGTCCACGCTCTCGCGCATCACGTCGCCGAGCTGGCCCGTCACCGTGAGCCGGCCGCTGCCGTTCATGCGCAGCGCCTCGATCACCATCAGGTCGCCGCCCGTCGCCGTCCATGCGAGCCCGGTCACGACGCCGACCTCGGGGATCATCTCCGCCTCCTCGACGGCGTAGCGCGGAATGCCCAGCACCTCCTCGACCTTGTCGACGTCGATCACCCACGCGCCTTCCTCGCCTTCGGCCTTCCGGCGCGCACGCTTGCGCATGATCGCCGCGAGATTGCGCTCGAAGTTCCGGAGCCCCGCCTCGCGCGAGTAGCGACTGGAGATGAAGGAGAGCGACTCGTCGGTGAACTGGATGTCCTTGTCGGAGATGCCGTGCTCCTCGAGCAGTCGCGGCAGCAGGTAGCGCCACGCGATCTCGACCTTCTCCTCCACCGTGTATCCCGCGATGCGGATGACCTCCATGCGGTCGCGCAGCGGGGCGGGGATGTCGAACAGATTGTTGGCCGTGCAGATGAACAGCGCGCCCGACAGGTCGAACGGCAGGTTGAGATAGTGGTCGACGAACTCGTCATTCTGGCTCGGGTCGAGCACCTCGAGCATCGCGGCGGTGGGGTCACCCGATGGGCCGCCCCCCGACATCTTGTCGATCTCGTCGATCATCAGCACGGGATCCCTCACCTGCACGCGCCGCAACGCCTGAAGGAGCATCCCCGGCATCGCGCCGACGTATGTGCGGCGGTGCCCGCGGATCTCGGCCTCGTCGCGTACGCCGCCGACGGAGATCCGGTAGAACTCACGCC
The DNA here is from genome assembly GCA_045804245.1 of Gemmatimonadaceae bacterium. Taxonomy (GTDB): domain Bacteria; phylum Gemmatimonadota; class Gemmatimonadetes; order Gemmatimonadales; family Gemmatimonadaceae; genus AG11. The sequence continues at coordinate 40,251 of JBJMNN010000026.1, read as the reverse complement.
CGATCGCGCCGGCGATTGCTTCGCCGAGCGATGTCTTCCCCGTGCCCGGCGGCCCGACGATGCAGAGGATCGGCCCGTGCGGATCGCCGCCGCGCAGCTTCCGGACGGCGAGAAACTCGATGATCCGCTCCTTCGCCTCGCTCAGCCCGTAGTGCCGGGCATCGAGCGTCTCCTCGACTTTCTTCAGCTCGATCTCGTCGTCCCCCGACCGCTTGTTCCAGGGCAGCGCGAGGATCCAGTCGAGGTAGGTGCGGATGACCTGATACTCGCTCGACGCGGGGGAGAGCTGGCGCAGCCGCTCCGTCTCGCGACGCGCCTCCTGACCAACTCGCTCCGGAAGCTTCGCCTCGTCGATCTTCTTCAGTAGCTCGACCGCTTCTTTCTCGCCCGGATCGGCTTCGCCGAGCTCGGCCTGGATCGCCCGCAGCTGCTGGCGCAGGTAGAACTCGCGCTGATGCTGCTCGATCTTGATCTCCGTCTGCCGCTTCACGTCCTCCATGACCCGCGCGCGCGCGACCTCGCGCTCGAGCCGGTTGAGGATGAAGCGCAGCCGCTGGCCGACATCGAGCCGCTGCAGCACCTCGTCCTTGTCCGAGATGCGGAAGTTCATGTTCGTCGCGGCGAGGTCGGCGAACCGGCCCGGATCCGAGACGTTCATCTTTAGGATCGCCGGTACCTCGTCGGGGATGCGATCGACCAGCTCGGCGAGCGTCTCCGCCGCTGACACCACACGCGTCACGAGATCATCGAGCTCGGCTGGGTCGGCAGGGGTCTCCTTCGCCGCGCGGATTGCCGCGATAGGGTAGGGCTCGTTTCGGTCGATCCCCTCGACCACGATGCGCCGAAGCCCCTGCAGCGTGATCTGCACCGTGTCCCCCGGCAGGTTGATCCGCTCGTGCACGCGCGCCGCGACGCCGACCCGTCCGATGAACCGCTGGGAATCGATCGGATCGTCGTGGTCGCCTCCGGCGACGACGAGGGCGACCACCAGTCCGGCCTCTTCGTGGCCTCGCAACAGCGCGAGATTCTCGGGGGCGCCCATCTGAACCGCGATCGTGCCCAGCGGATACACGATCGTCGATCGCAACGCCATCAACGGCAGCGTCGGTGGGAGCTCGGACTTCAGGATCTCTTCCTTGCGCTGAGGCTTCGGCATGGGCTCAAAAGTAATTGCAAATATAAAGCGCGGGCACGCGTGTTTACTGACGACGGAGAGCGCGAAGAGTTATCGGGGAAAGGCCGAGAATCGTAAACCATTAACCGTTAACAGCTTGTCATGCATCAAACTCTCCGGTAAGTTTCAAGGCTATGTTCGACGAGCTTTCAGAGAAACTCGAGGCTGCCTTCGCGCGCCTGCGCGGGCGCGGTGTCCTCACCGAAGCCGATATCAAGGACGGGCTGCGTGAAGTGCGGCGCGTCCTCCTCGAGGCCGACGTCAACTTCGCGCTGACGCGCGAGTTCCTCGAGCGCGTCGAGAAGAAGGCGGTCGGTGTCAGCCAGCTCAAGACGGTCTCGCCCGCTCAACAGCTGGTGAAGATCGTCTACGACGAGCTCACCACGATGCTCGGCGAGCGCCGCGAGGGGCTGAAGTTGAGCTCGGTGCCACCGACCGTCGTCATGATGGTCGGGCTCCAGGGCTCGGGTAAGACGACGACCGCGGCGAAGCTCGCGCGGAAGCTCAAGGCCGAGGGCCGGCAGACGCGCCTCATCGCCGCCGACGTCTATCGGCCCGCGGCGATCGATCAGCTCGAGACGCTCGGTCAACAGCTCGACATCCCGGTGTACGCCGAGCGCGGCCACCAGGATGTGGTGAGGATCGCGCGCAACGGCATCGATCAGGCGCGCCGCGCGCGTGATCGCGTCGTGCTCGTCGATACCGCTGGCCGGCTGCAGATCGACGACGAGATGATGGGAGAGCTGGAGAGGCTCAAGGATGCGATCCGGCCCGACGAGATTCTCCTCGTCGCCGACGGCATGACCGGCCAGGACGCGGTCAAGATCGCACAGGGCTTCGACTCGCGTCTGGACGTCACGGGCGTCATCCTCACGAAGATGGATGGCGATGCACGCGGCGGTGCGGCGCTCTCGATCTACGGCGTGCTGAAGAAGCCGATCAAGTACGTCGGGGTCGGCGAGAAGACGGACGCGCTCGAGGACTTCCATCCGGACCGTATGGCGGGCCGGATCCTTCAGCAGGGCGACATCGTCTCGCTCGTCGAGAAGGCGCAGGGTGCCTTTGACGAGGACGTTGCGCGGCGGATGGAGAAGAAGGTCCGGAAAGAGGGGATGGACCTCGAGGACTTCCTCACCGCGATGAAGCAGCTCGAGAAGCTCGGTCCGCTGGAAGGGCTCATGAAGATGCTCCCGGGCGTCAACAGCAAGATGCTCAAGCAGGTCCGCGACGCGGACCCGAAGCGGATGAAGCATCTCGAGGCGATCGTCCTCTCGATGACGAAGGAGGAGCGCAAGAGGCCCGAGCTCATGAACGGCTCGCGCCGCGCGCGCATCGCCAAGGGCAGCGGACGCCCGATCAGCGAAGTGAATCGCCTGCTCGAGCAGTTCCGCGAGATGCAGAAGATGATGAAGAAGGTGGCAGGCGGAGGCGGGCCGGGTGGCGGACGCCGATCGATGCCTCCGGGGATGTTTGGTGGGCTGAGATAACAGCTGTAAACGGTTTCCGGTTGTCAGTCGTCGGCCTGCACATCGGCGAAGACTGGTGTGCCTGCCGAGAACCGAGAACCAACAACCGAAAACTTGTACGTCCCTGGGTGCGACTCGGATCTCCCGAGCACGCGAGGAGCCCAGTTCCAGCACAACACTTCAGGAGTAGTTCAAATGGCCGTCAAGATCCGTCTTCGCCGCGTGGGCCGTAAGAAGGCCCCCATGTATCGCATCGTCGTCGCCGACTCGAAGAGCCCGCGCGACGGCAAGTTCATCGAGATCGTCGGCCAGTATCAGCCGCGGACTGGTGACCAGGCGCTCAACCTGAACGCCGAACGCGTGAACCACTGGCTGGACGTCGGCGCGCAGCCGACCGACACCGTGCGTTCGCTCCTCCGCAAGGCGGGAGTCCTGAAGCAGCGTCACGAGTCGCGCCTCGCGAGCAAGCTCCAGGCGGGCGCCGTTCCCGTCGCCGAGGCCAGGGCCGACGAGGCCTGACCCACGCACCATGACGACGCCCGCGTTCCTCATCGTCGGGCGGGTCCGCAAGGCACACGGCGTCCGCGGTGAGGTCGTCGTCGAGCCGATCACCGATGCGCCGGACGCGGTCTTCGCGTCCGGCCGTCGTGTTTTTGCGGGGACCGCCACCGGCGATCTCGCGCCCAATCGCGCCGAGCTGCACGTCGCGTCGAGCCGTCCGTTCAACGACGGCTTTCTCGTCGCGTTCAGTGAGCTGCCCGACCGCACGGTGGCCGAGACCTGGCGCGGTCGCTATCTCCTCCTGCCCGCCGGCGAGGTTCCGCCGCCGGGCGACGATGAGGTATACGTCCACGAGCTCCATGGCATGCGTGTCGAGCTCGCGTCGGGAGAGCTCATCGGCACCGTCGACGCCACCTACGAGCTGCCGCAGGGTCTCGCGATCGACGTGCGCCGCGATGCGCCGCGCAATGGCGAGACGGTGCTGCTCCTGTTCGACGAGCGGACCATCGCGTCCGTCGATCGAGAGACGCGCCGGATCGTCGTGACGCCGCCGGAGGGATTGCTCGAGTGAGGATCAACGTCGTCACGATCTTTCCCGAGTTCTTCACCGCGCCGCTCGCGATCAGCATCCCGGCGCGCGCCGCGGCGGCGGGCCAGGTCGAGTACCGGATCCTCGACTTGCGCGATTTCACGCACGATCGCCACCGCACCGTCGACGACTATCCGTACGGCGGTGGGGCAGGGATGGTGATGAAGCCCGGGCCGTTCTTCGAGGCGGTGGATGCGCTGGCGCCCAGCGGGCCGATCGTGCTGATGAGCGCACGCGGACGCCGCTTCGTCCAGGCGGACGCGGTGCGCTTCGCGACGATGCCCGAGCTCACCATCCTCTGCGGCCACTACAAGGACGTCGATCAGCGCGTCGCCGATCATCTCGCGACCGAGGAGCTCTCACTCGGCGACTTCGTGTTGAGTGGCGGTGAGCCGGCGGCGCTCGCGATCGTCGACGCCACGGTGCGCCTCCTGCCCGGCGCGATGAGCGATCACGCGAGCGCCTTCGGCGACTCGTTCTGGGAACGTGGCCTCTCCGCGCCGAGTTACACCCGTCCCCCCGAATACCGTGGACACGTCGTGCCGGGAGTGCTCCTGTCGGGTGACCATGGGAAGATCGCTCGGTGGCGATTTTTAGAGGGAGAACGGCTCACGCGAGAGCGCGATCTGCGCGACCGTGGCGGCCCGGACGGCGCTGACGTGTGACGGCGAAGCACCGCCCGGGGTGATCTCCTCGGGCGGTTGTTCTTGACAATTCCTGTGGGCTGCCCGACGTTTGCTCCGCCGCGAAAAACCTTCCCTTCGCGGACCCTCCCTTTTCGCTTCGACAGGAGGCATCCACCGTGCCCCTCCGCGCCCACCGTGCTCTCAGGCGCTCCGCCGCGCGCGCGGCGTTGCCGCGATGCATCGGTATCGTCACGATGCTCGCGCTTCCCCTGCTCGGCGTGCGCGCGGCATCCGCGCAGACGCTCGACGACGCCGAGATGCTCCAGCGGCGAGAACTGCACGCCACCGTCATGTACGGGAGCGACTCGTGGAGCGAGTACTGGGAGGGAACGCTCCGCCGGAGCAACGGGAACGTCGGTACCGTCACCACGCGCAGCGTCACCGTGCATGCCGGCGTTGGCCTGACGGAACGTCTGACGGTGATCGGCGCCCTGCCGTACGTCTGGACCGAGGCGAGTCAGGGCGTGCTCCATGGCATGAGCGGCCGGCAGGACTTCACGCTGCTCGCCAAGTACCGCGTGGCGAACCCGCGCATCGCCGGACGCGCGCGACTCAAGGTCCTCGCCGTCGGCGGCGTGTCCACGCCGACGAGCGACTACACCCCCGACTTCCTGCCGATGTCGATTGGTCTGCACAGCGAGAGCGCGATCACGCGCCTCGCCGCCCATCTGCAGGATCGCACCGGTTGGTTCGTCGATGGCTACGCCGAGCGCGTGTGGCGTTCCAACGTGACGCTCGATCGCACGGCGTACTTCAGCGACGGCCAGTACTACGAGACGAACGAGGTCGCAATGCCCGACGTCGCGAAATACCGCGGCACGCTCGGCTGGCAGCGCGGAGCGTGGTGCATTCCCGTCGGCCTTACCGCGCAGCGCACGCTTGGCGGGGGCGACATCCGTCGGCAGGATATGCCGTTCGTGTCCAACCGGATGGACGCCACGATGGCGCACGCGGAGCTGATGTACTTCCTCCCCGGTGTGTCGAACCTCCGCCTCGACCTGGGCGCCGCGCACACGCTGCGCGGTCGCAACGTCGGCCGGTCCACATCGTTGATGACCGGCGTCACCTATGCCCTCCATCTCTGATATGTCGCCACGCTACCCGACGCGGCGCATGCCGGTCATGCAGGGATCTCGCACCGTGGCGCTCGCGGCGCTGGTCCTGGCCATTCCCGCCGCGAGCTGCGACAAGTCGATCGTCGATCCGAGCGCGTCGCTGCCGCCCGTCGAAGCGGCGAGCGTCGACGCCAATGCGGGCTCGTGGAAGATGATCGTGCTCACCGGGCCCGATCAGGTGGTGGTGCCCGACCCGACGCCAGTGTCGAGCGCCGCCTATCTCGCCGAGCTGCAAGCCATGAAGACGGCGCAGGCGAACATGACCGGGGCGCAGCATGCCGCGGTGCGGTACTGGACGGGCGCCGGCGTGCTGCGCTGGAACGAGATCGAGCGCGAGCTCGTCGCGCGGTTCAATCTTCCGCCGGCGCCCCGCGCCGACGGGAGCTACCCGCTGCCCGATGCGGAGAATCCGTTCTCGGATCCCGTCTTCCCCTTCTCCAACCCGCCGTACGCCGCGCGCGCCTACAGCTACGTGAGCGTTGCGCAGTACGAGGCGCTCAAGGCGGCGTGGTACTGGAAGTTCAGGTTCAACCGGCTGTCGCCGGCACGGAACGATCCCGCTGTCGCGACGGTCGTGTCCGCGAATGCGCTGCCGAGCTATCCGTCGGAGGATGCCGTGCTCTCGGGCGTGACGGCGGAGATGCTCAAGCTGCTCTTCCCCACGGCCGTCGAGGAGATCACGCGCAAGGCGGCCGAGGAGCGCGAAGCGGCGATCCTCTCCGGCAGGGCGACGAAGAGCGACGTCGCCGCTGGGCTCGCACTCGGCAAATCCATCGCTGCGCTCGTGATCGCCCGCGCGCGCGCCGACGGCATGGGCGCCGCAGCGGGCAGCCCGGCGATGTGGAAGACGCTCTCCGATGCGGCGATGGCGAAGGGAGAGATCTCCTGGCAGAGCCAGGAGTCGCCGGCGCGGGCGCCATTGCTGATGAACTTCGGCGCCGTGAAAGCGTGGACCATGACGCCGGCGCAGGTGACCGCACTCGAACCCGGCCCGCCCCCCTCCACCTCGTCGCAGCAGATGAAGGACGAGCTCGCGACGGTCAAGCGAACCGTCGACAATCTCACCCGCGACGAGCTCGCGATCGCGCTCAAGTGGAACGACGGCGCCGGCACCGCCACGCCGCCTGGGCACTGGAACGCGATCGCCTCGGACTACGTGCGGGACGCCCGCATGAGCGAGGTTCGGGCGGCGCGGGTGTACGCGATGCTGAACATGGCGATGCACGACGTGGCCGTGGGATGCTGGGACACGAAGATGAAGTTCTTCAACCCTCGGCCCGCCCAGCTCGACCCGTCGATCAAGACGACGATCGGCCTGCCGAACTTCCCGGCATTTCCTTCGGGCCACTCGACTTTCTCCGCGGCCGCGGCCACGACGCTGTCGTATTTCTTCCCGCAGGCGGGCGCCAGCTTCGACGCGATGGCCGACGAGGCCGGCGTGTCCCGCATCTACGGCGGAATCCACTATCCCTCGGACATCGAGCAGGGAAAGGCGCACGGCACCCGGATCGGGGAGTGGGTGGTGGCGGTGGCGAAGGGAGATGGGGGCGAGTGATCCCTGGCTGAGGGGCTTCCGGAGAGGGCTGGACTCCCCCTCCACCCGCCACTAAGTTGGGAGTTCTCAACACTTTCCGCCTCAAACCGGGCACCATCAGCCCCGAGCGTCATATGCATGCCTTCATCGAGACCCAGAAAGAGTGGCTTCGCACCAACCTTCCCCCCTTCCGGGCCGGTGACACGCTGCGCGTGAACGTGCGCGTCAAGGAAGGTGAGAAGGAGCGCATCCAGGCGTTCGAGGGAGTCTGCATCGCCCGGCGTGGCTCCGGCGTGAGCGCGACGTTCACCGTCCGGAAGATCTCCAATGGCGTCGGCGTCGAGCGCATCTTCCCGCTCCACAGCCCCATGCTCGCCGACATCCAGGTCGTGCGGCGCGGACGCGTGCGTCGCGCCAAGCTGTACTACCTGCGCCACCTCACCGGCAAGGCCACGCGCATCAAGGAGCGCAAGGCGAAGGTGTCGGTGCCGCAGACGGGCGCGCCAGCGTCCGAGTAAGCCACACCCGGTACAACCCCGGGCGTGCCGCGCCGCTGGAGCGCGCTCGAGCAGGATCTGCGCGTGTCGCGCGGTCCGTTGCTCGCCGGGGTCGATGAAGTCGGACGGGGCCCCCTGGCGGGCCCCGTCGTCGCATGCGCCGTCGTCATGCCCCCCGAGGCGCGCGCCATCCGCGGCGTCGACGACTCCAAGGAGCTCGAAGGCCCGGAGCGGGAGAAGCTCGCGCGACGCATCCGCGAGCGCGCGTTGGCGATCGGCCTCGGCGCCGCGTCGGTCCGCGAGATCGATCGCATCAACATCTATCACGCGGCCGTCCTCGCCATTCGGCGCGCGATATTGCGGCTCCCGGTCACCCCGGATCACGTGCTGATCGACGGCAATCCGATTCGCACGCTTGGTGTGGAGCACACCGCCGTCGTCGGCGGCGACGCCTGCTGTCACTCCATCGCCTGTGCGTCGATCGTCGCCAAGGTCACCCGCGACCGCCTCATGCGCGCGCTCGCGAAACGCCACCCGCACTATCGGTGGGAATCGAACGTCGGCTATGGAACGCCAGACCATCACGCCGGCCTGGTGTCACACGGCATCACGCCGCATCATCGTCGCTCGTTCTCTCCGGTCCAGCTCGCGCTCGCACTCACCGTCGCGCCGCCTGCCGAGGCGGCCGCCCTCGCCGCGGTGCTGCAGGACGTCCTTCAACCGGAAGCCAGTCTGTGAGCCAGCCCACCGTGTTTCGCGATGGACTCTTCGACGGTCAGGTCGCGCTGATCACAGGTGGCGGAAGCGGAATCGGACGGGGGATCGCCGACGTCCTCGCCTCACTCGGCGCACACGTCGTGCTGGCCAGCCGGAGGCTCGAGCGCGTCGAGGCAGCATCGGCGGAGATCCGGACGAGCGGCGGCCGGGCGAGCGCCGTCGCCGTGGACGTGCGCGAGCCCGAGCGCGTGCAGGCGGCCGTCGCCGAGGTGCACGGTGCGCATGGCCGCATCGATCTGCTCGTGAACAACGCCGCGGGAAACTTCTACGCGCCGTCGGAATCGCTGTCGCCGAACGCGTGGAAGAGCGTGATCGAGATCGATCTCTACGGCACGTTCTTCTGCTCGCAGGCCGTGCTGCCAATGATGCGAGCGCAGGGCGGCGGCTCGATCGTGAACATCTCGATGACGCTGCACTACCGGGGCTGGCCCCTCATGGCGCACGCGACGGCGGCCAAGGCGGGAATCGACGCGCTCACGAGGACGCTCGCGCTCGAGTGGGCGCGCGACCGCGTGCGCATCAACGCGATCGCGCCGGGGCCCATCCCGACGGAAGGAGTGAAGAAGGCCTTCGCGCCGCCGCCGTCCGCCGATGGCGCGGTCGACGTGTTCGCGCAGGAGCGCGCGATGGAGAGCTACGCGAAGAAGATGATCCCACTGCAGCGCTTCGGAACGCCGGAGGATATCGCCAACATGGTGGCCTTCCTCGCGTCGCCGGCGGGAGCGTGGATCACCGGCGCCATCATGGTCGTCGACGGTGGCGAGTGGCTCGCGAAGCCGGCGATGCCCTCACCGAGGTGAACTCGTGAGTTGGTTGGTTGGATGGCGTGCTCGTTGGATGGCGAACCAACGAACTCGCGATCCAACTCACCAACTCACCAAAGCATGACCCGGGCGGGTCTCGAACCCGCGACCTACGGATTAAAAGTCCGTTGCTCTACCAACTGAGCTACCGGGTCCAGCAGGCAAGGTAGCGAAGATAGCGCGCGTCGGCGCAACCTGGCGCCCCTCCTCGGGTAATATATGCGGAGGTGTCGAATGCGTCTGATCCATAAGGTTCGCTCCCGCGCGCTCGCGGCGAGCGTCGTCGTCTTCGGCCTGGCGAGCGCACGTCCGGCAGCGGCCGCGGTTCCGTCGGAGCGCGCACCCGCCGACGTCAGCGAGACCGCCATCGCCGCGTCGAACCAGAAGGTGAACATGGCGTACCAGGCGCTCGTCGCGCTCTGGTCGCGTCGGTTCGCCGAGCTCGGTGAGCGCTTCGCTGCACCGGCGCTGTACGCTTACCGCGGTACGGTGCGCACGAGCTGCGGCGTCATGAGGGCGAACAACGCTGCCTACTGCACGGCCCGCAACGCGATCTTCTTCGACGAGGCGTTTCTGGCGCGACTCGCTGGCGCCGCAGCGCGCCAGCTGCGCACCGACGGCGACATGGCGGCGATCGGCGTCGTGGCGCACGAGATGGGGCACGCGGTGGTGAGCCAGCTTCGCGCCGATTCGCGCATCCCGTACGAGAACGAGGCGGCGGCGGATTGCCTCGCCGGCGCGTTCACGCGCGAGTCGCAGCACGACGGGACGCTCGAAGACGGTGATCTCGACGAAGCGTTCTTCGGCCTCGCCGCGGCGGGCGATCCGCCACCCGAGCTGACGGGGAACCGGCGCATCGACGCGCGCATCACCGCTCGCGCGTCACTGCTGGGCCACGGCTCGCGCGAGCAACGGCTATCGAACTTCACATCCGGCTACGAGCACGGCGCGGGCGCGTGCGTGGCGGAGCTGCGTTCGTAAGGCGAAACAGCACTTCGCCACGCCTCCGCGTTCGAGCAGTCGTTCGGTAAGAGCAGTTCACGCCGAGCCACGCAACAGCAGAGTGGTCGGGCCAGCCACGGGCGGCGGCGCGTCACGCCTCTCCACCCGCAGCCCCAAAGTTCTCATTTGGCCGCAGCACAGGGATCTTCGCCGCGAGCTGCTCTCCGCGCCTCCGCGTCCCTTCGCGGCCTCCGCGTGAAACTCCGGCGGTACAGTCCTTCGCGCCCCGGGTTCCACGCCGAGACGCAGAGTGGTGCGCCTCGGCCGGCCACTCGCACCCTGGCCCGCAAAGGCGCAGAGAACGGCGCTCGGCGTCGAGGTGCATCGAGCAGCGCAGCAGTCCTCTCCATCCGCGACTCCAACAGGAAGACCTTTGGGGTCGGCATCGAAGCATCACGGTGGCAGGATGCGTCCAAGTCCTCTGCGCCTCTGCGGGCCGCGGCGATCGTAGCCATTTTCGACGCCAACCTCTGCGCCACTGCGTGAACCTCCGGCGCGATGGACCGTCGCGCTCCGAGCGTCGTGCTCCCAGGGTCGTCCTCCGAAGTCTCTCGGTTCCTCCGTGCCTCGCCGACAACTCGACCTCGGATCGCGCGCACCGCTGCTGCGGGGAGCGGTATTCCCCTCGTCAGGCGATGCGTGGCGCGGCGTACAGTGGCGCCGACACCAGCGCGGCGCCGCCCCGCAGGCGCGGGTAGGCGGAGGCGAGCTCCGGGACGATCGGCGTGGCGGCAGCGAGGTCGGTGAGCGATCGCTCCCCGATCACGCGCCGGATCGTCGGCTCGAGCTGGTCCCACGCCTCGGTGATCTCGCCGCCGACGATGATCAGGCTCGGGCTCAACGTCTTGATCATCACCGCGATCCCGGCGCCGAGATGGCGCGCCGTTTCCTGCAGCGCGTCAATCGCATGTTGCTCCCCCGCGATGGCGCGGCTCACCACCTCCGCGATCGTGACCCCCGACGACGAGAGTAGCGCGCGCGCCGTCTCGGGGGAGAAGTCCTGGCCGAGGTACCGGCACAGCGTAGCGAGATTCGAGGTGTAGACCTCGAGGCACCCGTGACCGCCGCAGAGGCAGGTTGGACCATCGGCGGTGAGCGGGACATGTCCGAACTCGCCGGCAGAGTTGGTCTGTCCGCGCACTACCTGGCCGTTCACGACGACGCCGGCACCGATCCCGTCCGACACGGTGACATAGACGAAGTCAGTCGGGACGGTGGCGCCGGGTTGGCCGAGCCACATTCGCGCGAGGGCGCAGGCGATCGGGGCGTTCTCGACGTGCACCGGAATGCCGAGCGCTGCCTCGAGTGGTCCGCGGATGTCCACGTTCCGCCAGCCGAGCTGTGGAGCGTTGAGCACTCGGCCCGTGGTCTGGTCCACCATCCCCGGCACGACCAGGCCGATCCCTTCGCAGTGGCGCGTGCCCGCGTGCGCCGCGAGCATGCGCTGGATGCGCGACTGCAGCTCCCGCACCAGCGCGTCACGGTCGGCGATCGTGTCGAACGACTCGAGCGCGATCGCGTTGCCGCTGAAGTCCGTCAGCATCACGAACGTGCTGCTGAAGCGGATGTCGATGGCGATAACCAGCCGGTCGCGGGTCCGGACGTAGAGCATCTGCGGCCGGCGACCGCGCGGCGAGTCCACCGTATCTCCCTCGTAGAGCGCGCCCTGCGCGATCAGCTCCGCCGTGAGGTAGGTGACCATCCCGCGACCGATCTTCATCCGTCGCGCGAGCTCCGCCCTCGAGATCGGCTCATGCTCGCGAACGAGATTGAGCAGGATCTGGAGGTTGATCTCGCGAGGGGTCCAGCGCGTGGCGCGAACGAAGCTGTGGGTGTTGATCTTCCTCATGAGGGGGGCAGGGGAGATATTGCGTTCCCGGGAAGGCGCACGTACAATCAACCGCCGACTTTGTTCTTTGCCAGAACATTCGCGCGCACGAGTGCTCCGCACAAGAGTTCGATTCAGTGGGACAGCCGGTTTTCCGGCATTGTAGCGAACGACGATTGTTCACCTAAAGAGCAAATCGACACGCGCGCTCGGCTGCTCGCGCGCGGACACCTCTTCTCGCTTCCCTCGCGATGACCGTCGGCTCCCCGGATGTGCCCGCCCCCGCATTCGCCCTCCATCCGGATCGGTTCTTCGATCCGGATCCCGCGGTCCGCCGCGCCGCCCGGGAGCTCTATGAAGAGATGCGACGGCTGCCCCTCGTCTGCCCGCACGGCCACGTCGACCCATCGCTGCTCTCCGAGGATCGGGCTTTTCCGGAGCCGGCCGCCCTGCTGATCACTCCCGATCACTACCTCTTCCGCATGCTCTACTCCCAGGGCGTGTCGATGGAGTCGCTCGGGGTGCCGGCGCGCGATCCGAGGACCGCGATCGAGCGAGACCCGCGGAAGGTCTGGCGGCTGTTCGCCGCCAACTACCACCTCTTCCGAGGCACGCCCTCGCGCGCCTGGCTCGACTACGAGCTCCACGAGCTGTTCGGAGTCCGCGAGCGGCTCTGCGCCGAATCGGCCGACCGCATCTACGACCAGATCGACGAGCGCCTGAAGTCGCCCGAGTTCAGACCGCGCGCGCTGTTCGACCGCTTCAACATCGAGGTGCTCGCGACGACCGACGCCGCGACGGATGAGCTGCGGCATCACGAGGCCATTCGCGACTCGGGATGGACCGGACGTGTCGTGCCTACCTTCCGGCCCGACGCGCTGTTCCGCATCGCCCTGCCGACGTGGCGCGGCGAGCTCGCAGCGCTGGAGCGTGTGAGCGGAGGAGTCGTCGCGACGTACGCGTCGTTCCGCGAGGCGCTCGTCGCACGCCGCGCCGCGTTCCGCGCGCTCGGCGCGACCGCCACTGATCACGCGGTCGAGGAGCCGCTCACCGAGCGACTCCCCGCGGACGCCGCGGAGACGTTGTTCGCCAAGGCGCTGCGTGGCGGCGCGACCCTCGCGGATCAGAGGCGGTTCGAGGCGCACATGCTGATGGAGATGGCGGCGATGTCGGTCGAGGACGGCCTCGTGATGCAGCTCCACCCGGGCTCCCTGCGCGATCACAATTCCGTCGTCTTCGGCAAGTTCGGCCCCGACAAGGGCGCCGACATCCCGCTCCGCACGGAGTACACGCGCAATCTGCGCGCACTGCTCGATGCGTACGGCAGCGATCCGCGCTTCCGCATCGTGCTCTTCACCCTCGATGAGACGACGTACTCGCGTGAGCTGGCGCCACTCGCCGGTCACTATCCGGCGGTCAGGCTGGGCCCTGCGTGGTGGTTCCACGATTCGATCGAGGGGATGACGCGCTATCGCGAGCTCACGACGGAGACGGCGGGGATCTACAACACCGCCGGCTTCAACGACGATACGCGCGCGTTCTGCTCGATCCCCGCGCGTCACGACCTCGCGCGCCGTGTCGACGCGAACTGGCTCGGCGGCCTCGTCGCGCGTCATCTCGTCGAGATGGACGAGGCGCACGCCATGGGGCGGGCTCTCGCCTACGAGCTCGCGCGCGACACGTACAACTTCGGACCGCCCGCGCGCGACGACGTCGGCGCGCCGCGCACCGCACTGGCCGGGGCGACGACGTGACTTCCACACCGACCCGCCTCGCGCGCGCCATCCGCGTCCATCCGACCGACGACGTCGCGGTGGCCGTGGACGCGCTCGAGCCGGGTGACGTGATCACGGCGGGTGATGTGACCTTGACGGTGCGCGAGTCGGTGCCCGCGGGCCACAAGGTCGCGCTCCGTGCGCAGCGCGAGGGCGAGATCGTTCGCAAGTACGGATGGGCGATCGGCCGTCTCACCGCGGCCGTCGAGCCGGGCGCGTGGATCCACTCGCACAACCTCAAGACCCAGCTCGAAGGTACGCTCGACTACAGCTACGAGCCCATCGCACGTGCGACGCCGCCGCCGGTGCCGGAGCACACGTGGGAGGGCTTCAGGCGCGCCGATGGGCGCGTCGGTACGCGCAACGAGGTGTGGGTCATCAACACCGTCGGCTGCGTGAACTGGGCCGCCGAGAAGATCGCGCGGTCGGCGAACGAACGGTTCGCCGGCGTGATCGATGGTGTTCACGCGTTCGCCCACCCGTACGGCTGCAGCCAGCTCGGCGACGACCTGGGGCACACGCGGCAGGTGCTCGCGGGACTGATGCGCCACCCGAACGCTGGCGGTGTGCTCGTGCTCGGACTCGGATGCGAGAACAACCAGCTCGACGCCCTGCTCGCCGAAGCGGGCGACGTCGATCGCAGTCGCATCCGCTTCTTCAACACCCAGGACGTCTTCGACGAGGTCCAGTCGGGCGTCACCGCGCTGAACGAACTCATCGAGCGCATGCGCGACGATCGGCGCGAGACCGTGCCTGCATCGGCGCTGGTGCTCGGCAACAAGTGCGGCGGCTCGGACGGCTTCAGCGGCATCACGGCGAATCCGCTCGTCGGGCAGGTCGCCGATCGCCTCACCGCCGCCGGCGGCACCGTCCTGCTCACCGAAGTGCCGGAGATGTTCGGTGCCGAGCGCGTGCTGATGAATCGCGCCGCCTCGGAGCCTGTGTATCGCGACGTCGTGTCGATGGTGAACTCGTTCAAGGAGTACTTCCTGAGCCACGGCCAGCCCGTGTACGAGAATCCGTCGCCTGGCAACAAGGCGGGTGGGCTGACGACGCTGGAGGAGAAGTCGCTCGGCGCCATCCAGAAGGGTGGCTCCTCGACGGTGACGTCGGTACTGCGTTACGGGCAGCAGGTGCGCACGCCGGGTCTCGCACTGCTCGAAGCGCCGGGCAACGACGGCGTGTCGTCGACCGCGATGGTCGCGAGCGGCGCGACGGTCCTCTGCTTCACGACCGGACGCGGGACGCCGCTCGGCTTCCCCGCGCCGACGATCAAGGTCGCGTCGAACTCCGCGATCGCGAGCAAGAAGCCGCACTGGATCGACTTCGACGCCGGCGTGCTGCTCGACGTTCCCGCGGCAATGAACGAGACAGTCGACCGACTCCTCTCGTTCGTGCTCGACGTCGCGAGCGGCAGGACTCTCACCAACAACGAACGGAACGACGTGCGGGAGATCGCGATCTGGAAGGAAGGAGTCACGCTCTAGATGACGTCGCGACCGACGCTCTCTCCGGCACTCATTCCCACGCTCGCGACGCGAGACGATTTCACGCTTCTCAGCTCTGCCCAACTGGCGCTGCCGGAGCGCGCCGTGCAGTTCGGCACGGGTGCACTGCTCCGCGGCCTTGTGGATGCGCTGCTCGACGAGGCCAATCGGCAGGGTCTGTTCGGTGGACGCGTCGTCATGATCGGCTCGACGGGCAGTGGACGGGATCGGGCGATCAACGATCAGGGTGGGCTGTTCACGCTCGTGGTGCAGGGGCTCGTCGACGGCGAGGCGAGGCGCGACTTCCGCGTCGTCTCGTCGGTGAGCCGCGCGCTCGCCGCGACGACGCAGTGGGCCGACGTGCTCCGCTGCGCCGAGAACCCAGCTCTCGAGCTCATCTTCTCGAACACTACCGAGATCGGCATCGTGCTCGACGAGACCGACGCCGCAACGCCGCCAGGGTCGGACCCGCCCCGCTCGTTCCCGGGGAAGCTCGCAGCCTTTCTGCTTCACCGCGCGCGCTGGTGCCGATTCGATGCGACGCTCGCGCCGATCGTGATCCCGACGGAGCTGATCGAGGGAAACGGCGACAAGCTGCGCGAGATCGTCACGACGCTCGCGAAGCGCTGGAGTGCCGAGCCGGAATTCCTGCAATGGCTCGAGGCGGTTCCGTTCTGCAACACGCTGGTCGATCGCATCGTGCCCGGAGCCCCGAACGCGGAGTACGCCGCCGAACTGCGTGACGTGCTCCCGTACGACGACGGCATGATCACGATCGCCGAGCCGTATCGGTTGTTCGCCATCGAGGGAGACGACGCGCTGCGGGAGCGGCTCCGCTTCGCTGGCGCGGACGACGGTATCATCGTAGCCGGAAGCATCACGCCCTACCGCCTCCGTAAGGTCAGATTGTTGAATGGTGCGCACACGAGCTTCGTCTCCCTGGCGATACTCGCGGGCTGCCAGACCGTGCGCGAGGCGGTGGAGCATCCGGTCGTCGGCGCCTTCCTCCGGTCGGCCCTGCTCGACGAGATCGTGCCGAGCGTGGACGTCCCTGGCGCCGAGGGGTTCGCGCGTGACGTGCTCGCTCGCTTCGCCAACCCGTACCTGGAGCATCAGCTCTGGGACATCACGCTGCAGGGTACGACGAAGTTCCGCGTACGCGTGGTGCCGAGCATCGTCGACTACGTTCGGGCCACCGGGAGCGCACCTCGTGCGCTGGCACTCGGCTTCGCCGGTTTCCTGGCCTTCCAGGAAGGCACGTTGCAGGCTGCGCGTCGGCACGACGGTTTGTCGGTGCCGTCCGACGCGGTCGGCGAGTCGATCCAGGCACGCTGGCGCGAGCTCGGTGACGATTCCAGCGCGATCGGCACGCTGGTGCGCGCCATCAGTGCCGACACGGAGCTCTGGGGAATCGATCTCACGACCATTCCAGGATTCGTCGATGTGGTGACGGAGCATCTCACGACGCTGCGGGAGCAGGGCGCCGTGGCCGCGATCGAGGCTCTCGGGCTGGCTCCCGCACGATGAGCTGGTAACGCATCGATGTCGCGGCCATCCCGACGTGACTTCGTGAAGGCTGCCGCGGCCGCTGCGGGCGCGGTGCTCGTGCCGCCAGCACTCCACGACCGGTCAGTCGATCGTGCGCTCGGCGGTCAAGCGTCCGCCATCGCCGAGGAGCACGGCTGGGAGCGCGTCCCGTCGATCCTCGCGCGGATCAAGGCGCCAACGTTCGCGGCCCGCGTGTTCCCCGTCACGCGTTACGGCGCGAAGTCCGACGGCGTCACCGACTCGGGCGCGGCGTTTCGGCGAGCCATCGCGGCGTGCGCCGCCGCTGGTGGCGGACGCGTCGTCGTTGAAGGCGGTACCTTCCTCACCGGCCCGATCCATCTGCGCAGCCGCGTCAACTTGGAAGTGAAGGAGGGCGCGACGATCAGGTTCCTCACCGACCCCAAGGCGTACGAGCAGTACGTGCTCACGCGATTCGAGGGGGTAGAGCTGATGGGGCTGTCGCCGCTGATCTACGCGTACCATGCTCATGACATCGCGATCACGGGACGTGGTACGCTCGACGGCCAGGCGGGGAACACGGTCTGGTGGCACTGGAACGGCAGCCCACGATACGGCTGGAAGCAGGGCGCGGGCAATCAGCGCGCGGCGCGTGCGCAGCTGTTCGAGATGGCCGAGCGCAACGTCCCCGTGGCGTCACGGAGATTCGGCGTCGACTCGTACCTCCGGCCGCCGTTCATCCAGCCCTACGGCTGCACGAACGTCCTCGTCGAGGGGGTGACGATTCGCAACTCCCCGATGTGGGAGATCAATCCGGTGCTCTGCCACAATGTGACCGTCCGCGGCGTGCAGATCGCCAGCCACGGTCCGAACAACGACGGGTGCGATCCGGAATCGTGCCGGGACGTACTGATCGAGCACTGCCTCTTCGACACCGGCGACGACTGCATCGCCATCAAGTCGGGGCGCAACGCCGATGGCCGCCGGGTGAACGTGCCGACCGAGAACGTGATCATCCGCGATTGCGAGATGCGCGACGGTCACGGCGGCGTGACGATCGGGAGTGAGATCTCGGGAGGAGTGCGTCACGTCTACGCCGAGCGAAACAAGATGGACAGCCCGCAGCTCGATCGTGCGCTGCGATTCAAGAACAACGCGATGCGTGGCGGCGTGCTCGAGCACATCTACATGCGCGACGTCGAGGTCGGACAGCTCGCCGACTCCGTGCTCCAGGTGGATTTCCTGTACGAGGAAGGAGCGAACGGCGACTTTCCCCCCGTCGTGCGCGACGTCGAGCTGTTACGGGTCACGAGCAGGAAGAGCACTTACGCGCTCTACCTTCGCGGCTACGACAAGGGAACGATCGAGGACGTGCGCGTCATCGACTGCACGTTCGACGGCGTGGCGAAGCCGGATGTGGTCGAGCACGTGACGGGCCTGGTGCGCCGGAACGTCACGGTCAACGGGGCCAAGGTGACGCAGTGAGCGATGCGCTATCTCCCCACTCCTGAGCAGACGGCGCGGCTGACGCCCGAGGAGTTGCGTACCCACTTCCTCGTCTCCGGTCTCTTCGTGCCGGGCGAGGCCCGGTTCGAGATGGTCGACCTCGACCGTGTGACGCTGGGCGGTGTCGTGCCGCTGGCCGAGCCGATCGTCCTGGCGGCGCCGGAGGAGCTCGCAGCCCGGTCGTTCACGGAGCGGCGAGAGCTCGGCATCCTCAACATCGGCGGGGCCGGGACCGTGACGGTGGACGGGACGGCTCATGCGTTGAACACGCGTGACATGGTCTACGTCGGCCGGGGTGCGCGCGACGTCTCGTTGTCGAGCGCCGACGCCGCGAGCCCCGCGCGGTACTTTCTCGTCAGCTACCCCTCACACGCCGAACATCCGACGGCACGCATCGCGGCGGGCGACGCCGACGCGTCCGAGCTCGGCACTCAGGAGCGGGCCAATCGGCGACGTCTCGCGCGCTACATCCACCAGGGGGGCGTGAAGAGCTCGCAGCTCGTCATGGGCGTGACGGCGCTGCACGAGGGAAGTGTGTGGAACACGATGCCGCCGCACACCCATGTGCGTCGCACGGAGATCTACCTCTACTTCGATCTGCCCGCGGACGCGGTCGTCTTTCACATGATGGGCGCGCCGGACTCGACGCGGCATCTCGTCGTGCGCGATAGCGAAGTGGCACTGTCCCCGTCGTGGTCCATCCATGCCGGTTGCGGCACGACCAGCTACGCGTTCTGTTGGGCGATGGGAGGTGAGAACCAGGAGTTCGCCGACATGCAGGGATTCGAAATGGCCGGTCTGCGTTGACGATCGCGCCGATCAAAGTCGCGCTCGGCGGACGATGATCTGAATCACACGTGGCTCGAATGTGCATGTAACGCGCGTGAGCTGCAGAAATTTCACGCGCGACTTCGCGATTGCGGTGCGCAGTGTGCAGGAAGACCGCCGCATGTCGCACCGCACTAATGGTCGAGCCGGCGGAAATCATTCGCGGCTCGTCACTGGTAAACGGCGCGATGCGCTCGGGCTCGTGCTCGATGCCGTCGACGCCGTGATCGAGGATGGAATCCCGCACCCGGGATGGGAACGCACCGACGCCGAGATTCGAACCTGCGCGCTGGAGTCGGCATTCGCCGAAGCGGAAGAGATCGTGAGTCGGCTGCGCGGTACCGGCGTCGTCCCCGCTCCGATGTCACGCTCCGATGCCGACCGCCTCATCGCCGCCGCGGCAGCGATCTGCGTATGGGGACGCATTGCGGGCCGGTCGCATCCGGTGCTCGATCATCTCGCCGAGGCGCTCGCCAGCGTGCCGCCATCGAGCGTTCCGCTCGCGCAGCTTGCGATGCTTGCCTAGGAGTTGTCATTCCGAGCGGAGCGCGTGCGCAGCACGCGTGGAGTCGAGGAATCGCACGGTGCCCGAGAGAGGGAGCTCTCGGCCGGGACGAGCGCGATTCCTCGACTTCGCTCGGAATGACAAATGTCGTATCAGCCCGCCTCGAGCGCCGCGCGATGCGCCGGATGCCGCGTGAACGCGCGCCACGTGCCCACCAGCCACACGATCCCGATGAGCAATCCTCCCACGAGATCCGTCGGCCAGTGGACCGCGAGGTAGAGCCTCGAGTACGAGTTGGCGAGGAATACCACCGCCGCCACGACGAAGGGCCAGCGCCAGCCACGCGAGCGATACAATAGAAGGGCGACCGTGATGTACACCGCTATGGTGAGGATCGAGTGGCCGCTCGGATACGACGCCCAGTTGTACATGCCGCGGCGCGGGAACAGATCGGGCCGATCTCGACCGAGCAGGTACTTCATCGTCGGGTTGAGCGATAGCGAGCCAGCCGTCACGACCAGAAGCTGCAGCGCGATGATCCCGAGATTCTTGCGCTTCCAGAGCCACCAGCCGACCGCGAGCGTGAGGGGCAGGATCGTCAGGTTGGTCCCCGTGAGCGGGAGGTGCAGCACGACCGCGTCCAGCCACGGGGGCAGCGTCCACGCGTGGAACCACCGGAGCATGCTGCGCTCCCACGCGGATCCCTCGTTCCACGTCGACGAGGCGCGGATGATCGCGCCGTAGAAGATCCCGACGCCCCAGGCAGCGACGTACGCGACGAAGAGGTCCCACGCCAGCGTCCTTCCCGCACTGGTGCGCGGGGTAGACTCCGTCCGACTCAGCTCAGTCTCCAGGCGATTTCTTCGAGTCGCCATCGCCGATCCACCGCTGGATCTCGGCGACGACCAGGCGCGGCTCGATCGGCTTGGCGAGATAGGAGCTGAAGCCGACCTTCGACGCGCGCTCTCGATCGTCGGCCAGCGCATGCGCCGTCAACGCGATGATCGGGATCGCTTTCGTTCGCGGATCGCCACGAAGGACGCGGGTGGCTTCCCACCCGTCCATCCGTGGGATGGAGATGTCCATCAGAATCAGATCGGGTTGCTCGCTGCGCGCGAGCTCGACGGCCCGAACCCCGTCCTGCGCCTCGATGACTTCGTAGCCGTGATGGCGCAGCACGGTGCAGTAGATGATCCGGTTGTCCTCGTTGTCTTCGACGAGGAGCAGCGTCTGGCCTCTCGATGCGGGATAGTCCACGAGTTCCTTGCGTTGAGGACTCCACTCCCAGCGATAAACGTAAGAGCAAGGCGAATGCCCGCGGCCGAGCGCGCCACGATCATTCGCGGTCGCACTCGAGCGCGGCGATCTTCGCCAGCCGGCGGCGGTGGCGGTCGGCGCCCGAGAAGCGCGCCTCGAGGAAGTCGCGCAGCAGCTCTGCCGCGAGCTCTGGGCCGATCACTCGCGCGCCGAGCGCCATGACGTTCATGTCATCGTCCTCGACGCCCTGGCGTGCGGAGAAGGGATCGTGACAGAGCGCACACCGGACGCCGGTCAGCTTGCTCGCCGCGATGCTCGCCCCGACACCGCTGCCGCACACCAGCACGCCTCGGTCGGCGGCGCCAGATACTACGGCACGCCCGACGGCGGCCGCGACATCCGGATAGTCGTCGCCGGGCAACGGCTCGCCCGGGCCACAGTCCACGACCTCGGCCCCGCGCGCCTGCAGCTCCGCGAGGATCCGAGCGCGCAGTGGCCAGCCGGCGTGATCGCATCCGAACGCCACTCTCATGCGGGAATCCTCGCTCGCGGTGAGCCGACGGGCAATCGTAGGAGCGCATTCATGCAGCTGGACCCCGTCGGCAGCGACTCCTGGGCCCGAAGAGGCCCCGGTCGTGACCGGGCTCACGGAGGCAGACGCTGAAGTCCCACGAATATACGGCCGAGACTGGTAGTAGTTCCCGCCGGACCAGTTATGGACACTGGTTGCTTTTTGTGATCTGGCTCGTAAACCAGCACGGAGCGTCGTCGCTCCGCCGACCGTTCTCGCATCTTGAGACCCCACACCGAGATGTCCGCGATGTCGAGTGAGAGCGCGCAGGGCGAAACGCGCACCGAAGCACCTGTCGTCCGCCGAGAACGGCTACGGTTCACGGGCTTCTCGCTCGTGCGTTCTCCCTCAGGGCGCGTCACCTGCGAGGTCACGCTCGAGTGGGCGCCGGGCGAGGCGATCCTCGGCAGGGCCGAAGGGCAGGCGAGTCCCGCCGGCGACGCCCGGCTCGGAGCCGAGGCGTCGATTCGCGCGCTCGAGAGCTTCACCGAGGGCACGATCACCTTCGAGCTCGTCGGCGTGAAGGTTGTCCGCGCCTTCGATGCCAACGTCGTCATCGCCTCACTCATCCAGCGGGGCGACTCCGGCCCCGATCGGCTGCTCGGCTGTTATCTCGCCGACGGTGACATGGTACGCGGGGCCGCCCTCGCCGTGCTCAACGCCACCAACCGGGTGCTCGGCAACTACATCAGCACCCGCTAGCGTTTTTGCGTCTGCCCGACTGACGCGTCCGGGGTAGGCGAACGCTCGTCCACCCGCTAAAGTGCGGGACAACACCCCGCCGCCGGGGTGGCCAGTGAACATCGCCCGCCGCCTCCTTCCCGCGGCCGGCCCCGCCATCGGAGAGTCCAGGTGCGCGCCCGTCTCCCCCTCCTCGCCACGATCCTCCTGGCCGGCTGCTTCACGCATCCCGCCAAGGCCCCGCATCCGCAGACGGTCGTCACCGCTGGTGCGCCAGTCGGTCGCGCGAGGCCGGATTCCGCTCGCGGAAAAGTGGCCGCCGCGACGACGACTACCAAGGTCGGTACCTGGACGACCGAGGTGAGCACCCGCGACGTGACCCGACGTGCGATCGACGTGTTCGGCGACTCGTTGATCCTCGTGAAGCCGCCGAAGCTCGATGACGAGGCGGAGCCGTCGTGGGACATGGATGTCCGGTCGTACGAAACGCAGGACCGGGTCGCGTACTACGTGAACATGTTCTCCGGCCGCTCGCGCGAGCGCATTGCTGACCGTCTGGAGCGTGGGTCGCGCTACGAGCCGATGATCCGCGCCAAGATGAAGGCCGGCGGGCTGCCCGAGGACATGTACTATCTCGCGCTCGTCGAGAGCGGCTTCGACCCGCACGCCTATTCGAAAGCGGCGGCCGTGGGAATGTGGCAGTTTATGACCTCGACGGCGCGGGACATGGGGATGCGCGTCGATTGGTGGGTCGACGAACGACGCGACCCAGTGCGCTCGACGTCTGCCGCCGTTCGGTTCATCCGTGGGCTCCGCGACCAGTTCGGATCGCTCTACCTTGCCGCGGCGGCGTACAACGGTGGACCGGGTCGCGTGTCCCGTGGCCTGGCGCGCTACGCCGACGATCTCGAGAACACCGCCGGAGACGATGCGTTCTTCGTCCTCGCCGAGAAGGACTACCTGCGCAACGAGACGCGTGAATACGTTCCCCAGCTCATCGCCGCGGCTCTGATCGCGAAGGAGCCGGCGCGCTACGGGATGACGATTCACACGCTCCCGGCGCTGGCGTATGACTCGGTACGCGTCCCGCCGAGCACTCCCATTGCGGCGATCGCCAAGTCGGCACGCGCGACGACCGGTGACATCCTGGACCTGAACCCGCAGCTGCTGCGCGGCATGACACCGCCACGCGACAGCTACCAGGTTCGCGTTCCGGCGGGCGCCGCGGCTTCGTTCGATAGCGCGTTCGCAGCGCTGCCGAATGTGGACCGCGTCGCGACTCGGCGGATCGAGACGAAGAAGGGAGACAGGGCAGAGCGGCTCGCGCGCGAGAACGGGATCTCCGTGTCCGCGCTCGAAGGGTTCAACCCCGCCATGCGTCGCCTGAAGCCCAGTGGGAAGCTCGTCGTCGGCCAGGTGCTGGTGATTCCGACGCCGGCGGTGGCGTCCGCGAGCCTAGCCGTGCCTGACCCGGCGATCGAGAAGTTCCCCAACAGCACGGCGCGGTTGAAGGTGCACACCGTGCGGAGCGGCGAGACGCTGGGCGGCATCGCGCGCCGGTACGACACGACGCCAGCGCGCCTGATGCGGATCAACGGGCTTCGGAAGCCGGTAATCTTCCCGGGCCAGACGCTGTTGCTCTCCGGAAACGCGGCACGCTCGTCGAAGTCGACGAACGCGGCGGCGAGGTCGTCCCGCGCGAAGCTGTCTGCCGCCGCGAAGAAGTCCGGGGCCAAAAAGCATTCGGGCGCCGACTCGAAAGCCGGCGCCCGAACGAAGACCAGAAGCGCGAAGGGAACGGCCCGCGCGGAATGACCAGTCAGGTCACTCCATGACCCCCGAGCCGCGGTAGCCCTTCGTCAGGATGCGGTCGTACCCGTTGGAGGGATTGTCCCCCTGGGCGCGCGACTTCGCCACTGCCACCGGCCCACGGTTGTAAACCAGCAGGGCGAGCTTCACGTTGCCGTCGTACTCGTCCACCAGCCCGCGCAGATAGCGGAACCCGACGCGCAGGTTGGTCTGCGGGTCGTAGAGCTTCTCCCGCGTGACGTCCTTCACGTAGTACCTGGCCGTCGACGGCATGACCTGGGTGAGACCGACGGCGCCCACCGGACTGGTCGCGTGCACGTTGAAGTCGCTC
This sequence comes from Gemmatimonadaceae bacterium, assembly GCA_045804245.1. Lineage (GTDB taxonomy): Bacteria > Gemmatimonadota > Gemmatimonadetes > Gemmatimonadales > Gemmatimonadaceae > AG11. The sequence continues at coordinate 16,023 of JBJMNN010000026.1, read as the reverse complement.
TCGAGCTTCACCAGCCTGAACGCCAGCTCCGGATCGATCCCCTCGGCCGAGGCGACGTCCACGATGCTGCCGGCGAGGCTGGCGCCGATGTTGTAGCGGCTCGAGTAGTTGATGACCTTCTGCGCCCGCTCCAACTGTGCGCGTACGAGTTCCAGTTCCCCGCGCGCGGAGTCCAGCGCGAAGGTAAGGGAACGGTCAGTGGCGACGTCGATCCTGAACCCACTCTTCTGGACGGGGGCAGCTTCGGCCGACTTCGCCTCAGGCTTGCGATTCGCTACGATGAAGGCCGTGGCGCCGAAGAAGCTCAGCGCCAGAGCCGTCCGCTTGAGGCGAGTCCGGCGGCGATAAGCGTCTCCCCGGTGCACGTACGTGCCCCTAAGGTTTTTCATAAAATGAACCCTGGTAAAGGGTTAACTGCAGTGGTCCAGCTCGCTGCACTTGCAGGTTAGGGGGCAACGGTCGTGCCATCAAGTCTTGCGTATTCACCCCCCCTTCCACCCACCTTCTGGGCCAAAGATATATCGGAGATCACCATCGACCTGTCGACCGCCTTCGCCATGTCGTAGATGGTGAGCAACGCAATGGCAGCTGCGGTGAGGGCCTCCATCTCCACCCCGGTCTTCCCGACCGTGCGAGCGACCACCTCTACCCGGTATCCGGGCAGGGCCGCGTCTGGCGCAATCCCCACGCCTACGTCGTGAAGGGGGAGGGGGTGGCACAGGGGAATGAGGTCGGACGTCCGCTTGGCCGCCATGACACCCGCCACCCGCGCGACGCCCAGGACGTCGCCTTTCCGTATCGAATTGGTGCGAATGGCCTCATAAGCCTCCCGGGACATTCGTATGCTCCCCGTCGCCCGGGCCATGCGGCTGGTGTCCGGCTTGGCGCTCACGTCGACCATACGTGCCGTGCCGTCGGCAGCGACGTGCGAGAGGCCGCCGGTCTCCTCGTTTCCACTCATCGCAGTACCGCCTCCAGCCGCCGTAGCAGCTCGCTCGTGATCAGCTGCGGATTCACATTGCCCGTCGCCAGCTCCTTCGCCTCCTCGAGCGCGTCGAGCGCACTGGCCGCGGCACGGGCGCCAGGGAGGTTGCCACGTTCGACGGCGGCGCGCGCGCGCTCGTGCAGAAGCGTCGTCAGCGCGTCTAGCGAGGTGCTGAAGGCGCCGCGGGCTCTGGCTCCGCCCTGGACGAGCGCTGCACGCATCTGCTCGCGCCGGTCGCCCGCAACGGCGGCATCGAGCATCGATCGGGCTCGAACGAGGGCATCCGCCCACTCGCCGCGGGCGAGGAGCGCCCCCGGTGCGCCGGCGGCGAGTCGCCGCTGCTCCTCGACGCGCTGAGGAGCGCCAGCGGCGGCGAGGGCGTCGCGCATCGCCGGCTCGGCGAGGACGGCATCGACCGCATCGGGGGACAATGGCGGGACGCGTAACGCGACGACGCGGGACCGGATCGTCGGGATCAGCGCGCCGGGCTCGCTGGAGGTGAGGACGATCGTCGCGCGGGGCGGCGGTTCCTCGAGCAGCTTGAGGAACGCCCCGGCCGCGAACTCGGAATCCTCACGCACGACGAGGCGATCCGCATCCCCCAGCACGTAGACCTTCCTCGCGCCGAGCGCCGGCAGAAGCGAGGCGGAGTGCGCCATCGCCCGGATCGTCGCGATGAGGATCGCATCTTCCGGCGGGGGCGGCGGATAGACGCCGATCTTCGTGCGGTCGCCCACCGCTTCCCGGAAGTCGTCCTCGACGTCCTCCGGCGACGGGTCCGGATCCTTCAGTCTCGGCCGCGGGAAGTACCAGTGGATGTCGGGATGGGTACCGGCGAGGGCGTAGCGGCAATGCTGGCAGCTACCGCACGGTCGCGGCTCGGCGCCGGGGCACAGGAGTCGCTGGCCCAGCCAGAGGGCGAGCCGCTGCTTGCCGATTCCCATCGGACCCTGCAGCAGCAGGGACCCGGGGAGCGCGTCGCGCCGGATGGCGTCGTCGAGGCGGCGGCGAAGCGTTTCGTGGCCGTGGAGTGGGAGAAGCGGCACGAGGGCAAGGTAAGGTGCGCTCGCCAGTTCCGGCGAGTGGTCACGCCCATGCGGGACGGGCACGGATCGTGACCATCTCCAAGCGGAACCTCACGGGAGAAGGCCATGGAACTCGGACTGAAGGGTCGCAAGGTGGCAATCCTCGCGACGGACGGAGTCGAGCAGGTGGAGCTGGTCGAGCCGCGCAAGGCGCTCGACGCGGCGGGCGCAGTCACGCATCTGATCTCGCCGAAGGCAGGCGCGATCCAGGCAGTGAATCACGACGAGAAGGGGGACATGCTGCCGGTGGACCGCCCGCTCTCGGAAGCACATCCAAGCGAATACGACGCATTGCTCCTGCCGGGTGGCGTGGCCAATCCGGACAGGCTGCGGACGGACCAGGCGGCCGTGCAATTCGTCCGTGAGTTCATGCTCTCAGAGAAGCCGGTCGCGGCGATCTGTCACGGTCCCTGGCTGCTGGTCGAGGCAGCGGCGGTCTCGGGCCGCACGCTCACCTCGTGGCCCAGCCTCAAGACGGACATCCGGAACGCGGGCGGTCAGTGGGTAGACCAGCCCGTGACGATCGACGACCGCCTGATCACGAGCCGGAAGCCGGCGGACATCCCCTCCTTCTCGGCGGCCATCGTCAAGCAGTTCGCCAACCGGATCGACGAGGCGCGGGTGGACGAGGTGAGCGAGCAAAGCTTTCCGGCGAGTGATCCGCCGCCGGGCCCCTCGTCGATCGGCGGGGCAGGCGCAGCGCTGACGAAGTGACCGGGCGTGGAGGGCCGCCGTCCTGACGAGGTGGCCCGGCCACGCGGCCGTGGCCTCACTTTGTAGCGTAAAGCACTTGACAGAACCCTGCTGGCACGGCATTCTCCGCCCATGACTCGCGTCATCCCGATTCGCCCCGCCGAGCCGCCCGAGATGCAGGCGCGGGCGATGGACAACCTCCGGTTCATCCGCGAGACGATGGAGGCCGCCGGGACGTTCACCGCCGTCTCGGGCTGGGGAACGGTCGTGATCGGCGCGACGGCGATCGGCGCGGCGGCGTTGGCTGCGGTCACCCACAGTACGACGCGCTGGATCTTCATCTGGATGTGCGAAGCCGCGCTCTCTGTGGCGATCTCGATCTACACGATGGCGCTCAAGGCGCGGTCGGCGAAGCTGCCACTCTGGTCGGAGCCGGCGCGGAAGATCCTGTTCAGCTTCGCGCCTCCGATGGCGGCTGGCGCGCTGCTCACGCTCGTGATGTTCGAGCATGACCTGGTCACGCTGCTGCCCGGCGTCTGGATGCTGCTCTACGGAGTCGGCGTCGTGGCGGCGGGGACTTTTTCGGTGCGCATCGTCCCGGTGATGGGACTCGCGTTCATGCTCGTCGGCGCCACGGCTCTCGTCGGGCCGGCGACATGGGGAACGGCATTCATGGCGGCCGGCTTCGGCGGGCTGCACCTCTTCTTCGGCACTCTCATCGCCCGGAGGCACGGTGGCTAAGGACAGCGCAGCCCGGAGGCGGGCGAGCGATCACATCGAACGGCGGACAGCCGCTGCGGGCGCCGCACAGCTCCGCCCCGTGGACGGAGTCGGCGCGGATGCCGAGAGCGCGTCGGAGGAGGGCGCCCTCGGGTTGGACCGTCTCATCCACGAACGGATGCGGCTCGGGATCGTGAGCGCGCTCGCCGCGAACGACTCGCTCACGTTCAACGACCTCAAGCTGCTGCTCGGCACGACGGACGGAAACCTGAGCGTGCACGCGCGGAAGCTCGAGGACGCGAACTACATCACCTGCACCAAATCGTTCGAGGGTCGCGTTCCGCGAACGGAATACAAGCTCACCGCCGATGGCCGTCGCGCCCTCAAGCGGTACGTCGACCACATGGAGGCGCTCATTCGCGCCATCCGGGAACGCTGAGCGGTTGATGCAGAAATCACGACATTCGGGCGCTCAGAACGCCATCCCTTCGTTCGGCGGTCCGCACGTCGCCGTGATCATGGACGGCAATGGGCGATGGGCGACGGCGCACGGGTACACACGCTCGGCGGGGCACGAGGCGGGGTTGCGCACCGCACGCGAGATCGTCGAGGCAGCGGTGCGTGAGGGGGTCGGCACCCTGACACTGTACGCCTTCTCGTCGGACAACTGGAAGCGACCGACGCCGGAGGTAACGGCGCTGATGCGGCTGTTCCGGCGTGCGCTGCTCGGCGAGGCGAAGCGCTGTCTGGAGAACGGCGTACGTCTCACGATTCTCGGCCGGCGCGACCGGCTGCCGTCGTCGCTGCGGCACACCATCGAGCAGGTCGAGGCGTTGACCGCCTCGGGAGCGAGAATGCATCTGCGGGTCGCCGTGGACTACTCGGCGCGCGACGCGGTGCTGCGCGCCGCGGCGGCGCTGCGAGGCGACAGCGTGACGCGAGAGCAGTTCTCCGAGCTGCTCGCCCGAGTCGACCACGACCGGCTTCCGGCATGCGACGTCGACCTCGTGATCCGCACCGGCGGCGAGCAGCGGCTGAGCGACTTCCTCCTCTGGGAGTGCGCGTACGCAGAGCTGCTGTTCGTGGAGAAGATGTGGCCGGAGTTCACGGCCGACGATCTCGGCGATGCGTTGGCCGATTTCCGCAGCCGGAACCGGCGATTCGGGCTGGCGCCGGAGCAGGTGGCTTCTTAAGCGGGCGTTCGGAGGTTCGCAGGCTCGGAGGTTCGGGAACGCAACGGCCTCGGGAAGCATCTGCTTCCCGAGGCCGTTGCTCTTGCGAGCCCTCGAACCCGCGCCAAACACCGACCTCAACTACATCTCGCCCGCCGCCGATACTAAAAGCGACTCAACCCGTCGCGTATCTCCATGCTCGCAACAGCTCGTGTGCTCCTCGCCGGCGGCGACGAGCCAGCCTTCCATGCACTGCAGCAGCTGCTCGAGTCGGCGGGCCACGTCGTGTCGCGTTCGGCCGGCGCGGACGATGCCGCGCGGCGTGTCGGTGCCGGCGAGGCGGACGTCGTGCTGCTGGCGCACGATGCGCTCGCCTCGCTCGACCAGCTGGTCGAAGCGCAGTGCGGCGGCGCGGCTACGAGCTTCGTCGCACTCGCCCATCTGCTGCCGAGCGCGCAGGCGTCGGCGATGCTTCGTGCCGGCGTCTCGGATGTCGTCGATCCAACGAGCAGCGAACCGGTGCTGCTCGCGGCAATCGAACGGGCGGCGCGCGAGGGGCAGCTCCAGCGTGAGCTGGCGATGCTGCGAGCCCGCATCGGCGATGCGGCGCAGCACGCACTGATCGGACGATCGACGGCGATGGCGCGCGTGCGCGAGCTGATCGGCCGAGCCGCGGCGTCGCGCGCACCGGTGGTGGTGACGGGAGAGGCCGGGACGGGGAAGGACGTCGTCGCGCGGCTCGTACATGACCTGTCGGAGCGCGCCACGCGGGCGGTGATCACCGTGCGATGCGCAGGTACGGACGCCCGCGCGATCGAACTCGAGCTGTTCGGCCGCGCCGCCGGCGACGGCGTGCGGGCGCGCGCAGGACTTCTCGAGGAGGCGCGCGGTGGGACGATCGTGCTCGAGGATGCGTCGGCGCTTCCAGTCGCGCTGCGTACGCAGCTCGCGCGCGCGACGGCGTCGCAAGCGTCGCGCCGTGTCGGCGGACGCGAGGCGATCCCGGTGGACGCCCGCCTGGTGCTCGTCGCGCGCGAGACGGGGTCGGAGTCCGACGCCGCGTCGATCGACGATCTGCTCACGCGCTTCAACGCGATGCTGATCGATGTGCCGCCGCTGCGCGAGCGCCGGAGCGACATCCCACAGCTCGTGCAGCATTTCCGGCAGCGACTTGCCGAGGCGTACGGACTCGAGGTCGCGCCGCTGTCGCCGGACGAGATGCTGCCGCTGCTCGGCCGGGAGTGGACGGGCAACGTCCGTGAGCTAGAGCACTGGGTGGAGCGCCACACGCTGGCGGCGCGTGCGGAACCGCCGCGTGTGGAGTCGGACCCACTGCGCGGCGTCGAGCTCGGCTCATCGCTTGCGACGTTGGAACAGCTCGAGCGTGCGTACATCCTGCATGTGCTCGCGCTGGAGTCGGGGCATCAGAGCCGTGCGGCGGCGCGGCTCGGAATCGACCGGCGGACACTCTACCGCAAACTGAAGCAGTATCGGAAAGAGGAACGCGCCGCGCGGGCCGAAGGGTCGTAATCGCAGTCGCTCGAGGAACGACGGAACGACGGAACGACGGAACGACGGAACGACGGAACGCGGATCTTGAACGGCGAGCTGGCGGAAGATGCCGGATGAACTGCTCTCCCGGTCGGGATACTCGGACCGGCGTGCCACTCCTCTCCATCCACAATCATAAAGTCCTTGTTGGTCCGGCGGAGAGATCGCTCCGCCACGGGCCGTACTCCGCGCCTCCGCGCCCTCCGCGCGAAAACTCGTGGCGCGAAGGACCATCGTGCCGGAGTGAATAACCGTGGCGCGAAGGACTGTGTCGCTGGTCCGGCGGTTCAGCGCACGTGATCGATCGCCCAGGTCCAGAAGATCGCGTCCTCGGGCGACATGCCGCCGCGCGGCGCGAGGCGGGCGTCGGCGTAGCCGTACTGGCCAATGTCGAGGACATACTGCGCGCGACTGACGAGCGTGCCCTGACACACGCGCTCCGCCTGTCCTGCCGCGCGAAGCTCGGACATCCTTCGCGTGAGGTCTTCGAGGACCGACGCGGGGATCGAGTGGATCTCGCTCGGATAGACGAAGTGGAAGAACAGCACGTAGGTGTAGAGCAGCGGCCAGTGCGCGCCGAAACGATCGAGCAGGCGGTCCCAATCGAGTGAGGTGCCACGCGCACGCAGCATATGCACGATGTCTGCGCCGTCGAACCGCTCGCGTTCCATGATGAACGTCTTCTGCCACAGCAGCTCCTCGCACGGCACGATCTTCACCGGCATGCCGAGCACCTGCGTCTCGACCGCGTAGTCGAACCATCCGTCGTCCACGGTGCACACGCCGTTGCCCGAGCTGAACACGAGGTCGACGTGGTCGTCGTACCGCCACGCCTTCGCCAGCCAGTGCGGGAAGGTGAGCTCGGTGCGGTAGCCCGACGCCTGAAGTGCCTCCATCGCGCGATCGAGATCGCTGCGCCGGAGGAAGAGGTCGAAGTCTTTCGTGTGGCGCGCGATCCCCGTGTACTCGAGGAAGGCGTGCGACCCGCCGACGAGAAAGGGCACGGCCGCGTCGCTGAGGACGTGCAGCGTGCGCCGGTAGAAGGCGTTGGTGTCCTGCGCGGACTCGTCGAGCGTCGACTGGCCGGCCATCCGATCGGGGGTGGAAGTTGCCCGCCGCCAATGCAAGTCCGGGGCTAACGGCTGAGGCGCCTGCGACGGCGGTGGCCCGAATCTCTCTGTATGGGGGCCGACTCAACGACCCGAGCCATATGCAGACGCGCGACACCGTCCGAATTGCCGCCGTGAGCGACATGCACTACGGCAAGCAGTCCCAGGGGATGCTGCAGTCGCTGTTCAGCCAGATCGGCGAACGGGCCGACGTGCTCGTGATGCCCGGAGACCTCACCGACTACGGGCTGGCGGAGGAGGCGCGCGTGCTGGCGCGCGATCTGACGGCGTGCGTGAAGATTCCGATCGTGGCCGTGCTCGGGAACCACGATTTCGAGTCGGACCAGCCGGACGAGATCTCACGCATCCTCACCGATGCCGGCGTCCACATGCTCGACGGCGACTCGGTAGAGATCCAGGGAGTGGGGTTTGCTGGCGTGAAAGGGTTCGCCGGAGGATTCGGCCGCGGCACGCTCGGTCCGTGGGGGGAGCGGGCGATCAAGACATTCGTGCAGGAATCGGTGAACGAGGCGCTCAAGCTCGAGTCGGCACTTGCGCGGCTGAAGTCGGCGCATCGCATCGCGCTGCTGCACTACGCGCCGGTGGCGAGCACGGTAGAGGGAGAGCCGATCGAGATCTACCCGTGGCTCGGCTCGAGCCGTCTGGAAGAACCACTCACACGGTATCAGGTGAGCGCGGTGGTGCACGGGCATGCCCACAAGGGGGCACCGGAGGGGCACACGACGACGGGCATCCCCGTTTACAACGTCGCGATCCAGGTGCTCCGAGCGAGGTACCCGGACCAGCCGCCGTTTCGGATCATCGAAGTTCCGCGGGAGGCCATCGTCACGGGATCGATCGAGGATCGCCGCGCGCGTGAACGTCGATCGACCGATCGCGAGCCCCCCGCGAGCCGGGTCGCCGACGCACCCGGCGCGTGAAACTCAGCCGTTCGCCGCGCTGAGGTATGGCATGGCGTCCAGTCGTTCGCCGAGCCGGCGTATGTCGGCTTCGATCTCGCGAGTGCGCCGACGAGAGGCGAGCGCGGCAACGGCGTCCTTGACGCGATCGGTCGGCGATGCGTAGTCGATCGCGACCCTGACGCACGTTCCGCCGTCACGCTCGGCGACGAAGCGGATCGTGCTCGACGTGCGCACGAGGGAGTCCGGCGTGCTCTGCCACGCGATGACGCGGTACGGCACGAACTTCGTCGTGACGGTATCCCACTCCACGATGCGACCGCCTGTGCCGGTTGCGACCCAGTGCGAGCGCCCGTCGCCGAAGTCCTGCACCTCTCGCAGCGCGCGGACCAGGGCCGGAAAGTTCTCGAAGTCGCTACAGAAGCGGAACACAGTGCTCGCCGGATACGGCACGGCGAACGAGAACCGCAGATGCACGGTGCGGCGTCGCGTGCCGGCGCGACGCAGGGCACCGCTCATCGGTACGCTGGCGGCGACGCCAACGAGCGCCAGGCCCGCGAGCGTGGCGAGCGCACCCACGACGGGGCGGCGCGGACGGACTCCGACGAGGGCTCCTCCAGCAGCGCCCAGCAGCAACGACTCGACGGGCTTCGCGGGGACGAGAGGGGTCGTCGTCATGGCTCGAGTGGAGGCAAAGCGAATGCCGGCTCCCGCGGCACTGCCGCTATAACCGCGCCGCGGCACGCTGCACCCGCGAAAGCGCGTCGGCGGGCGAATCCCCGACGGCGGCCAGATGTCCCATCTTGCGGCCGGCTCGCGCACCGTGCTTGCCGTAGAGAAAGAGCCGCGTGCCCGGCACGGCGAGAGCCGCCGCGAAGTCCGGCATACGGCCGTCGACCCAGAGATCACCGAGGAGGTTCACGATCGCCGCGGGACGCGCCGGCTCCGGCGCGCCGAGCGGGAGATCGCACACGGCTCGCACGAGCTGCTCGAACTGACTGGTGGGACATGACAGCTCGGAGGCGTGATATGAGTTGTGCGGCCGCGGCGCGAGCTCGTTGACGAGCAGCCGGCCATCGCGCAGCAGGAACATCTCGACGGCGAGCAGCCCTTGGAGCGCGAGCTGCTCCGCGATCGCGCGCGCGAGCTCGCGCGCATCGCGTGCGACGCGTGCTTCGACGTCGCCCGGCAGCGTGCTCCAGGCGAGGATCTGCCGCTCGTGGTGATTCACGGCCGGCGGATACACGACGATCTCTCCGGACGCGCGGCGCGCCACCATCACCGAGAGCTCGAGCTGGAGATCGAGCGCCTGCTCGGCGACGGCGGGCCGGCCGCCGAGCGATGCCCAGGCGCCCTCCGCGTCGTTTCCGTCGAAGCGAAGCTGGCTGCGGCCATCGTAGCCGCCCTCGCACGCCTTCACGAACAGCGTGGGCCCGATGCGTCGTGCGGCGGCGTCGAGCAGGGGCGCCGAATCGACGTGGGCGTATGGTCCGACCGGGAAACCGTGATCGGCGAGCCACTGCTTCTGCCGGCCACGATGCTGCACGACGCGCAGCAGATCGGCGCCGGGCCGCACCGGCACCAGCTCGAGCGCTGCCTCGAGTGCCGCAGGCGCGATCTGCTCGATCTCGATCGTCACGACGTCCGACTCGCGCGCCAACTCACGCGCGCCGTCGACGTCGTCGAATCGGGCGACGACGACTCGATCGACGACGGGACGGGCCGCGCAGTCGGCATCGGGGTCGAGCACCTGCACGCGATAGCCGAGCGACCGAGCGGCGAGTGCCGTCATGCGGCCAAGCTGGCCGCCACCGAGGATGCCGATGGAGGCAGGCGGCAGGATCGGCGACATCAACGCTCGGACGTGAGATCGGTGTCGGCGAGGACGTCGCTGGTGCGTGCGGCGCGCCAGGCACGCAACCGCTCGCGCACCTCCGGGTGTCGTGCGCCCACGATCGAGGCGGCGAGCAACGCGGCATTCGCGGCGCCGGGCTCTCCGATCGCGAGCGTTCCAACGGGGACGCCCTTCGGCATCTGCACGATGGAGAGGAGCGCGTCAACGCCGTTCAGCGCGGTGGCGGGGATCGGCACGCCGAGCACGGGCAGGACCGTCTTCGCCGAGACCATCCCGGGCAGGTGCGCCGCTCCGCCCGCGGCCGCGACGATCACCTCGATCCCCCGTGCTTCCGCCGCGGCCGCGTACTCGAACATCCAGTCGGGAGTGCGATGCGCCGACACGACACGCATCTCATGTGGGACGTCGAGCTCGGCGAGCAGATCCGCGGCGTGGGACATGATGCGCAGATCGCTGCGGCTGCCCATGATGATGCCGACGAGTGGGGAGGGGGGCATGAGGGATGGTTGTTGTTGACTACTAGCGTGAAGGCACTGCCGTACCTTGTACCGGGTAGCACCGACGTACCTGGACTGGCACTCAATCCCCACGATTGCGGGGCCGGTGCCGGTTACGCTTCTTCGGCCAATAAGCTAGCCCGAACATGATGCGAATCCCATTGGCAGTGATGATCATCTCGACGCTGGGCGGATGCGCGCGGCCGCCTGTGGCGGAACCCGACATGGCGAGCGGGCCGAGGCCGATGCGCGTGGCACGGATCGGGACACCGCTCGATGGGGCACGGCAGATGGTGCTCGTCGTGACATCTGCATGGGATTCGACGAGCGGGACGCTGCGGCGCTATGTGCGCGAATCGGACACGAATGAATGGCGCGCGGTCGGCGGCGTGGTGCCGATCGTCGTCGGTCGGACGGGGGTGGCGTGGGACGATTCGCAGGTGCGACCCGCAGTGGGGGAACCGGTGAAGCGGGAAGGGGACGGACGCTCGCCGGCGGGAGCGTTCGCGCTCGACACGGCGTTCGGGTTCGACATCCGCCAGATCGTGTCCTGGGTGCGGCTGCCCTACGTGCAGCTCCGCACGACGACGGAGTGTGTCGACGACGATCGCTCGACGTACTACAACACGATCGTGAACCGCGACAGCGTCGCGCGCGTCGACTGGAGCAGCTCGGAGCGCATGCGCGAGATCGAGCAGTACGCGTACGGCGTGCACGTCGCGTACAACGCGCCGCCGCGGCCCGCGCGGGGGTCGTGCATCTTCCTGCACATCTGGGCTGGTCCACGCAGCGTGACCGCGGGGTGCACCGCGATGGACCAGACGGCGCTCAAGGAGCTGATGGGCTGGATCGACCCGCAGCGCCGGCCGATGCTCGTGCAGCTTCCCGCGAGCGCCGTCGCGCGGCTGCGCGAGGACTGGCGGCTGCCGTAACGGATCAACGGGCGCTCAACCTCGCGCCGGCGTCGCGGCCGAGGGGACGAATGCGACGCAGACCGGCCGCGGAACGGCGAGCGTCGCACCATTCGGCGCGAGCGTCCCGCTAGACGGATCGATCGCGAAGCTCACGATCGAGTTCGAACGCTGGTTGGCCGCCAGGAGCCACCGGCCGCTCGCGTCGACGGCGAAGTTCCGCGGCACGTTCCCGCCGGTCGGCGTGTTGGCGAGGAGCTTCAGTCGGCCGTTGCGCGCATCAACGGAGAACACCGCGATGCTGTCGTGCCCGCGGTTGGACGCATACACGAAGCGTCCGTTGGGGTGCACGACGATCTCCGCCGTGGAGTTCGTGGAGGGCGTACCGAGTGGCACAGTCGAGATGGACTGACGTTGCACGAGCGTTCCCGCCGAGGGATTCCACGCGAACGTCGCGACGTGGCTCGTGAGCTCCGTGAGGACGTACACGTAGCGCTGCGAAGGATGCACCGCGAGATGACGTGGCCCCGATCCCGGCTCGAGACCGACGAACGCGGGCTTGTGCGCGGCGATGGCGCCGGAACGCGGATCGTGCCGGTACACGTAGACGTGATCGTTTCCGAGGTCGCACGAAAGGAGGAGACGATCGTCGGCGACGAAATTGACCGAGTGCGCGTGGGGCGCCTCCTGCCGCGCCGCGTTCGGTCCTTTGCCGACATGTTGATCCTTCGATGCGGCGCCGAGGCGCCCGTCCGCGCCGACGTGAAATGCGACGGTGCTGCCGCCGGTGTAGTTCGCCACGGCCACCGTGCGCCCGGAGCGATCGATGGCGAGATGGCACGGGTCGGCCCCGCCCGACGACACGCGGTTCAACTCCGTGAGCTTGCCGTCCGCGCCGATCGTGTACGCCACGACGAGTCCTGCGAGCGCACCCGTCGCGTCGGGGGTGCCGACCTCAGAGACGGCATAGAGTAACCGGCGATCGCGGGAGACTGTCACCCATGACGGATTCTGAAGCTCGGCGACCGGTGTCAGCCCCGAGAGCTTCCCAGACATCGTGTCGAATCGCGCGGCGTAGATCCCCTTGCTGCCGGAACCATCCGGCGTGCGCTCGGTGTACGTGCCGACGTAGACGAGAAGCTCGGGCATGATTATCGTGGCGCTCCGTGGAGAGTGCCGCGAACCTACCGCGACGCGCGCGGAAAATGAACGCCTCGTCGCCGGCGAAACGCGGCGCCCGCCACAGTTCCAGCAAAAAAGAGCGCCCCGCCGAGACCTCGGCGGGGCGTTCTTCGAAGGCTCCCCAGGTAGGACTTGAACCTACGACCCTCCGATTAACAGTCGGATGCTCTGACCAACTGAGCTACTGGGGAATGGGCCGGAACAGACAGCGAAAGCTAGCCGCGAACCGAGTGAAGTCAACGGGGCAAGCCTAGCGGCGACACTGGCTTACGACGTGCGCTCGATTACGACGCGCGCGCTCGCCGACGCTGTGCCGCGGTGGCGATCGCCGGCTTGCCGGTGTGTGCGGCGCGCCGCAGACCCGACGCCTTGTTCCAGTCGGGCAGCACGGTCCGCAGCCATTCCCCAGTGTGCGAACCGGCGATCGCGGCCACTTCCTCCGGTCGTCCGACCGCGACGATCTCGCCTCCACCTTCACCGGCCTCGGGACCGAGATCGACCACCCAGTCGGCGAGCTTGATGACGTCGAGGTTGTGCTCGATCAGGACGAGGGTGTGGCCGGCGTCCACGAGCCGGTCGAACACCTGTGCGAGCTTGCGGATGTCCTCGAGGTGCAGGCCGGTCGTCGGCTCGTCCATGATGTACAGCTTGCGACCGCTCTTCTTCGAGCCGAGCGCGAGCTCGCGGGCGATCTTGAGGCGCTGCGCCTCGCCTCCGGAGAGCGTCGTGGCGGGCTGGCCGAGGCGGAGATACCCAAGCCCGACCTGCTGGAGCTGCCACAGCGCCTGGCCGAGCTTCTCCTCGTAGGGGAAAAAGCGGATCGCCTCGTCGACGGTGAGCTCGAGCACGTCGGTGATGCTCTTACCGAAGTACTTCACGTCGAGCACCTCGGGCTTGAAGCGCTTGCCGCCGCAGTCATCGCACGGAACGAAGACGTCGGCCATGAACACCATCTCGACCTCGAGATAGCCCGCGCCTTCGCATGTCTCGCAACGCCCTCCGGCGACGTTGAAGCTGAAGGTGCCAGACGTGTAGCCGCGCTGCCGCGACGTGGGCAGCGACGCGAAGATGCGCCGGACCTCGTCGAACGCTTTCACGTACGTCACCGGATTCGACCGCGGCGATTTGCCGATCGGGCTCTGGTCGACGAGCACGACGTCGTCGAGCGCCTCGTAGCCGGTGATACTCTCGTAGGCGCCGACCTTCTCACCGAGATGCTGCTTGGCCGAGTGCTCACCGGTGAGCTTCGTCTCGAGCGCACGCATCAACACATCGTGCACCAGCGTGCTCTTGCCGCTCCCGGAGACGCCAGTGACGGCGGTGACGGCGCCGAGCGGGAGGCGGAGATCGACGCCCTTGAGATTGTGCTCGCGTGCGCCCGTGAGCACGAGCCACTGCGGGCCGACGCGGCGGCGCGACTCGGGAACGGGGATCGCGCGCGCGCCGGTGAGATATTTCCCCGTGAGCGGACTTTCGGCGACGCGCGACATCGGTCCGGCGAAGACGAGCTGGCCGCCCTTCTCGCCGCTCTGCGGCCCGAGCTCCACCATGTAGTCGGCGGCCCTGATCGCGTCGAGATCGTGCTCGACGACGAGCACCGTGTTGCCGCCGTCGCGCAGGCGCGTGAGCAGCTTGAGCAGCCGGTCCATGTCGCGCGAATGCAGGCCGATCGAGGGCTCGTCGAGCACGTACAGCGTGTCGACGAGATGCGAGCCGAGCGAGTTCGCGAGCCCGATGCGCTGCGCCTCGCCGCCCGAGAGCGTGCGCGTGGCGCGGTTGAGCGACAGATAATTGAGGCCGACGTCGCAGAGGAAGCGCACGCGATCCTGCGCCTCCTTGAGGATGTGCGCCGCGACCTCGCGCTCGAACGGCGTGAGCGTGAGCTGATCGAGCCACGTGGTGAGTGCGCTCACGGGGAGATCGCTGACCTCAGCGATGCTGCGGCCGGCAATCTTCACCTGAAGCGACTCAGGCTGGAGCTTCGTGCCGCGGCACGTCGGGCACTCCTGTGCCGTCTGGTACTGGCGCAGGAAGACGCGGATGTACTGCTTGTAGCGCTTCTCCTCGAGATCGCGCAGGAAGGGGAAGATGCCTTTGTAGCCGCGGACGCTCCCGTGGAGGAGCTTGTGGCGCTGCGCGACGCCGAGCTCGCGGAAGGGGACGTCCATCGGGATCCCCTCGCGGCGCGCGAAGTCGGCGAGCGCGCGACGCTTGTTCTCGTAGCGCGGCTTCGTCCACGGATCGATCGCGCCGTCGCGGAGCGAGCGCTCGGGGTAGGGGACGACGAGCGACTCGTCGTACTCGAGGACAGCGCCGAAGCCGTTGCACTGCGGGCAGGCGCCGCGCGGCGAGTTGAACGAGAAGAGCTGCGGCGTCGGCGCGGGAGCCCTCGTGCCGTCGTTCGGGCACTCGAAGCGCTCGGTGAAGCGGAGCCGCGTGACGGACGCGCCGTCGAACGGAGAGCGGACGGGATCGGCGAAGAGGATGACGGCGTCGCCGTCGCCCTCCCGGAACGCGGTCGCGACGGCGTCGGCGAGCCGGCTGCGCGCCTCGTCGCCGACGACGAGCCGGTCGACGACGACGAGCAGCTCCTTGACGAAGGTGACGTCGACATTGGCGACGAGCAGCTCGTCGAGATGCCGCACGACGCCATCGATGCTGACGCGCACGAAGCCCTGTGCGCGAAGGTTCTCGACGACGACCTCGTGGGTGACCTCGTCGGAGAGCTTGAGTGGTGCGGCGACGTAGAAGCGCGTGCCCGACTCGATCGCCAGCACGGTGTCCGTCACCGACTGCACGGTGTCGGGCTTCAGCTCTCGCCCGCACTTGGGGCAGATCGTGCGCCCGACGCGCGCCCAGAGGAGGCGCAGGTAGTCGTAGATCTCCGTCGCCGTCCCGACGGTCGAGCGCGACGTCTTGGTCGGGTTCTTCTGTTCGATCGCGACAGCGGGGGAGAGGCCGTCAATGTGATCGACAGAGGGCTTCTCCATGCGCTCGAGGAACTGGCGCGCATACGCGGAGAGGGACTCGACGTAGCGCCGCTGCCCCTCGGCGTAGATCGTGTCGAAGGCGAGGGAGGATTTCCCCGAGCCGGAGGGTCCCGTGACGACGGTGAACGACCGCCGAGGGATCTCGAGGTCGAAGCCCTTGAGGTTGTGCTGCCGCGCGCCGCGGACGACGATCCGGTCCTTCATTGCCGGTGAAATCTAGCGCGGGGAGAACCGAATAAATACCGGGGGTTCGCGGCTTCGCGAGTTCGGGGGTTCGCCACGACGAACGGCCTCGGGAGGCAGATGCTTCCCGAGGCCGTGTCGTATCCGCTACCCGCTGCCCCGCTGCCCCT
>JBJMNN010000025.1:0-11718 GCA_045804245.1 Gemmatimonadaceae bacterium | reverse complement strand
GGGCACGCCGTGCAGGAAGTTGGTGGTGCCGTCGAGCGGATCCGCGACGAATACGAGTCCGTGCGAGCGACTCAGGTTCGGCGAGCCTTCCTCTGCGACGAGGGTCGCATCGGGATGACGGCCGGCGACGACCTCGGCGATCGCCGCTTCGCTCGCGCGGTCGATCTCGCTCACGAAGTCGTTGTAGCCTTTCGTCTCCCACACGAGCGAGGCGCGGCGCTCGGCACCCTTGCGCACGACGTCGGCACCGCGCGCGGCGGCCGCGACGCACGTGGTGAGCAGCGCACGCGCGTCGGCACGAACGTGTGACGACCCGGCAGCAGTGGTGTGCTCGATTCCTTGCGACGCGTCTGACGCGCTCATTACGTTCGGGGCATGGCACGTATCTTCAGCGGCATCCAGCCCTCGGGCGAGCTGCACATCGGCAACTACCTCGGTGCAGTCAAGAACTGGGTGGCGCTGCAGCACACGGCGGAGTCGATCTTCTGCATCGTGGACTACCACGCGATCACGGGCTCGTACAAGCCCGAGCAGCTCCGTGCCCGCCGACGGGACATGGCGCTGGGCCTGCTCGCGGCGGGAATCGATCCGGCGGTGTCCACGCTGTTCGTCCAGTCGGACGTGCCGGAACATACCGAGCTGACATGGATCTTCAACAGCGTCACACCGCTCGGTGAGCTCGAGCGACAGACGCAGTTCAAGGACAAGTCGCAGCGGATGGAGAGCGTGAACGCGGGGCTCCTGACGTATCCGATCCTGCAGGCGGCGGATATCCTCTTGTATCGCGCCGATCGCGTGCCGGTGGGCGAGGATCAACTGCAGCATCTCGAGCTGTCGCGCGTGATCGCGCGGCGATGGAACGCCGAGTTCGCTCCCGACGACGACTTCTTTCCCGAGCCGCAGCCCGTGCTGACGCCCACGCGCCGAATCATGGGGCTCGACGGTCAGTCGAAGATGTCGAAGTCGATGGGCAACACGATCGGGCTGCTCGAATCGCCAGAAGAGATCTGGGCGAAGCTGCGTCCGGCGGTGACCGATCCGAAGCGCATCAAGAAGACGGATCCAGGGACGCCGGAGGTGTGCAACATCTATCACCTGCACAAGGCGTTCAGTCCGCCGGCCACGGTGGAGCACGTCGCGGTGCAGTGCAGCACCGCCGGCTGGGGGTGCATCGATTGCAAGAAGGTGCTGGCGGAGTCGATGGAGAGCGAGCTCGTGCCGATCCGCTCGCGCGCCGCGGCCCTGCGCGAGGACCCGGCGGGAATGGACGCCGCATTGGCGGCGGGGGCTGACAAATGCCGGACGCTCGCGCGCGAGACGATGCGGGAGGTGCGCGAGCGGATGGGATTCGACTGAGAGACGCCGAGAGGGCTCGCGCGCGGGGGCTTTGGTGCGCATATCTCTTGCTCTCAGAGTTCGAAGGTGCGTCCGCCTGCGAGACGGGCGCGTGGGGAGGCGAAGCAACCGTGGGAGCGAGCCATGCAGTCCCTTCGTGAGTTCATCCGCCGTGTGAGATCATGGGCTGGATGGCGCCGCCTCAGCGGTGCGCCGGTCGCGCCCCAGGTCAGCGCGCTGCCGTTCCTCGTAACGATGGATCGGCCGATCCTTCGCGAGGTGACCTCGCAGGGAGTTCGCGTCTACTCGCTGTGCGGGAGCTGCGGCGCGCAGCTGGTGGCGAGCGCCACGCTCTGCGAGAGCTGCGCGCGGCGGCGAAGCCGATCGGCACCGAACGCCTGAGTGCCAGCGATCGAGCGCATCGTCGATCTCCTCGCGGAGCAGTACCGCTGGGGACTGCATCCGATGAAGCTGTTCGCCGCGCTGCTCGTCCCGGTGCTGATCGTCTGGCTCGCGGACCGGTGGCTGCGCGTGCGCTCGGACGTTCTCGAGGAGAGGATGCGCGGACCCGGCGGCTGCCGCGCGTGACGATTCCCTGACGTGTACGCCGGACATGCCGCCCTCGCGCTCGCACTGAGGCGCCGCGCGCCGCGCCTGCCGATCGCTCTTCTCGTTCTCGCCGCGTTCGGCCCCGACTGGCTGGAGCTGCTGTCAATGATGCTCCCGATCAAGCGCGAGGCGACGGCGGTGCTGACGCACTCCATCGCGGCGGTGCTAATCGGTGGCGGCCTCGCGGCGGCGCTGTACGCCGCGGCGCGCCGTCCCGGCGCGGGGACCATCTTCCTCGCGTGGCTGCTGCACTGGCCCGCCGATCTGTTGACCGGTCGCAAGCCGCTGCTGTTCGGCGAACCGTCAATCGGCCTCGGCCTCTACAGCTTCCCCGCGGCCGACTTCGCTCTCGAGAGCGTCGTGGTGGTGATCGGCTGCGCGCTCTACGCGCGCGCGTTTCCCCCGCGTGGCGAGTTGCGCCGCGTGATCGTCATACTGGGCGCGGCACTCATCACGGTCCAGGCAGCGGTGGACGTCGCGTTGACGGTGATGCGGAATCCGGAGTGGACGCCGTCGTTCGCGGTCGTGGGACGGCGGTCTCATCCTCGTCCGCTCGGAGATCATGATCGTGTCCGTGGCCGCATGCTTGCACTTCCCCCCTCGTACCGATAACACGAGGGAGCGATGGCGATGGACGGTCCACGGGGCATCGTGACGCTGGTCTGCCTCACCTGCGGCAAGGAGAAGTTCTTCACACGGGAAGTGCCGGCGGCGGTGAGCTGCGAGCAGTGCGGCAGCACCGTCTTCCGGACGTTCGCGACACCGACCGAGCCCGACGAGGCGGCGATCGACGCGCTCGAGGCACAGGCACGCAGCATGGCGTACGGGGACAGCTCCCCGGATACCACGCAGGACGACGTGCGCGACCTCGACGTGCGGTAGCCGACGGCGGGCGGGAGCCCGCCATTCTCATCTCTCCGACGCAGGACAACATTCCCGAGATGATGGAGGTCGCGCGCGTCCTGCGCCTCGACCTCCTCATCAAGCTCTCGCTCGCGGTGTTCCTCGGCGGCATCATCGGCTTCGAGCGCGAGCTCTCGGGGAAGCCGGCCGGCCTCCGCACCAACATCCTGATCTGTCTCGGCGCCGCGCTGCTGATGGACGTCTCGAACCGCGTCGGTCTCGTGGACGGCCAGCGGATCGGCGACCCGGCGCGCATCGCCGCCCAGGTAGTGAGCGGCGTCGGCTTCCTCGGCGCGGGCACCATCATGCAGGGCCAGGGGGTGGTCACCGGCCTCACGTCGGCGGCGACGATCTGGGTCGTCGCGGCGATCGGGCTCACCGTCGGCGGCGGTTACTACGTCGAGGCACTGGGCGCCGGTCTGCTCGTGACGTTCGTGCTCGCGGCGCTCGGCCGGCTCGAGATCTACGTGCGGCGGCTGCGGCGGCGCGTCACGGCGACGATCCGGACCCGCGTCGCCACGCCCCCCGAGGATCTGGAAGTCGCGCTCCGGGCGCACGGCCTCGTCATCGAGCACCAGCGGGTGTTCGATCACCCGGAGGACCGCACGTTCGAGCTCAAGCTGGCCGGGCCGTCCCGGCAGTTCGACGTGGCTGCCGGCGAGCTGATGCGCCGTGACTTCATCCTCGGAGTGAACTTTGATTGACGGAACCCGGCGGCTTGTCGTCGACCTCGCCGCGACGTCGAGGAACTGGGCGCTGACGGCCGCCGGCGAGGCCAGGCTCCGCGTCGAGGCGCCGCAGGGGTGGGAAGTGGCGGCCGTCCGGGCGCCGACCAGCTCGGACGGCGACGGTCCCCAAGGGGCGAGCCGAGAGGCGGTCGAGCTGATCGGGGAGGCGGAAGCGTATTTCGGCTTCGGGTTCACCGCGGACCTCCTGGCGGCGGCGCGGCGGCTCCGCTGGGTGCATTCGGCGGCGGCCGGGGTCGGGAACGTGCTCAGGTCGGGGATCGCGGACACCGACATCCTGCTCACGAACGCGGCGGGGATCCACTCGATCCCGATGGCGGAGTTCATCATCGGCGGGCTGCTGCACTTCATGCGCGGGCTCGACGTCGCCATCGACCAGCAGCGGCGCGGGGAGTGGAGCAAGGCGTTCTTCGTCGCCGACGAGTCGCCGCTGCGCGAGCTGGGCGACACCCAGGTGCTGATCATCGGGACGGGCGGGATCGGCCAGGCGACGGCGACGCGACTGTCGGCACTCGGCGCGACCTGCGTGGGGGTGCGGCGCCGGCCCGAGCTCGGAGTGCCGCCTGGATTCGCTTCGGTCGTCGGTCCGGCGGCGCTGGACGCGGAGCTCGGGCGCGCTCAGGTGCTGGTGCTTGCCGCTCCTCTCACCGCCGGGACCACCCGGCTGATGACGCGGGAGCGGCTGGAGCGGCTGCCTGCGGGCGCGATCGTCGTGAACGTCGCGCGAGGTGCGCTGCTCGACGAGGAGGCTGTTGCCGATCTTCTCGAGTCGGGCCGGTTACGCGGCGCGGTACTCGACGTCTTCAACGAAGAGCCGTTGAGCCCGCAAAGCCGGCTCTGGGATCTCCGTTCGGCGCTGGTGGTCCCGCACGTGTCTCCGGTGTCGCCGGGCCGGTTCTGGCCTCGGTCGCTCGATCTGTTCCTCGACAACTGGCACCGGTACGCCAACGGCCAGCCCCTACGCAACCTCGTCGACAAGCACGCAGGGTACTGATCTCATGGAGCGAATCATCAAGGCCGCCGTGGAACGCGGCGCGTCCGACCTGCACATCAAGGCTGGGGACGTGTTCCGCGCCCGCATCCACGGCAAGCTCGTCCCGCTGACCAAGCAGGCGCTGACGCAGGAGCAGACGCGGACGATCGCGCTCCATCTGATGTCGAACGAGGACGACAAGGCGCGCATCGACACGCTGACCGACTACGACTGCTCCTGGTCGGTGGCCGGTGTGGGACGGTTCCGCGTCAACATCCTGAAGCAGCGCTCGAGCTTCATGATCGTGATGCGGGCGATCCCGTTCGACATCCCGACGTTCGAATCGCTGCGACTTCCGCCGGTGCTCGCGACGGTCGCCCAGGCGGAGCGCGGGATGGTGCTCGTGACCGGCGTGACCGGATCGGGGAAGTCGAGCACGATGGCGGCGATGGTGAACTTCATCAACCAGCACGAGAACCGCCACATCCTCACGCTGGAGAACCCGATCGAGTTCCTGCACCGCGACAGGCACAGCTCGATCACGCAGCGCGAGATCGGCAGCGACACGGTGGACTTCAAGATGGGACTGCGCGCCGCACTGCGTCAGGATCCCGATGTGATCATGATCGGCGAGATGCGCGATGCGGATACGGTGGACACGGCGATCAAGGCGGCCGAGACCGGCCATCTGCTGATCTCGACGCTGCACACGCCCGACGCGCAGAGCACGATCCTCCGCATCATGGCGATCTTCCCGCCGGAGGAGCAGGAAGTGGTGCGCATCCGTCTGAGCGAGACCCTGCACTCGGTGGTGTCGCAGCGATTGCTGCCGCGCGCGGACGGCAAGGGGCGCGCGGTGGCGGCCGAAGTGCTCGTCGTCACCCCCGCCGTTCGCGACATGATCGCCGACGGGAAGCGCATTGGCGAGATTCGCGACTACATCGCGGACGGACGCGACCAGTACGGCATGCAGACGTTCGACCAGCACCTGGCCGATCTCGTGCAGTCGGGCGAAGTCACCTTCGACACGGCGATGGCCGCGGCGACGAACCCGTCGGACTTCGAGCTCAAGATGCGGATGTTCCGCCGCGTCGCGTCGGCCTCGCCGAAGACACCCGGCGAGACGGAAGCCGTGCCGGCCGCCGCACCGGCGGGTGGTGGCATGGAAGGAATGACCAATGGAGGGGGGGGATTCGACTTCTACCAGCAGTAGCCCGAACTCGCATCGCGGAAATCGGCATCTGGTGTGGAGTGAGCGGGGGCGACGGCGTTGGCCGTCGCCCCCGCTTGCGTTGGTCTCCACCCACTGGCGCCGCGAAGCACCGATCAGGTTTCTTCAACGGCGATGACGCACGAACAGCCGGATCAGAGCCTGGAAGAGGCGTGGGGAACAGACGGCGTCGGCCACCTGCGCGTGCTCGGGCGCGCACCCCGCGCCGCGGGAAGCGCCGAGGAGCGCGAGGCACGCGAGTACTGCGCGGCGGTGCTGCGCAACTTGGGCTTCGAGGTCTCGACCGAGTCGTTCAACTACTCGGCGTTTCCCGGCCGGTATGGCACTCCCGTCGCCGGCGCGATCGCCGCCGTGTCGGTGCTGGTGACGATCTGGCTGGCGGTCATCGAGGGAGCGGTCGTCGCCTCCTCGATCGCGTTCGGGGCGGGTCTGGTGGTGCTGATACTGTTCGTCTGGAGCATGCTTGGCGACGCCGTGCTCGAAGTGCCGTGGCTGCGCAGCGATGGGCTGAATCTGATCGCGCGGCGTGGCGATGCGCCGCCGCGCGTGTGGCTCGTGGCCCACGTCGACAGCAAGTCGCAGCCGCTGTCGACGGGAGTCCGGATCGCCGGCTTCGCGATTCTGGCGACGAGCGTCGTGCTGACGGGTGTCGCGCTGGCGCTGACACTCGGCACTGGCTCGTCGCGTACCATCCTCTGGATGACCTGCGCGGTGCTGGCCGCCGTTGGTGGGCGCGCGGTGGCGGCGAGTGTGGTGCGCAACGAGTCGCCCGGCGCGGTGGATAATGCGTCGGGGGTCGCGGCGGTGCTGGCCGCGGCGGCGCTGATCGACCCGACCGCGTCCGTGGGCGTGCTGATCCCGAGCGCGGAGGAGCTGGGCCTGGCGGGCGCGCGCGCCTGGGTACGGGCGCATGCCGGGGAGCGGGCGATCGTGATGAACTGCGACGGCGTGGACGACCAGGGAGAGCTGATCCTCATGTACACGCGAACGAGACCCGGGCTCATCGTGGACGCCGTGGAGGGCGCGGCGGGGGAGGTGCGCGTGCTGCGGATGCCGCCGGGAATGCTGCTCGACTCCGTCGCGTTCGCGGGCGCCGGATGGAGCGCCGCCACACTCAGCCACGGATCCATGAAGACGCTGTCGCGGGTGCACACCCGGCGCGATACCCTCGACGCGCTGACCGGATCGCAGGTCGATCCGATGGGGTGGGTGCTCGCGCGCACGGCGGAGGCGCTGGCCCGATGAATCAGCTCCTCCTCGCGGCGGTGATGTTCCTCGGGCTGATCATGATCCCGTTCGGCCTCCCTGGCACGTGGATCATCGCCGCCGCGGCGCTCGGCTATCAGATCCTCGTGCCGGGATCCATCTCGATGTTCACGATCGCCGTCGTCTTCGGACTGGCGGTCGTGGGCGAGGTGCTGGAGTTCACGCTCTCGGCGAAGTACACGCGGAAGTACGGCGGGTCCCGCCGGGCGAGCTGGGGCGCGATCATCGGCGGCACGGTCGGGGCCTTCGTCGGCGTGCCGGTGCCGATCGTCGGGCCGGTGCTGGGCGCGTTCGCCGGCGCGTTCGTGGGCGCATTCATCGGCGAGTACTCACGCAGCGCCGAGGGCGGGACGGCTACCCGTGTGGCCATCGGCGCCCTGATTGGGCGAGCGGTCGCGGCCGCCATGAAGGTCGCGATTGGTGTCGGCATGGCCGCGCTGACGCTGCTGGCCTCCATGATCTGACTCCGGCCCACGCGAATCCTGGACGTGCGTAGAGCGCCGGAACGATCGAGCACGCTCGCTGGCGAAGGGAAACATGTCGTAGTAGAGTAGACCCCCTCGCCGACGACGCCCGCGGGCCGACGCGCGAATGCGCGCCGCGTGGACGAAGCCAGGCGTATGTGGGGGACCCCGACGATGAAGATCGGTACTGAACGGTCGATGACGACCGAAATCGGCGTTCACGCAAGCATCTCCAACAATCTCACGCGGTGGCTCACCGCAGGCGCGCTGCTCATCGCGCTGATGCCGAGCCCCGCGCACGCTCAGCTCGGGCGACTCAAGAAGCTGAAGGAGAAGTTCAGCGCGCCCGATTCTGCGGCGCGGGCGAAGGACAGCCTCGCGCAGATCGCGGCGGGCGTGGCGCCGGAGTCGGTGAAAGTAGGCAAGTGCTTCCTGCAGAAGACCGCGGGTGTCGTGAGCTCGGCCAACGGGGCGCTGGAGTCGGCGACTGGCATCTCGGCGAAGGACGCGGCGCTCGCCGCGACCGGCATCGGCGCGAGCAATCTCGTGGCGAAGAAGCTCGGCCTCGATCCGATGAGCATCGGCCAGCAGGCGCTCGCCAACGCGAAGATGAGCGCGCAGCAGCGCGCGATGCAGAAGTCGGCGGGGAAGGTCGGAGTGCCGGGCGTCGGCGGGATGGATGCCGCTCAGATGCAGGCGATGCAGCAGAGCGCGATGGCGAACGCCGCCGCCGGTGCGCGAGCGAACTCCGCAGCGATAGCGAACGCGTATGCGACCGCTGGCTATTCCCAGGCGGACATCGACGCGCTCACGACGTTCCAGCAGGAGATGATGCAGCTCTCGATGGCCGCCAGCGCGGGGGATGCGACGGCGAAGGCGAGGCTCGAGTCGTGGGAGGTGCTCGCGCTGAAGTATCAGGCAGAGATGCAGAAGCTCGCTCTCGCGGCGGGCGCCGGAGACGCCTCGGCCGCGCAGACGATGCAGCGGATGCAGTTCGACCTGATCAAGGAGTGGAACGCCAGCGGGAGCGCACGAACGAAGCTGCCGAAGTCCAGGAAGCCGTAGTATCCAGCCGGCGAGAAGTGCAGATTCCTCGACTTCGCTCGAAATGACCGCAATCTGCCGACGGGCCGCGTCGAGCTCTCGATGGGCGCGCGATTGACTCTCCGCCCCCGCATCCTAGATTCAAACAACGCCCCGCGCCTCGCGGGGCGTTTTGTGTGTTTGCAGCACGAATTCACCGCTCGGGAGTGTCATGTTCGATCCGGAATCGCGCGTCGTCGTCGTCGTGGGCGCGCAGTGGGGCGACGAGGGGAAGGGGAAGCTGGTGGACGTGCTCGCCGAGCGTGCCGATTGGGTCGTGCGGTATCAGGGTGGCGCGAACGCGGGCCACACCGTCGACCTCGGTGACCGTTCCTTCGTACTGCACCAGATCCCGAGCGGGATCCTGCACCCTGGCGTGCGCTGCGCGATCGGCAATGGTGTCGTGCTCGATCCCGACACGCTGTTCGACGAGATCGACGGTCTCGTGAAGGCGGGCGTGGACGTCGAGGGCCGGCTCTACGTGAGCGAGCGTGCGCACCTCGTGTTGCCGTATCACAAGGCGGTGGACGGCGCGAGCGCGTCGAGCAAGGCGATCGGCACGACGGGGCGCGGCATCGGCCCGGCGTACGAGGACAAGATCGGTCGCCGCGGCGTGCGCGTGCTCGACCTCAGCCATCCGGAGCGGCTGCGCGACGTGGTGGAGAAGGGGGCGGAGCATGCGCGCGGGATGCTCGCGCGCAGCGGCTCCGACAAGGCCGTGGACGTCGACGCGGTCCTCGCGCTGCTCGCACGCCTGAGCGAGCGGCTGCTGCCGCTCGCCGATGACGTGAGCCTCACCGTGCACCGCGCGGTGCACGCGGGCGCGGCCGTGCTGCTCGAGGGGGCGCAGGGCTCGCTGCTCGACATCGACCACGGGACGTATCCGTTCGTGACGTCGAGCAACACGACGGCGGGGGGCGCGGCGGTGGGCGTCGGCATCGGGCCGAACGCGATCGACCGCGTGCTCGGCGTGGTGAAGGCGTACACGACGCGCGTCGGAAATGGCCCGCTGCCCACCGAACTCGAAGAGCCGCTCCAGACGGAGGTACGCAAGCTCGGCAACGAGTATGGTGCGACGACGGGACGCCCGCGCCGGTGCGGCTGGTTCGACGCGCTGGTCGTGCGCTACGCGACGCGCGTGAACGGGCTCACGGACCTCGCCGTGACCAAGCTCGACGTGCTCGACACGCTCGACCGGCTCGGCGTGTGCGTCGGCTACGAGATCGCGGGCGAGGTGCACGAGGACTTTCCGGGCGATCTGGCGAAGCTCGATTGCGTGAAGCCGAAGTACGAGTGGTTCGACGGCTGGAAGCGGTCGACGGCGGAGGCGCGCACGCTGGCGGAGCTGCCGAGCGAAGCACGGCGCTACCTCGACCGGATCGAGGCGCTGGTGGAAGCGCCGATCACGTACGTGAGCGTCGGCACGAGGCGCGATCAGATCATCGGGTTGTAGCCGGTGATCATGGGGGCGGCGGACTCGGGGATGCACGACGTCGATCTGCTGATCGTCGGTGCGGGGCCGTGCGGGCTCGCGGCGGCGATCTCGGCGCAGCGTGTGGGATTGCGTGCGCGCGTGCTCGACACGGGCGCCGTCGTCAGCACGATCACGCAGTACCCGTACTACGTGAAGTTCTTCTCCACGGCGGAGAAGCTCGCACTGGGCGGAATGCCCTTTCTCGTCGCCGACGACAAGCCGACGCGACGCGAGGGGCTCGCCTACTACCGCGCCATCGTGCGGCACTTCGGGCTCGACGTGCACCAGTACGAGCGAGTGAGCCGTCTGGAGCGGAGCGAGCGTGGATGGGTGGTGCACTCCGAGTCGATGGAAGGAGAGCGCTGGCGGACGACGGCGCGCGCCGTGTGCGTCGCGACCGGATACTTCGGCTCGCCCAACCTGCTCGGCGTGCCGGGCGAATCGCTGCTGCAGGTGGCGCACGTGTACCGCGAGGGACACGGCGCATACGACCAGGACGTCGTCGTCGTCGGCGGTGGGAATTCCGCCGCGGAGGCGACGCTCGATCTCTGGCGCTGCGGGGCGCGCGTGACGCTCGTGCACTTCGGCCCGACGTTCGACAAGCGGATCAAGCCGTGGGTGCTCCCGGACGTCGAGAACCGGATGCGGGAGGGCGCGATCGCAGCGCGGTGGGAGAGCCGAGTGACGGCGATCGCACCGGGCTCGGTGACGATTCGCGGACCGGCGGGCGAGGAGCGGCTCGATGCGCGATTCGTCTACGTGATGACCGGCTTCGCGCCAAACACGGCGCTGCTGGCGGAAGCCGGCGTGCCGATCGATCCCGCGACGGGGATTCCGCAGCACGATTCGACGACACTCGAGACGACGGAGCCCGGGCTGTTCATCGCCGGCGTCGTGGTCGCGGGCTACGACGCGAACAAGATCTTCATCGAGAACGGCCGATTCCACGGCGACCAGATCGTCGCGCGGCTGCTCGGCCAGGCGGCGCCTGCAGCGCCGAGACTCAGCGCCGAGCTCGATACCTGAATAGACTGGTGAGTTGGTGAGTTGGATCGCTGGTTGGTTGGTCGGTTGATTGGTGCATCGAGCTGCACGGGCTGCTCAACCGGCGTGCGACCTCCACGTGTGGGCTCCATGCTGGTTGTTGCCGGGGCCGTTCGGTTCACTAGTTCACCGACCAGCTATCCAACTATCCAACTATCCAACTCACCAAATCACCGCTCTCCCGCCCAATGCCCTCCACCACACTCCCCGACGTCATGGACAAGCTCGTGTCGCTGTGCAAGCGGCGCGGCTTCATCTTCCAGAGCTCCGAGATTTACGGGGGCACCGGCTCGGTGTGGGATTACGGGCCGCTCGGCGTCGAGCTGAAGAAGAATCTCAAGGACTCGTGGTGGCGCGCGATGGTGCGCGCGCGCGACGACATCGAGGGGCTCGATGCGGCGATCCTGATGCATCCGCGCGTGTGGGAAGCGAGCGGTCACGTCGGCGGCTTCGTCGATCCACTCGTTGACTGCAAGAACTGCAAGAAAAGATTCCGCGCCGACGATCCGAAGATAAAAGGGACGCCGGGGACGCCGGACGCCCAGTGTCCGTCGTGCGGCATGAAAGGCACGCTCTCCGCGCCGCGGCTC
>JBJMNN010000024.1:0-14863 GCA_045804245.1 Gemmatimonadaceae bacterium | reverse complement strand
GCCGATGTCGACGCCGCGATACTTGTCCATGCCGCTCGCGCCGCCGCCCTGGTTGGCCGCGGGATCGCCGCCCGCGCTGGCGATACCCGCCTTCTTGGGCAGTCCACGCACCTCGAAGATCAACGGTGCAGTCGCATAGTCGTGGATCACGACCTGGGTGTTGGGCGTGTCGCCATCGTCGATGTAGCCGAGGCGGCCGCCGATGCTGAGCGAGTGGCGCGGGAGGCCCGACTCGCCGAGGAACCAGCGAGCCACGTCCATCTGATGGATGCCCTGGTTGCCGACGTCGCCGTTGCCGTAGAGATACACCCAGTGCCAGTCGTAGTGGATCGGACCGTTCTTGGGGTTGTTGCGGTGCGGCGGCACGAGCGGCGCCGGCCCCGTCCACAGATCGTAGTTCACCGTCGCGGGGATCGGCTGCGGGCCCGACGTCTTGCCGATGCTGTCGCGACGCTTGTAGCAGAAGCCGCGCGCCGCCGTGATCTTGCCCAGGTTGCCCGCGCGAATCCACTGCACGGCTTCCTGCAGCCCTTCACCGGAGCGGATCTGCGTGCCCGCCTGCACGACCTTGTTGTACTTCTTCGCCGCGTTCACGAGCTGACGCCCTTCCCACACGTTGTGCGAGACGGGCTTCTCGACGTAGACGTCCTTGCCGTTCTGCACCGCCCAGATCGCGGCGAGCGAGTGCCAGTGGTTCGGCGTCGCGATCGTCACGGCATCGATGTCCTTGTTCGCGAGTAGCTCGCGGATGTCGGTGTACCGCTTCACATCGGGCAGGTTGCCGCGCTTCTGCGCCATGTCCAGTACCGCGGTGTCGGGATCGCAGATCGCGACGATGCGTACGCCTGAGATGCGCTGCAGGCTCGACACGTGGTTCATGCCGCGGCCATGGAGCCCGATCACCGCAACGCGAATGTCGTCGTTCGCGCCGAGGACGTTGGCCCAGGAGCGGGCAGGGAGGACGGTACCAGCGGCGGCCAGCGCCGAGGTCTTGAGGAACGTACGGCGTGAAGTGCTCATGGGTCGGTGGGCAGCGGTGTGGATGGGCGAGCGAACGAGGCGTGCGTTCGAATCCAGACGTCCGATGAGAATGCGCGCGGTGACCGCGTTGGGCAACCAGCCTGACTAATTCACGCGGATACTGGTCTACGCGAGGACCCGTCCGCTCGTTGGAGCTCGGGAAAGGCGTGGAGGGCGATCTGCCACAGTCCAGCCGGCGCCGTGTCTCCGAGCACCGCGATCCCGGTGACGCCGAACTCGCCGAGCGCCGCGCCGTAGCGACTGCACAGGGCGGGCTCCCCGATCAGCACGCGCGGCCGGTCGCCGGTGGCCAGTCCCGCGCGTACCTCGTCCCCGATCAGCACTCCGGACAGAAACTCCAGGCTGTCCTCCGCGGGCAGGTCGCCCACGAGCACCGTGGACCGCGCCGCGAAGACGAGACTGGCAAGTCCCCCCGCCACGTCGCGGGCGTGACGCACACCGCGCATGAACGCCGCGCCTGGTGCGAGGTCCTCGGCACTCGCACCGGCGAGCCGGCCGAGGATCGAATGGCGCGACAGCACCGCGAACAGCTCGCCGGTGATGTAGGTCGTGAAGCCCTCGATGCGGCCGCCGGCGATGCGGGCCCACTTCGAATGCGTTCCCGGGAGCACCGCCACTCCGCCCTCGGTCAGCGCAGCCGACTCGGACATCGCGCCGAACAGCTGCGTTTCCTCGCCGCGCATCACGTCCGGCGCGCCGTCGCGCTGCGCGAGCCCGGGCACGATCAGCAGGCCCACTTCGGGGACCGTCGCCAACGCTTGCGCCACCGAGTCGACGTCCGCCGGCAGGCTCGCGTACGGCGCCTCGATCCACCCCTGCGCGCTGCCGATCATCCCCGAAGCGATCGCCGGGAGCGAAGGGTAGCGCGCGCGCCACGCACTCGTGATCATACCGAACACCGCGCCGAAATCCCGCTCGGGGACGCGAAGGATCCCCAACGGTTCCGCTCGCCGATCGAGGACGGCGCCGCGATCACCGAGCAGGTATGCACGAAGCGACGTCGTCCCCCAATCGAGCGCGATGAGCCGGGGTACTGCAGAAGTGGACGACATCGGCCGACAATACCATGAGCGATTGGACGCTGCCAGGCGGGCTGGGCGTTCTGGCGTCCGATTCCACGTGCTTCTATCATCGTGCGCTTGCGCCGCCACCCATTCGTGCGACCGATGACCAGCATGCCAGCCTCGCCTCCTTTCGAACGCTGGCGTCGCTCGCCCGTCGCATGACGATGCCGCGCCATGAGCACGATCTGCCTCGCACGGTGGATGACGAGCGTGCAGACGAACCCGCCGAGCTCTATCGACTGCTCGTCGCCAGCGTCCGCGACTATGCCATCTTCGCGCTCGATGCACGCGGGTACGTGCTCACCTGGAACGTCGGCGCGCAGCAGCTCAAGGGCTATGAGGCGAACGAGATCATCGGCCGCCATTTTTCCGCGTTCTATCCTCCCGAGGACATAGCGGCGGGGAAGCCGGAGGCGGAGCTCGCGAGCGCGGCACGCCTTGGCCGGTTCGAGGACGAGGGCTGGCGCATTCGAAAGGACGGCTCGCAGTTCTGGGCGAACGTGATCGTGACCGCGCTACGCGACGAGCAGGGCGAGGTCATCGGCTTCGCGAAAGTCACCCGCGACCTGACGGAACGAAGGGCAGCGGAACAGCAGGCGGTGCGACTCGCGGCCGAGTCGGCAGCGCGCGCAGCCGCCGAAGCGCGCACGCTCGAGCTCAACCTCCTCAACCAGACCCTTCAGGAGCAGGCCGTCGAGCTCGAGGCGCAGACCGAGGAGGCGCAGTCGCTCACCGAGGATCTCGAGCAGACCAACGAGCAGCTCGAGCAGGCAGTGGCAGAGGCGGAGCTCGCCCGGACCGCCGCGGAGGGCTCCGAGCGCTTCACGCGCGAGATCCTCGAGAGCATCGCCGATCCGTTCGTCGTGCAGGATGAGCACTGGCGCTTCCGCTACATCAACGCGAGGGCCGCGGAGATCTTCGGTGCGTCGGGGCACATGCGGGCTGAGCTGATCGGCAGGAGCGTCTGGGACGTCTATCCGGAGCTCATGGGTACGGACATCGAGCGCGGCATGCGACGCGCGATGTCGGAGCGGATCCCTCTTTCGTTCGAGGCGCGCAGCATGGACGGGCAGCAGTGGTCCTCGCTGTTCTGCTATCCGTTGCCCCACGACGGGCTCGCCATCCAATGGAAGGACGTCACGGAGCGAAAGCGGGCCGAGGAGGCCGCCAGGTATCTCGCCCGTGCGAGTGAGGTCTTGAGCGAGTCGCTCGACTATCAGCGCACGCTGAACGACTTCGCCAAGCTGGTGGTGCCCGAGCTGGCCGACTGGTGCAGCGTCGAGATCGTCGGCGACGACGGCGCGCTCGTGCAGCTCGCCGTCGCGCACATCGATCCCGAAAAGGTGAAGTGGGCGCGCGAGCTGAGCCGCCGCTATCCGCCGAATCCCGATGCGGCAACCGGCAGCCCGAACGTCATCCGCACCGGCGAGCCGGAGCTCTACCCGGAGATTCCCGACGAGCTCCTCGTCGCGGGGGCCGTCGACGAGGAACACCTACGTCTCATCCGCGAGGTCGGGGTCCGCTCGGCCATCGTCGTGCCGCTCGTGGCGCACGACCGCACGCTCGGCGCACTCACACTGATCAGCGCGGAGTCGGGGCGGCGCTACGGTCACGCGGATCTCGCGCTGGCGCTCGAGCTCGCGCGGCGCGCGGCGCTCGCGATGGACAACGCCAGGCTGCACCGCGCGGAGCTCGAGGCACGCCTCGCCGCCGAGCGGGCCAACCGCGCGAAGAGCGATTTCCTCGCGGTGATGAGCCACGAGCTGCGCACGCCGCTCAACGCCATCGGTGGACACACGCAGATCCTCGAGATGGGTCTCCATGGTCCGGTGACCGAGGGTCAGCGCGAAGCGCTCGTGCGCATCGGACGCGCGCAGCGGCACCTGCTCGGCCTGATCAACAACGTCCTCAATCTCAGCCGCATCGAGACCGGACGCGTCGAGTACCGCATCCGGCCCGTGCTCGTGAGCAGCGTCCTCGGCGATCTCGTATCGCTCGTGCAGCCGCAGTTCGCCGCGCGCGAGATCTCGCTCGTCTCCCGCCTCCCCGAGGCCGACCGCGATGCCGACGCATACGTCGCAGCCGACCGCGAGAAGCTCATCCAGATTCTCACCAACCTCCTCGGCAACGCGGCGAAGTTCACCCCCGCGCACGGGGAGGTTGAGCTGCAGCTGGCGCAGAGCCCGCACGCCAACGAGGTGATGATCATCGTGAAGGACAGCGGCGTCGGCATCCCCGCCGACAAGCTCGAGCTGATCTTCGAACCCTTCGTCCAGCTCGAGCGATCGTTGACGATGCCCGCCGAGGGCGCGGGACTCGGCCTCGCCATCAGTCGCGATCTCGCCCGCGGCATGGGCGGCGATCTGCGCGCCGAGAGTGTAGGGGGCCGGGGTGCGACGCTGATCCTGACCCTGCCACGGGCTGCCGCGCCGACGGATCGGTAGGAATGCTTCGTCGGATTCCGATCGCCATCACGACCGCTCTCGTCGTCGCAGGCGGCGTCGCGCAGGGGCAGCCACGAGCCCAGCGACCGGATTTCCATCAGCGGTTCCTCCGGCTCGCGTCGCGTCCGTCGCTCGGCGACAGTGCGCGACTCGCCGCGCTGTTCGCCCTCGACTGGGAGTACACCAACGTCGAGTCTCCGGAGACCGCGACCTTCGTGGGCTATCCCGGCCAGGACGAGCGGTGGACCGACAACTCGCCAGGGGCGCTCGCGCGTCGGAAGCGTGAGCTTCCGGATCGGCTGCGCGTGCTCGGGGCGATCGACCGCAGCCGGCTGAATGCGTCGGACCGCCTGAGCTTCGACATCTTCAAGCGCAACGTCGAGGAAGGCATCGAAGGGGCACGCTTCCCGCGCCAGCTGCTCGCCGTCACGCAGCGCGAGGGACCGCAGTATCTCGCGCGAGTGCTGGCGAGGATGCCGACGAGCTCCGCCGTGGAGTACGAGCGCATCGTCGTGCGCCTCGCGGCGCTGCCCGCCGTGCTCGCGCAGACGCGTGTGCTGCTGGACAGCGGTCTCGCGGCCGGCGTGACGCCCCCGGGCGTGACCCTGCGGGACGTACCCTCGCAGTTCGAGCAGCTCGTGCCCGCTTCACCGAGGCAGAGCGCGCTGCTCGAGCCGTTCACCCGATTCCCACCGGCGATCGCGGTGGCCGATCGAGCACGACTCCTCGCCGAGGCTACGCGCGTCTACGTGGAACGCGTCCGCCCGGCATATCGCGAGCTCGCGACATACCTCTCCTCGACATACATCCCGCGGGCACGCGAGAGCATCGGATGGAGCAGCCTGCCGGATGGTCGGGCGTGGTACGCGTACAACGTGAAGCTGGAAACGACGACCAGCCGTACCCCGGCCGAGATCCATGCGCTCGGCCTCGCCGAAGTGAAGCGCATCCGCGCGCAGATGGACAGCGCGATCCGCGCGTTGGGGTACACGGGGGACTTCAAGTCGTTCGTGACCATGCTGCGCACCGACGAGCGCTTCTTCATGAAGGACTCGGCCAGTCTCGTGCGCGCCTACCGCGACATCGCCAAGCGCATCGATCCCGAGCTGTCGCGGCTCTTCGGTCGCCTGCCGCGGCTCACCTACGGCGTCGCGACGATTCCCTCGTACGCGGCTCCCTCGCAGACCACTGCGTACTACATGTCAGGCTCTCCGGACTCACACGAGCCGGGCATGTACTTCGTCAATACCTACAAGCTCGACTCGCGGCCGACGTGGGAGATGGAAGCGCTCACCACACACGAGGCCGTGCCGGGCCATCACCTGCAGATCGCGCTGTCGCAGGAGATGCGCGACGTGCCGGAATTCCGACGGTACGCGGGCTACACCGCGTTCACGGAAGGGTGGGGACTGTACGCGGAGAGTCTCGGCTCCGAGCTGGGTCTGTACCGCGACCCGTATTCGAAGTTCGGCCAGCTCTCGTACGAGATGTGGCGCGCGATCCGCCTCGTGCTCGACACCGGCATCCACGATCTCGGCTGGACGAGAGCGCAGGCAATCGAATATTTCACGGCCAACAGCGCGAAGACGGAGCAGGACATCACGAGTGAGGTCGATCGGTACATCGTGATGCCGGGTCAGGCGCTCGCGTACAAGACCGGCGAGCTGGCGATCCGCGCGCTGCGGCAGCGCGCCGAGCGTGAGCTGGGTGCACGATTCGACATCCGCGCGTTCCATGACGAGCTGCTGAGCCAGGGAGCGCTGCCGCTCGATATCCTCGAGAGTAGGATGAACGAGTGGATGCGTTCCGCCGGAAGTAAGTAGGGCACTACCAGCCTGAGCATCGGCCTCCGGCATCGCCATTGCGACTGTCTCGCTCGCCATGTCGATCCGCGTTCCGAGACGTCCCCCGGTTCCTTCACTTCGTTCGCCTAGCGAGCTCCAGGGCAGGTTCGCCGAGCTCGAGGAGCTGAGTCGGGCGCGCGGCCTCGCCGTCGCCATCTCGGATTTCGAGACCGGGCACGAGTTCGAGTACGGCGGCGACCGCTGGTTCCACGCCGCGAGCACGATCAAGCTCGCCGTGCTGCTTGGAGTCTTCGGCGCGATCCATCGCGGCGAGCTGCTGCCACAGTCGCGGGTGCACGTGCGCAACAGGTTCATCAGTGCCTACGACGGCGCGCCCTACCGCATTCGCGTCGATCGCGACGCCGACAGCGAGGTGCATCGCGAGGTCGGACGGACGCTACGGGTCTCAGAGCTCGCCGAGCACATGATCACGTCGAGCAGCAATCTCGCGACGAACCTCCTGCTGGACCTGGTCGGGCTGGAGGTCGTGCAACGTACGCTCGTCGAGTTCGGGCTCGAAGGGATCGATCTGCGACGAGGCGTCGAGGACGAGGCCGCCTACGATCACGGGATCAACAACCGGGTCACCGCGCGCGGGCTCGTCGGGCTGCTGCGCCTGATCGGCGAGGAGCGGGCGTTCAGTCCCGAGCATTCGCGGCAGATGCTCGACATCCTCCATCGGCAGCAGTTCCGGAGCGGTATCCCGGCCGGACTGCCCCCCCAGGCGCGCGTCGCCAACAAGACGGGCGACATCTCCACCGTGGCGCACGACGCGGGCTTGGTGTACCTGCCGGACCGGAAGCCCTACGCCATCGCGGTGCTCACGGAGTGGGCGCCGTCGGCGACGGGACGGTCGACCACCATCGCCGCGGCATCGTACATCGCGTATGCCGCGCTCATCGGGGATCGGATCGATGGCGACTGACCTGGCGGCGTCGACCTTCCCCCTGCGTCTCGTCGACGGGCAGCGGCTCGACCAGCGGTACCGAGACGTGCTCATGCCTGGAGGAATTCTGGGCGACCACAGCGGCCGCGCACGCGTGTTGCCTCGCTACTTCTACGAGGTGACGTCGTGGGAGCAGGCGCGCGACACGCACCTGTCTCGGCACTTCACCGTCTCGGAGTTCATCCACACCGACGTGCGTGAGGCGCCACCGCTGCGCGTCTTTCCGCGCTACATACCATGCGCGACGCTCCTGCTTGCCTTTGCGCTGGAGCAGCTGCGTGAGGAGGTCGGGACCTACGTGTTTGTGGGCGCGAATGGCGGCTATTGCTCGCCGAAACACAAGGGAACGGGGGGCGCGTCGCCGCATTGCTGGGGCACCGCGGCGAACATCTATCGCATCGGCGACACCTACCTCGATACGCCGGAGACCATCCGCCGCTACGCGTCGCTCGCGCGCGAGGTGATCCCCACCGTCTGGACGCGGCCCCTTGGCGACCCGCGCATGCTCACCGACGACCACCTGCACATCGATCTCGGCTACGTGGTGTCGGTGCCACGCGAGGCGCCCGGAGAGACCTACAACCTCAAGCTCGCGGGCGACCCGTTGTGACGGGCGCGGCGACGAAGGACCGGACCGTCCCCGGATGGTCCGGGAGGGTGTCGACATGATCATCGACGATCAGGTGAAGCGGAAGCGATCCAGATCCAGCGACCGGGCAGCGCACGCCGCTCGTCGTGCGCGGCCGCACGCCCTGCCGGCGATCGGGATCGAGGCCGAGTTCGCGACGATCGTCGACGACGTGCAGGTCCGGCCGGAGGACGTCTTCGTATCCCCGCGGCGCATCGTGCGCGGCCGGATGGTGCATCGAACCGGACGCTCGTACCACCTGCCCACCGGCGGCGCGGTCTACTTCGATACGGGGGTCATCGAGCTCGCGACGCCGATGATCGAGATCGAGCGCGGCTGCGGCGCGCGCGGCACTCGCGCCCTGTGGGAAAGTCTCGGCTTCCTGCGTGAAGAGCTCGACGACTGGGAGCGCCGGCATGCGCGGAGCGTCCGCCTCGTCGGCTTCAGCACTCATTACAACGTCACTTTCGACGTTCCAGCCGACGAATCCGCGAACGGCCGCACCGTCGAGCGGTTGGCGTACCTGCTGACGCACGTCCTCGCCGCGCCGGTGATGCTGCTCGCGGCGAACCGCCGCTCGACGGGGATCGGCGTCCGCCCGCGCGGCGACCGCATCGAGGTCACCGCCGACTTCACCCCGGATGCCGGATTGATGGCGGCGACGGCGACGCTCATCGTCGGCATCGTTCGCGACGTCATGTCGTGGCCGAGCTACGACCTCGGCGAGCTGACACGCCGCGGCATTCCCGTCGTCGAGGGCTTTCGTCCCGTCGTCCACAGCTCGCGGCAGGGCTGGGTGGCGCGCCATGCCTGCTTCCCCACCAATCCGTTCACGTGCGACGTGAACGCCGCCGTGTGGACGACGACGGCCGGGCGGCGTCTGTCGCTCCGCAAGATGGCAGCGCGTACGACACGCGCGTTTTGGGCGTCGATCCGTGCGCTCGGCGATCCGCTGTCGCTCCGGCTCATCGCGGCGGTCATGCGCGGCCGCGCACCGTCACTCCTCGAGCTTCCCGACCGGCCCGCCGCCTACGAGGACGTCGGACGGTTGTGCCGCTGGGACGACCTCTTCCCGACCACGCTGCTCCCGCGCTCACGGTTCGAGCGCGTCCTCGGCTACGCGATCGCGGGTCGGCGCGTGCGCATGGACGGCTGCTGGCACCGCCCGGTCGGCGTGCGTGGATGGACGCACGTCGTCTTCCGCCGCGAACGTGACGGCGTGCGGCGCGTCATCTCGCTCGACGAGATGCTGGCGCACCTCGACGCGTGGGACCGTACCGCGGATCGCCGGACGTCGCCGCGAAGGTTCGCCGCGCTCGCGCGCCGAGAGATCGAACGGCGCATGCCGGCCGACCGGCGTGCCCAGCTCGCCGCGGTCGAGCCCGGGCGCACGGCACCCATTGCGGCATACTCATTGAACTATTCGCTCCGGTCTCCCGCCCCCGCGGCTTCGTCACCCAAGAGTGAGGCCATGCTCGAATCCGTCATGCATCGCGACGCGAACGGCGACTCCCCCAAGTACGTCGCGCCTGAGCTCGCCTATCTGCTCGACCGGATCGTCAACGTGTGTTTCATCGGCGCGCCCGGCGCTACCGATCGAGGCTGGACACTCGTCGACTGCGGCCTGCCCGGATCCGCCTCCAGGATCAAACGCGCGGCGGCGCGCATGTTCGGCGAGCATTCGCGTCCGGCGGCGATCGTGCTGACGCACGGGCACTTCGATCACATCGGCGCCGTGCACACGCTCGCGCACGAGTGGGACGTGCCCGTCTACGCGCACGAGCTCGAGCTGCCGTACCTCACCGGTCAGTCGTCCTATCCGCCTCCCGACCCGCTCGTCGGCGGCGGTGCGATGAGCCTGATGTCCGCCCTCTTCCCGAAGCGTCCGATCGATCTTGGCCGGCACGCACGCGAGCTTCCGGCGGATGGGAGCGTGCCTGGCGCCCCCGGCTGGCGCTGGATCCCGACGCCGGGACATTCGCCGGGACACGTCTCGCTGCTGCGCGACTCCGACCGCACCGTCGTCGCCGGCGACGCGTTCACGACGACGAAGCAGGAGTCGCTCCTCGCCGCGCTCACGCAGCGCGCCGAGATCCACGGGCCGCCGATGTACTTCACGCCGGACTGGGATCGGGCGCGCGCTTCGGTGAATCATCTCGCCGGCTATGCGCCGACGGCGGCGATCACGGGTCATGGACCGCCGCTGCGCGGCGAGCGATTGCAGCAGGGTTTGCGCAATCTCGCCGCGCACTTCGACGTGTGGGCTCGGCCGGCGCATGGACGCTACCGCGACCATCCGGCGATCACGGACGGTTCCGGGATCGTCGACCTGCCGCCCCTGCAGGTGAGTGCGCGCACCGTGGTGCTCGCCGGGCTCGCGCTCGGCGCGGCCATCGCCATCGCCGGCAGCCTCGGCGGGCGAGACGACGCGGAGCGCCGCACCGAGGAGCTCGCGCGGCTCGCTCCAACCACGGACGACGTCGTCGCGACCGGCGCGCCGGGGAGCGATGGTGACGGCACGCGCGCCGGCGACGTGTCGATGCTCGCTCAGACGCTGAACGAGAGCGTGTCCGAGATCGACGCGCGCTGACGGGATCGCAGTACACCGACATCGACTCGAGGAACGACACTCATGGTTCTCGCCACCACAGGTCCACGCCGGGTCTCCGAGCCGACGAAGGACGACATCGACTGGGCGTCGTTCGATCCTCCCGGAGATTCACGTCACAACGTCGCCAGGGCAGAGCGGATCAGTTCCGTCGCGCTCGGAGCGGCACTCGTCGGAGTCGGTCTCCGCCGGCGCGATCCGGCGGGCATCGTCGCGGCGCTGTTCGGCAGCTACTTCATCGCGCGAGGTGCCACCGGCCGCTGCGTCGTCTACCAGGCGCTCGGCGTGAGCACCGGCGGTGCCGACACGGTGCTGCGACCGTCGGCCCGCGACGACGTAACGAGCCGCGCCGCGACGGTGAACGCGCGCAAGGCGGTCAAGGTCGAGCGCTCGGTGACGATCGACAAGCCGCGCGAAGCGCTCTACGCGTTCTGGCGCAACTTCGAAAATCTGCCGCGGTTCATGGAGCATCTCGTCTCCGTCCGTGTCGATTCGCCGACTCGCTCGCACTGGCAGGCGAAGGCGCCGGCCGGCCGTACGGTCGAGTGGGATGCGGAGATCGTGAACGAGGTGCCGAACGAGATCATTGCCTGGAAGAGCGTCGGCGAGCCCGACGTGTCGAACGCCGGCTCGGTGAATTTCTCGGACGCACCGGGTCGTCGCGGCACCATCGTCCGCGTGACGCTCGACTACGAGCCGCCCGCGGGACGCGTCGGCGCGGTGCTGTCGCACTTCTTCTCCGAAGAGCCCGACCGCCAGATCCGCGAGGACCTCCGCAAGCTCAAGCAGCTGATGGAGACGGGGGAGATCACGACGTCGGCGCGCCGGGTCGGGGACTCCGCTTACGTCGGCTCGGCGCCGCGGGGGTGAGCCGATGCGCGCCGTCACATGGCAGGGCACGCGCAAGATGCGCGTCGATACCGTGCCCGATCCCGAGATCGTCCAGCCGGACGACGTGATCGTGAAGGTGACGGCGACCGCCATCTGCGGCTCCGACCTGCATCTGTACAACCATTTCGTCGCGACGATGCAGAAGGGCGACGTCCTCGGTCACGAGTTCATGGGCGAGGTCGTCGAGGTGGGGAAGGGCGTTCGGCGACTCGAGCGAGGCGATCGGGTCGTGGTGCCATTCCCCATCGCGTGCGGGCGCTGCTGGTACTGTCGCAACGGAATCTTCAGCTGCTGCGACAACTCCAACCCCAACGCCGAGCTGCCCGAGGCGCTGTACGGCGCGTCGCCGGCGGGGATCTTCGGCTATTCGCACATGTACGGGGGGTACGCGGGAGGCCAGGCGGAATACGTGCGGGTCCCGTTCGCCGACGTCGGACCCATCAAGGTCCCGGACGGCATCAGCGATGATCAGGTGCTCTTCCTGTCCGACATCCTGCCGACGGGCTGGCAAGCCGCGCTCCGCGGCGAGATCCGGCGTGGCGACACCGCGGCGGTATGGGGATGCGGACCAGTCGGCTACTTCACCATTCAGAGCGCGTTCGCCCAGGGCGCCGAGCGCGTGATCGCCATCGACCGGATTCCCGAGCGGCTCGCCCTGGCGCGCGACGTGTGCGGGGCGGAGGTCGTGAACTACGAGGCGACGGAGGACGTCGTCGAACTCTTGAAGCAGATGACCGGCGGTCGCGGTCCAGACGTGTGCATCGACGCGGTGGGGCTCGAGGCGCACGGACAGGATCTGCTGTCGCGCTCGGACAAGCTGAAGCAGACGCTGCGGCTGGAGATGGACCGCCCCACGGTCGTACGGCAGACGATTCAGGCGGCGGCGAAGGGCGGCCGGGTGAGCCTGATCGGCGTCTATGGCGGGGTCATCGACAAGTTCCCCATCGG
Organism: Gemmatimonadaceae bacterium; assembly: GCA_045804245.1. GTDB lineage: Bacteria > Gemmatimonadota > Gemmatimonadetes > Gemmatimonadales > Gemmatimonadaceae > AG11. Next base: position 2,449 of record JBJMNN010000024.1, on the reverse strand, counting down.
CGCCTTCTTCGGGAAAGGGCTCTCGATGCGCGCGGGCCAGTGCGACGTGCAGCAGTTCCTCCCCGACCTTCTCGAGCGGGTCCTGGCTGGCGAGTTCGACATGACGTCGATCATCAGCCACCATCTGACGCTCGAGGACGCGCCTCGCGGGTACGAGATGTTCGCCGAGAAGCGGGAAGGGTGCACGAAGGTGGTGATGCGGCCGTAACGACGGGGCGCGGCGTCCATTCATTCGTGGGGCCGGTGTGCCAAATCCCGGTACGTCCGTTGTACGAAGTACCGAGTACGGCAGTGCCAACCCCCGCTCGCACTCCGAACGAAGTACGCCGTGCCTTGACTCCCGTCGTATCTCCAATAAATTCCGAAGGCTACGGGTAATTTTTTCGGCTCACTGCGGCCGAGCCCTATGGGCGACCGGGAAGTATGGTCGAGGCTCTTCAGGCCGGTGGCGTCATGCCACTCCCGAGAAGAAACGCAGGACAACTAGACGCCGGGCTGGTCGAGCCGGCGCGCCTTGGGTCCCCGCTCGCGCTGCAGAGGCGAGCACACCCTGGCGACAGCGGATGGATACCGGCCCGGTTGGGGCGTCTGGTCCACCCGCGTTTGTATTTCCGGAATTGCGCATTGCTCGCCCGCGCCCGAACACCGAGGCCGCCGCGACTGACACCTGACGGGTAGACATGGCACGCACCACACCGCTCGATTACTACCGGAACATCGGCATCATGGCTCACATCGATGCCGGGAAGACGACTACGACCGAGCGCATCCTTTACTATACCGGCAAGCAGCACAAGATCGGCGAAGTGCACGAAGGCGCTGCGACGATGGACTGGATGGAGCAGGAGCAGGAGCGCGGCATCACGATCACGTCGGCCGCGACGACGTGCTTCTGGAAGCGCCACGGCCAGTCGTACGAGAAGGGTGACGGGCCGGAGTACCGGATCAACATCATCGACACGCCAGGCCACGTCGACTTCACGGTCGAGGTGGAGCGGTCGCTGCGCGTGCTCGATGGCGCGGTGACGCTGCTCGACTCCGTCGCCGGCGTGGAGCCGCAGACGGAGACCGTGTGGCGCCAGGCGGACCGGTACAAGGTCCCGCGCATGATCTTCTCCAACAAGATGGATCGCGTCGGCGCGGACTTCACCCGCTGCATGGCGATGATCAAGGATCGGTTGAGCAAGCGCGCCTTCGCGCTGCAGCTCCCGGTCGGATCCGGCGAGCTGTTCACCGGCCACATCGACGTCATCGAGCGCAAGCAGTACATCTTCGACGAGGCGAGCCTCGGCAAGACGTTCGAAGTCGTGGACGTGCCGCCCGAGTACAAGGACGCCGTCGAGGCCGCGCGCCACGAGGCGGTCGAGGCCGCCGTCGAGCACGACGACGAGCTGATGACGAAGTACCTCGACGGTGTGGAGCTGAGCATCGACGAGATTCGGCGAGCCATCCGGAAGGCCACCATCGCGATGGAGTTCGTCCCCGTGCTGTGCGGCGCCTCGTTCAAGAACAAGGGCGTGCAGGCGCTGCTCGACGCGGTGATCGACTACCTCCCGTCGCCGATCGAAGTGCCCGCGATCCAGGGGCATCTGCCGCATCACGACGAGCACTTCGAGGAGCGTCAGGTTAACGACGAGGCGCCGTTCGCCGCGCTCGCGTTCAAGATCGCGACCGATCCGTTCGTCGGAAAGCTGACCTTTTTCCGCTGCTACTCGGGCGTGATCAAGAGCGGCTCCTACGTCTACAACGCCACGAAAGACAAGCGCGAGCGCGTCGGGCGTCTGCTCCAGATGCACGCGAACAAGCGTGAGGAGATCGAGGAAGTGCGCGCCGGCGACATCGCCGCCGCGATCGGGCTCAAGGACACGCGCACTGGCGACACCATGTGCGACGACGACAACCCGATCATCCTCGAGGCGATGAAGTTCCCGAATCCCGTCATCGACGTCGCCATCGAGCCGAAGACGAAGGCGGATCAGGACAAGCTCGCCATCGCGCTGCAGAAGCTGTCCGAGGAGGATCCGACCTTCCGCGTGCACTCCGATCCCGAGACGTCGCAGACGATCATCTCGGGGATGGGCGAGCTGCACCTCGAGATCATCGTCGACCGCATGATGCGCGAGTTCAAGGTCGACGCGAACATCGGGCGTCCTCAGGTCGCCTACCGCGAGACGATCAAGAAGCGGGTCGAGAAGATCGAGGGGAAGTTCATCCGCCAGTCGGGCGGTAAGGGCCAGTACGGGCATTGCGTGATCAACATGCAGCCGTCCGAGCCGGGCCAGGGCTTCGTCTTCGAGGACAAGATCGTCGGCGGCGTCATCCCCCGGGAATACATCGGACCGATCGAGCAGGGCATCAAGGAAGCGCTCGAGAACGGCGTGCTCGCGGGCTATCCGATGGTGGACGTGAAGGTGGAGCTGATCTACGGCTCGTACCACGACGTCGACTC